>CAZKVP010000031.1:28981-32844 GCA_964556215.1 uncultured Phycisphaeraceae bacterium
GTATTCCGTTGCCGGCACGCATGACTGGCAGTTGTCGGTGGTGACCACCCGCGCCAATTCCGGCGATGAATGGCCCGAGCAGGCGGAGCAAAACTACACCGCGCCATTGGAAACGACGGACTGGAACCCGGGCTTGGGTGGAGGTGGGGCTGCGATCGCCCTGCATTCCAGCACCCCGGTCTATTTCCGGTCCAAGGGCGGAGATTCCCAGCTGGCCGGGTTGCCGGATTCGGCCGCCTACAACCGCTGGCCTTTCTGGGGCACGGGAGTGGGCCAAGGCTTCGGCATCAGCAGCCCTTCACAGTATGACGCCACGGTGACCGCCTATGGGGGCAACCCCACCAATGTCAACCCGATGCTCCGGGGCTGGTGCGTGGGAAACCAAGGAGACCTTGGCGGCATCAACACCAGTTGGATCAACTATTACAACAACCCCGGTTGGAATTTTTTCACCACCTACATCACTCCGCCAATCGCCGACACTTCTGCCACCGTTCCCGGGCGCACGACTTACAAGTACCTGTACCCGGTTCCCAGTCTACTCCCCATCTACGCCATCGTGTATGACCGCGACAAAGACCTGCTTTTGGTGCGCTATCCGCAGGTTTTCGCCAGCAATCCGGTTGCCGGCAACCCCCGGCTCCAAAATTTCTGGAAGGACATGAACACCGACCACGCCAACACCGGGAAGCCCACGTCCTATGTGGATCGCCGCCTCAAGGTGGGCGATTCCTTCATGGCTGCCGCCTGGCCCACCCCTTTCAAAGTCAAGGAATTGCTGGATCCTGCCACCGAATACGCCAATCTGCCGGCTGGGGTCAACAAAGATGCAGCAGACCAGTGGAATGACGGCACCTACCAAATCATCCGCGTCACCCCATCGCTTAGCACGACCACCTACACGGCCAACAAGCCGACCCTAGGCCGCGGCCCCAATTCCTGGACGGATCCGGCGCCCCGCATGATTCTGGTGGCCCCCGCCCCCTTGGCCGGCGGCCCCAGCCCGTGGGTTTCCACGGTCCAATTGAAGAACTGCAACGGCACGGTGTTCCATGATTGGGACAACCTGACGGATTGAATGTGGCACGGGCATCTTGCCCAAGATGGGCGTTAGACACATGGGCAAGATGCCCATGTCACACCCGGCAGCCCCACTGACCCGCCAACCCTGTTTTTGGGCCCCAAGTGTCCCGCTCTCGCCACCCCTCCAGCCATTCCTTTTTATTAAACCTCATGCCATCACGCCGCCGCCCACACCCTCTGCCACTTGCCGACTCGCTCCCGCAGCGGGCTTGTAAGCCCGCGCTCCCAGGGTTACCGAATGCACGCGCGTTCACCCTGATCGAGTTGATGATCACCATGCTCATCGCCATGATCATGACCGGCATCGTGATCTATCTGTTCAGTCAGACCCAACGCGGCACGCGCATCAGCCTGGCCAAGGCGCAACTGATGCTCACCGCCACCACGGTGGATTCGCGCCTGCGCATGGATGCCGCCACCATTCAGGGCCCGGACCGCACGCTGGCCTCCGCCTCGGCCCCCAACCCCACCGCCGGCGGCTGCCTGCTGATCGTGCCCGGCCTGCGCGAGGGCTATGTGCCGCTGCCCAACGGGCAAATGAGCAAAAACAAGGTGCGCTTGCGCTCCGACCAATTGGTCTTCCTGTCCAAGCGCGACGCGACCAAACCCCATCCATGGGTCAGCATGCTGCCCCTGCAGCAGAACCAGGCCCCCAGCACCGCCAGCATCAGCCCCGCCTCAAGTTGGGAGGCGCGCATCTGGTATGGCGCGGTGAAGGATGGCAATTACACGGCCGGCGACGGCTCATCCGGTGACGTCAGCCTGCATGCGCATCTGTGGCTGGTCGGGCGTCAGGCCAAGTTGCTGGTGCAGGACCAGAAAGCCGGCGCCCTGGATTGCACCGTTACCACCAGCGACGACACCACGGCCGGTGCCCTGGTCAAAGCCACCACCACCGTGTGGCCCGGCCTCAAAGACGCGGCCCTGGCCGGGGGGTGGACCGACGATGATTATGTCGCCAACCTGATCGGGACCGGCATGACCCCCGCCGAGCAGAAAAACCGCGACGCCCGCATCCCCGTGACCACCCCGACCATTGACCTCAAGCAATTGCAGCAGGGCGACACCAACAGCGGCATCCAGTTGAGCGACATCGCCGACAGCCATTTGCGCCTGTTTGAAAACTGCAGCGAGATCGTGGTGCAATGGGCCGGCGACCTTGACAAGGACGGGCAAATTGACACCTATCCCGCCAACCACCCGCTGGCCGGCGCCATCATCTGGTATCCCGAAGAGCTGCACACCAATGCGCAAAAGGATGCCACCACCAAAACCCACCTGACCGGGTCAACGCTCGCGCAATACAACGCCATCGCAACCAACCCATGGAGCACCAAATCATTCCCCACGGGCTTTGCCCCCTCTCTGGCCGCCTGGCCAAGCGGACGCTTCGGCGGGGGAACCTGGCCGAACCGTTTCCAGTTTGATTACGGCGAGACGGACAACAAACCCAACCAGACGGGCAATGCGGCGGTCAATGTGCCCAAACCGTATGTGTTCCGTTTCGATGACGACCAATTCCGCCTGGTGCGGTTCGGCTACCGGCAGGATGGTTCGTGCTACAAAAACAGATGGGATACATTCAAGTTGCCCAACCCCGATAAGACGACGCTTCCACAGCCGCAACCTCCCATCAATGGGCTGCACTGCTTTCCCTATCCCCCAGGCTTTGACTACACCGGAAAAACGGCGCCAGCCGGACCGTATCCCATCACTGGCGCCACCGTCACGGCCGCCGCCACCGGCGCCGGCGACGGCACCAACTTCGGGGATCTGATGGGGGCGCAAATGCTGCCGGGGGACGCAATGGTGGGTGCCAATTTGTCGGTCACCGGACCCAACGGGGAAAAATACCGTACGGGCGGCACCGGGAACGCCTTCCTGGCTGATGGCGTGACGCCCGACCCCATGCAATATGGCATGTGGGTCAAGTCAAGCGCGGGCCCGGGGCCGTGGCTGACTTGGCCCGCACCAACCCCGACCCTGACATTGACGACGCCGGATTCAACCGGAGCCGTGGCGCCGGCCCTCTACTCCGCAGCCCAAATCGCGGCGCTGACTGCCGCGACCATCTGGCCCTATTACGCCGGCGGCAAACTGATTGCCATCCAGCAGATCGACGGCACCCAGATCGGCACCGGTGTGGCCAAGCCTGCCGGCGACCCCACGCCGGACACGCCGGCGGCAAGCATCCCTTCCGCCGCCAACCAAGTTGATGCCATGACCCGGCAATTCGGCACAGGCAACAATTTCACCGTCACCTACAGCGACATCTTTGCCGAATACCTCAAGACCATCAACAACCCCGCCCAAGCCGCCGACGCCAATCCCAAAAGCCGCGAGGACTGGCGCATGCCCCAATCCGACTGGCCGCGCCTGATCCGCCTGCGCGTGCGCTTGCATGATTCCCAAGGCCTGGTGACCTCTTATTCCGACGAAGCCCTGATCAACGGCCGCGACGACGATGGCGACGGCGTGGTGGACAACCCGGAAGAGGGCCGCATCAGCGGCATCTGGTTCGAGTACATCTTCGCCGTGCCCTATCCCATTGATCCGTCACCGCGGCAGCATTGAAGGAGGGTCGCGACGGCCTGATGCCGCTTTCGCGCTGCGAAGCAGCGCCCGTCCCTGGCCAGGGGTGCAACCCCTGGGAAAAAGCCCGAAACACTCCCACCCCGAAGGGGTGGAGCAGAACAGCCCCTCCACCCCTTCGGGGTGGAACCCCCTGAAACTCCATGTCCAGGGGTTGCACCCCTGGCCAGGAACAAGCACTGCTTCGC
>CAZKVP010000032.1:0-19910 GCA_964556215.1 uncultured Phycisphaeraceae bacterium
ATGGGGGAAAGTTTAGTCGGCCACATAAAAACGGTTGTTTCCGGTTGGCGGGGCGACCAGGGGAACCGGGGGCGCGGCCTGGCGGGGCGGCGCGCCGGCCAGAAGCAATCCGCACAAAATGAGGGGAAGCGCGCATGGATGGGCCGGATTACTGCACCACCTCCACCGCGCCTTCCGCCTCTTCCCCTTCTTTGGCGGATGCGGGGGCTTTCAGCGCCGCATCGCCGCGGAAGGACGCACTGAGATTGAAGGAGATTTTTTTGAAGGCGGCCAACTCCAGCGTGCAATCGCCCAGGGTGTCGCAGGTGGCGGTGATTTTTCCATTTTTGATTTCCTTGGGCTGCACGGTGAGGCGGCTGGTTTCATCAAAGAACAATTGGACGGCGTCCTTGCCGGCGGCCGGCATTTTGTTGCAGGCGGCGCCCAGTTCCATCATCTGGACGCGATCCAGCGGAATCTCCATGGTGCCAAAGGCGGTTTTGAGCGTCACTTTGCCTTCTTTGATGGCCGTCACCTGCCCGCTCATCTGGTCTTTGCTCTCCAGGAAGGCCAGGGTGTCGGCGGTGGGAATGGCGGCTTTGGCACCCTCCTGCCCGAGTTGCCCGTACCACGGGGCCAGCGTGAGGTTGGTCAGTTTGAGGTTGTTGTCGCCCAGAAAGGAAATGTACTTGCCGTCGGGGAACAACTGGGTGTCGCGCAACAGCGCAACCTGCTTGCCGTTGATCAACAGGGCGATGGCGTGGGCATCCGCATCGGCCTGCAGGGTGACGGTGAGGGGGCCCTCTCTCATGTTGGCCTGGAATTGGCCGAGCGACTGGTTGCCTTGGTTGCGGGAGTAGCGGTAGATGGAGCCGGAATTGCCGTCGAAAGTAAAGTTGTAGAAAGAATTCTGGTTGTTGTTGATGCCGTCTTTGGTGTCGAACAGGCGGATGTAAAAACGGTTGGTGATGCCGCCGGAAATTTCGAATTCAAGTTTGAATTTCTTGGGATAGGCGACGGGGCGGGTGATCCAGCCGCTGTTGGCGAACAGGATGGCATCCTTGGAGAACTTGATGTAATTTTCGTAGCCGTTTTGGATTTTCCAATCCGCCCTGATGCCGATGCCATCGAGCACCGGGGTGGTGGCGCCGGAGGCGGGCATCAGGCGGCGGGCCATGGCCGTGGGCAGGGCGATGCGCCCCGCGTACCAAGTGTCGAGGATGATTTTTTCCGGTGTGTATTCGACCAGGGTGCCGGTCAGGCTGTCGCCGTTGTTGAGTTGCACCAGCATGGCGCTGGCAGGCGCCGCCGGTGGAGCGGTCCGGCTTAGGGCGATGAAATCCATGCCTTCCGTCTTGATCTGAAAGGGCGCAGCGCAATCCCTGCGTTCCCAAGTCACCAGTCCGCCGGGGGACAAGCCTTTGAATGTGCCATGGAAGGCGTCCAGGTCGCCAAACACCACCTGGTCCGAAAAGGGTTGGACGGCCGGCGCGGGCGCGGCCGCCGGCACGTGGGGCGCTTCCGGCGGGGTCGGGGGGGCGGTCAAGGTGACTTCGGCGCGGGAGGAGAGCGCGGGCAGCGTCGCCAGCAGCAGGGCGGCGCAGGCAAGCAGACGGGGGGCGGGGTGTGGCATGGGCGGGTGCGATCGGAAAAGGCGGAGGGAAAGGCGCGCAAGGGATGATAGGGAGGGGGGAGAGGCACCTCAAGCTTTTTATGCGGCCGTTACAAACCAGTTGCGCCCATGGCGGTGAAAAAGCGTCTTCGTGCCATTTGGGGCCGGCAAGATCGGCGGTGCGGCACAAACGTTATACTTCCCGCCCCCCAATGGGTGGCATTCGCCGCGCCAAGGGGCGGCCGGGCCCAGCATGGGACGGCTCTCGAACCGGGTCAGGCCTTGATCGGAGCAGCCCTAAGGGAGTTCGTTTCAGTGTGAAAGTCCGGCCGCCTCTTGGCGCGGCGTTTTTTTGTTGCTTCAACTCTGCAACTCCGGCGCAAACCCCCGCCTGAGGGTGTTCTCGCACACGGCCCGCGGATCGGTGAATTGCAGCAGATAATCGGCCCCGCCGGCCTTGGAGCCCACGCCCGACATGCCGAATCCGCCGAAGGGTTGGCGCCCCACCAGGGCGCCGGTGGAGCCGCGGTTGAGGTAGAGGTTGCCGACGCGGAATTCACGGCGTGCTTTTTCCAGATTCGACGGCGTGCGGGTGAAGGCCGCGCCGGTGAGTTTGTAGGGGTGGTCGTTGGCGATGTCCAAGGCTTCGTCGAAGTCCTTCACCTTGAGCACGGCCAAGACCGGGCCGAAGATTTCATCACGCATCAGGGCGCAGTCGGGCGAGGTCACTTCGAACACATGCGGGCCGATCAGGGGTTTTCCCAAGACTTGCGCCTCGGCGGGTTGGTGGGCCAGGAGCAGTTTGTTTTCTTGTTTGCCAAGTTCGATGTAGTGGCGGATTTTTTCGCCGGCCTCGTCGTCAATCACCGGCCCCACATCGGTGCCGGGCAGGCGCGGGTCGCCGACTTTGAGGGCCTGCACCGCTTCGCAGAAGCGTTTGATGAATTCGTCATGGATGGCCCCGTGCACCAAGAGGCGCGAGCAGGCCGAGCATTTCTGGCCGGCGAAGCCGAAGGCGCTTTGGCGGATGTGGGGGATGGCTTCATCCAGGTCGGCGGTGGCATCCACGATGATGGCGTTCTTGCCGCCCATTTCGCAGACCACGCGCTTGACATTGGGTTGGCCATCGAGGGTTTTGCCCGCCGCTTCAATGATGTTCAGGCCCACCCCCTTGCTGCCGGTGAAGGCGATGAGCGAAGTCTTGGGGTGGCGCACCAAACTGGCGCCCACGGTTTCGCCTTGGCCCGGCAGGAAGCGCAACACATCCTTGGGGATGCCGGCCTGCCACAGGATTTCGCACAGCAGCTTGGCGATGCCGGGCGTCTGTTCGGCGGGTTTCAAGATGGCGGTGTTGCCGGTCACCAGTGCGGCCACCGTCATGCCGCAGGCAATGGCCAGCGGGAAGTTCCACGGGCTGATGATGACGGCCACCCCCTTGGGCTGATGCACGACCTGGTTGAGTTCGCCCATGAAGGCGCCCAGCCGTGTGAAGTCGAACAGGGCCGGCGCGGTGCGGGCGTAGTAATCGCAGAAGTCGATGGCTTCGCACACGTCGCCGTCGGCTTCTTTCCAGGGTTTTCCGGCTTCCACCACCATCACCGCCGCCAATTCGTTGCGCTTTGCGCGCATCAGGTCGGCGGCTTTGCACAGCATGTTGGCGCGCTCTTTGGCGCTGCGGCCGCGCCAGGCGGGGAAGGCTTTGAAGGCGGCGTCCATTGCGGCATCGGCCTGTTCCGCGGTGGCGTCGTTTTTCACCTGCGGCACCTGCACTTTGCCGATGGCGGCGGCGAAGGGGTCGCGCTGCGCGGCCTTGGAGAAGTCGCGGAAAGGTTCGGTGCGGAAAGCCAGCCCGTTGCCCACGCCGTCGACTGCGGGGGAGAGGCGGTTGTCTTTGTGCGGATTGGGTTCGACGCGGCTTGGATCGTGCGGCGAGGCCAGCAGTTTTTCCGCCGGCGTGTCTTTGGACAGGCCCTGCATCAGCCAGGATTCGTTGGAGGTGTTTTCGAGCAGGCGGCGCACCAGATAGGCCATGCCCGGCACCAGTTCGCCCACCGGCACATATTCGCGCAGGCGGTAGCCTTCGGCCTTGACCGCTTCTTTGACGCCGTGCCCCATGCCATACAGCGCCTGGAATTCCAGCGCCGCTTTGGGCAGGCCGGCTTTTTCCAGCATGGTCATGCAGGCGGCAATGGAGCGCAAGTTGTGGCTGCCCAGCGCCAATTTGACGCCGCCTTCGCCGGCGGTGCGCGGCATGGCGTCGATGAACAATTGCGCCATGCGTTCAAAACAGGCATCGGAGGAACGCTTGTCGGTCCACACCGGAATGGGCCAGCCCTTTTCCTCGGCATTGATGACTTCGTAATCCCAATAAGCGCCCTTGACCAAGCGCACCGTCACCTGGCGGCCGGTGGCTTTGGCCCAGTCAATCACCTGTTTGGCGTCGGCGTCGCCACTCTTCACATAGGCCTGCATGGCCAAGCCGGCGGGGAAGTCCACCTGCTCGCAGCAGTGCTTGAAAATGGCGAAATTGAGTTCCTTGGTGCTTTCCTGTTCGACATCGAAATTGACCAGCACATGGCGCTTGCCGGCTTCGATGAGCAGCGGCTTCAGTTGCATGAAGCAGCGGTCAATGGAGCCCGACCGGTCGGTGGGGTCGAATTTGTCGGCCAGTGACGAAAGTTTGATCGAGACATTGGCGCGCGGCACGACGCCCAAGTGGTCGCGCTCCAGGGTGCCGCCGTCCTGCCAGTCCTTGACCGCCTCGGACAGGTTGACGATCAGGTCCATGTAGCGCTCGCGGTAGATTTCCGCCTCGCGCACCGACACGCAGGCTTCGCCCAGCAAATCGGCGGTGAAGCACACGCCGCTTTCCCAGCGTTTTTTCAGGTGCGGCAGCGCCTCTGCCGCATCCACCCCGGCGATGTAGCGGGCGGCCATCGCTTCGATGTTGCCGCGCAGTTGCTGGTTGACCAGACCTTTGGCCATGGCGCCCATTTTCAGCATAGCGGCCGCGCCGGCCGGCATATTGACGCCGGGCTGCGAGAGGTATTCCTTGAGCACGGCGTAAACCAACTCGGGGTCGTGCTGGAGTTTGGGATAGACATCAATGAAACGGAACAGGTTGACCTTGAAGCCGCCGTCCTGCATGGCCCAGTCGGCCAACTGGTCTTTGATGCCCTTGGGGTCGGGATTGGCGCGGGCCACCGCCAGCATGCGGGTGCCGATGGCGAGGATGTCCGCCTCGTCGCCGGTGAAGCGGGCGGTTGAAGGGGTGGCGGACTTGGCGGCAGGGCGGAAAAGGGATTTGAGCATGGGGAGTGGGTTGCGGGTGGAAGTGTGTTTACTATACTGAACATCGGCGCAATTATCCAATATGCTGAACAAATTCTCATTTAATGAAAATCCACCCCATGGCCTCACCCAAAAATCGCCCCATTGAAGCCGCCGCCCAAGCCGCCGCCAGCAAACTGGGGCCGCGGGTGGCGGCCGCCCGCAAGCAGGCGGGTCTGACCCTTGACGCCTTGGCCCGCGCCAGCGGCGTGTCCAAAGCCACGCTGTCGCAGATCGAGCGAAATTGCGCCAATCCCTCGCTGTCGGTGCTGTACCGGGTGGCGATGGCACTGTCGGTGCCGGTGGCCCAACTGCTTGGCGAAGAGGGCGCGCAAGCCACATTGGAGGTGGTGGAAGCCGGCGACCCGCACCGCAAGATGTTCACCAACCAAGCCTGCAACGGCCGTCAGTTGAATCCGTCCTGGCTGGACAAGGAATGGGAGTTTTACGAATTGGATTTCCCCAAAGGCGGCAAGCTGGAGAGCCAGCCCCATCACCCGGGCACCCGTGAAATGCTGACCATCGTGGCTGGCAGAGTGCGCGTCGTCTGCGGTGGCAAAAGTTTGGATTTAAAGCCGGGGGACACCGCCTTGTACTCCGCCGACGTGGCGCACGCCATCGAGAACATCGGCAAGGAGCCTGCCAGTGTTTATTTGACGGTGCGGTACCGGGATGCGAGGTGATTTTTTGAAAAAAATGACCCTCCATCCAGGTCTTCGGTCATAATGGAGACATCCATGCGCCGCTTATTCCTCCCGATTCTGGTTGCCGCCTTCTGGCTCGCCTCGCTGGCGGGTGCCGGGTGGATGCATGCCCAGTGTGTTCGGGAATGCATGGCTGCGGCGCAGGCGGTGGAGCATGTGCCGTCTTGTTGCGCCAAGCATGCCGACAAGCATGAGGTTGCCGGCAAAGGGGGCTGCACCACTTCGGATTGCCCCAAGTGCAAGGCCTTGGCCAAGGCGCAACTGGCGGTGGCTGCCACTGCCAATGCACCGCTGTTCTTCGATACGGTCTGCGGCACCTTGCAGCCGGTGGTGGTGGCGTCTTCGGCGCCGGTGTTCGCCCCGGCCCGCGCTTGGCAATGGAGTTTGCCGCCGCCGGACACACTGCTCAATTTACATTGCCAGTTGCTGATCTGATGATCTTTGCCTGAGGAATGTCGCCCGCCAAACGGAAGGTTTGGCGCAGGCGTTTGTTCATTTTCCTTTTGCAAGGGGGCATCATGTCCGCCTGTTTGATGGGTTCAAAATCCGTGTTTTCAAGTTGCGCCTTGATCGCCTGTTTGGCATTGGGCCTGGCCGGTTGCGCCTTGACGCCTGCCGGCACCCGCCAAGCCCGCGACCAAGCGGCGGATGCGGGCAAGCCATATCAAAAAGCTTTCTCTGAGCGCAGCCTGCCGGCGTTGCCGGCCAAGCCCGATTGGCAGGCAACGCTGCACCGGGCTTTGCTGGCCAATGGCGAGTTGGAGGCCGCCTATTTCGATTGGTTGGCGGCGGTGCGGCGGATCCAGGTGGCCTCGTCCTGGCCGGACAGCAATCTGACACTGGGCTTCAGTCAGATGCTGGATAACGGCCGCATCAAATCGTTTGACGGCACCACTTTTTCAGCCGGCTTTCCGATGAAGAAAATCTCCTTCCCGACCAAGGCACAGCAGGCTGGGCGGGTGGCGCTGGATCAGGCGTTGGCGGCCGGCCAGCGCTTTGCGGAGGTGAAATTCGCCTTGCAACAACAGGTGCTTTCAACGTGGTCCGATTACGCGTTTTTGGCTGAGAAAGAACGCTTGTTGGGTGAGGATGTGGGTTTGCTCAAGATGGGGCTGGCGGCGGCCAAGGCGCAAGTGCAGGCCGGCGGGGAGCAGGGGGATTTGCTCCAGGCCCAAGCGGATTTGACGCTGGGCGAAGATGCGCTGCAAAAAACACAGGCTGATGTGCGGGCTGCGCGGGCGGCGCTCAACGGCATGCTGGCTTACGGGCCGGACCACCGCTTGCCGGCGCCCCATCCGTATCCGGCGCCGCGCCCGCTGGTGGCCGACGATGGCGCCATCTTGGCGGCTTCGGTGGCCAAAAATCCGCGTTTGGCCGCCTTGGTCCAGCAGGTCAAAGGCCGGCAGGATGCCTTGAAACTGGCGCGCATGCAGTGGATCCCCGACCTCACGCCGTCGGCTTCCATTTCCGGCGCGATGGTGGAAATGATCGGGGCCGGGGTGATGCTGCCGACCACGGTGGCGGCCATCCGCGGCGGCATTGACGAGGCGGATGCGCTGCAAAAAGGCGCCGAGGCGACCTTGCGCCAGGCCAAGTACGACCAAGCGGCGCGCCTGGTGGCGGCGTTGGTCATGCTGCGCGACGACGAGCGCCAGGCGCAACTGTACGAGACGCGTCTGCTGCCGGTGCTCGGCCTCGCCAGCGACGAGGCGGTCAACACCTATGCCGCCGGCCGCGGCGACTACGCCAAGGTGATCACCCGTCAGCGCGGCTTGCTGATGGTGCGTCTGGCGGTGGCCAAGGCCCGCACCGATCGTGAAAAGAAATTGGCCGAGTTGGAAGCACTGGCCGGCGTGGATATGGAAACCCTTGATTCTTCCCTTAAAAAATAACCCCATGAAAAAAACAATTCTTGTCATTCTTCTGTTGTTGGTGGCGATCCTGCTCTTTTTGGAGCATGACCGCGTGATGGCGTTGTTCCATGTCCCGGCGTCATCCGAGGCGCAAGTGCAGGCTGGCCCCAAACAACTCTGGACCTGCGGCATGCACCCGCAGGTGATTCAGGATCATCCGGGCGATTGCCCGATCTGCCACATGAAACTGACGCCGCTTAACACACGGGGCCCTGGCAATGCGCCGGTCGATGGGGCCGCCGTCACCATTGATCCGGCGGTGATGCAGAACATGGGCGTGCGTCTGGCCACGGTGAGCGAAGGTCCGTTGGTGCGTTCTGTGCGCATGGTCGGCTACCTCAACGAGGCGCAGCCGAATATCCGCGACATCAACTTGCGCGTTTCGGGCTGGATACGCCATTTGCAGGTGAAGACCGAAGGCCAGCATGTGCGGGTCGGCGATCCGTTGTTCGACCTGTACAGCCCCGAGTTGCAGGTGGGCATAGAGGAATTGATTTCCGCCCGGCGCGCCAAGGCTTCGGCGGTGGAAGACTCCTCCAAGCAAATGGCCGCCACGCTGTACGACGCTTCCGCGCGCAAGTTGGAACTGTTGGGCCTGCCGCGCGTGCAGATCGAGGCACTGGCCAAGTTGGATAAGGCGCCGGAAGAAATCACCTTCACCAGTCCGATTGAAGGCGATGTGACGCAAAAACCGGTGGTGGAGGGGGCCATGGTCAAGGCTGAAAGCATGGCGCTTCAAATCGTGGACCACACCGCCTTGTGGTTGGATGCGCAAGTGTTCGAGATGGATTTGCCCTTTGTGCAGGTGGGGCAAATGGCCGAGGCGACAGTGGCCTCGCGGCCCGGCGAAACCATCACGGGAAAAATTCTGTTCATCCATCCGCAGGTGGATCCCGCCACCCGCACCGCACTGGTGCGGATGGAAATACCCAATACCAAGTTGGAACTCAAGCCAGGCATGTACGCCACCCTGCACGCGCAGGCAAACTTGGCCGACAAGGTCGTGCTGGCCCCGCGTGAGGCGGTGATCGACACCGGTGACCGTCAATTGGTGTTCGTGGCCCAGGGCGGCGGCAAATTTGCGCCGCGCAAAGTGCAGATGGGTTTTGGCGACGACCAAGGCCGGGTGCAAATTTTGTCGGGCTTGAAGCCGGGCGAGCAGGTAGTTTCCAGCGGGCAGTTCTTGATTGATTCCGAAAGTCGACTGAAAGAGGCGGTGGAGAAGTTCATCCGTGAAAAAAATCAAGGGATGCCCGAAAAGAACCGCGACCGTCAGGGAGCGGGGGTGTTTCCTGATCCAAATTCCTTGGCGGCAAGCCAATCCCACCCGCTCCCTGACGGTCGCAGTTCTTTTCCGATGGCCTCGGGACAGTCGGACGGCGTGCTGTCGGCTTACCTGGCGTTGTCCACCCGTTTGGGCGCGGGGGAAACAGACAAAACCCCACTCAATGCCGATGTGCTGGTGCAAGCGGCTCACAAGCTGCACGCCGCGCTGGGGCAAGATGGGCGTATGGCGCAAATCATGCGGGTGGGCCAAGCGGCCGAAGCACTCAAGGGCCAACCGCTGGCCGAGCAGCGCAAATTTTTCAAAGAACTCAGCGCGGCCATGATTGCTTTAACCCAGGTGTTGCCGCCCTCTGACAAGATGGCTGCCGGTTTGTTTTTGATGCACTGCCCGATGGCCAAGGCTGATTGGTTGCAACAAGGCGACGCGCCGGCCAACCCTTATTACGCCGTGGACATGAAGGAATGCGCCGACCCGGCGGTTCCGCTGGCGCCCAAAGGAAAGGAGTAAACCATGATTGCCAGCATCATTTCATTTTCAATGAAGAACCGTCTGCTGGTGTTGCTGATGGCGGCGCTGCTGTGGGTGGTCGGCATGTGGAGTGTGTTCCACACCCGCCTGGACGCCATTCCCGACCTCTCCGATGTGCAGGTGGTGGTGACGACCGAATACCCCGGCCAAAATCCGGAGGTGGTGGATCAGCAGGTGACTTATCCCCTGGCCAGTGCCATGCTCGCGGTGCCTGGCTCGACGGTGGTGCGCGGCTACAGCATGTTTGGCCAGTCTTTTGTCTATGTGCTGTTCGCCGATGGCACCGATATTTACTGGGCCAGAAGCCGGGTGTTGGAATCGCTTAATTCTGCCAAAAGTTTGTTGCCCCCTGGAGTGGCACCCCAGTTGGGGCCGGATGCCACCGGCGTGGGTTGGGTCTACCAATATGTGCTCAAAACAGGTTATTACAGCCCCGATCACCCCAAGGGTTTGTGGTTGGACGCGAAAGAAAATCACTGGTACGCCAAACCTGCGGATGCCCCCGAAAAGAGCCGCGAGGCGTTGGTGCGCCGGCGCGTGTTCGATCAGGCTGGCCAAGACCCATTGACCGGCACGCCCTTGGTGCGCGCCAATTTGGATTTGGCGAAATTGCGCTCGTTGCAGGATTGGTACTTGCGCTATCCGCTGTCGGCGGTCGATGATGTGTCGGAGGTGGCGGCCATCGGCGGCATGGTCAAGCAATACCAGGTGGTGCTGGATCCGCAGAAGTTGCAGGCTTATCACTTGGGGCTAAGCGAAGTGATGGCAGCCATCAAAAACTCCAACAACGATGTCGGCGGCTCGGTGGTGGAGATGAGCGAGAACGAATACATGGTGCGCAGCCGCGGCTATTTGCAAGGTTTGAAGGATCTGGCCCTGGTGCCGGTCGGCCTTGGGCCCAAGGGCACGCCGGTGTTGCTTGGCACCGTGGCCACCTTGCAGATTGGCAGCCAAGAGCGGCGCGGGGTGGGGGATTGGAACGGCCAGGGCGAAGCGGTGGGCGGCGTGATTGTGGCCCGCTTCGGGGCCAATGCGCACCAAGTCATCAAGGATGTGAAAGCCAAGTTGTTTGAGTTGGAAGATGGCTTGCCGTCGGGGGTGGCGGTGCAAGCCACCTACGACCGCTCGCAATTGATCAACCGCGCAGTGGGCACTTTGCGCCACACGCTGCTGGAGGAAATGATCGTGGTGGGCTTGGTCTGCATCCTGTTTCTCATCCACATGCGCAGCGAGTTGGTGGCGGTGTTTGTGGTGCCCTCCAGTGTGGTGGCGGCGCTGCTGATCATGAACATGCTGGGCATGAACGCCAACATCATGTCACTGGGCGGCATCGCCATTTCCATCGGCGTGGTGGTGGACAGCGCCGTCATCATGGTCGAGAACGGCCACAAGCATTTGGATTTTGAGGAGGACCGGGTCAAGGCCGGTCAGCCGCCGACCCCGCGCGCCGAGATCATGCTGGCGGCGGCGCGCGAAGTGGGGCCGCAGTTGTTCTTCTCGCTGCTCATCATCACGGTGGCCTTTTTGCCGGTGTTTGTGCTCGGCGGCGAGGCGGGGCGCCTGTTCAAGCCGCTGGCTTTCACCAAAACCTTTGCCATGGGCTCGGCGGCGCTGCTGTCCATCACGGTGATTCCGGTGCTGATGTACTACTTCATCACCGCCCGCATTTTGCCCAAAGCATGGGGCAAATGGCGCAATGTCGCCATCACGCTGGGCACGGCCTTGATCCCGGCGATTGCGCTGCTGATCATCACTTCTTCTTTGCCGCATCTGGCCCCGTACCGCTGGGCCATTGCCGGGGGTTGGGCCTTGCTGGCCTTGATGCTGCTGCTGCCGCAGAAAATCATCCACGAACAGCACAGCCCGATCAGTTGGGTGTTGCAGAAAATCTACGAACCGTTTTTCCACCTGGCGATGAAGCATCCGTGGAAAGTGATCGGCATCGCCGTGCTGGCACTGGCCTCAACTTGGTATCCGATGAGCCGGATGGGCACCGAGTTCATGCCGCCCTTGGACGAGGGCGACTTGCTCTACATGCCGACCACCGACCCGGCCATCAGCATCGGCAAAAGCCGGCAATTGCTCGAGCAGACCGACCGCCTGATCAAGACCTTCCCCGAAGTCGTCAGTGTGCATGGCAAAATCGGCCGCGCGGACACCGCCACCGATCCGGCACCGCTGTCGATGCTGGAAACGGTGGTGCAATTGAACCCCGACCACGACCAATGGCGCCAGCGGCCAGTCGCCCGCTTTTTCGATCATTGGCCCGGATTCCTGCGCAAGCCCCTGGCTTGGATTTGGCCCATCACCCGCCCGATCACCACCGAGGAATTGAAATTCGGTTGGCAGGATCCCGACGGCAAAATGCACGCCGGCTTGAACAGCGTGGTTAGCCTGCCCGGCATGGCCAACGCCTGGCCGTATCCGATTGAGAACCGCATCAACATGCTGGCCACCGGCATCAAGACCCCGGTGGGCATCAAAATCTCCGGTCCGGATTTGAAGACCTTGAGCGTCTTGGCCGAGCGGGCCGCCAACGCCGTGCGCGCCATCCCCGGCACGGTGTCGGCCTATCCCGACCGCACCTTTGGCGGCCATTACCTGGACATCAACATCGACCGCGAAAAGGCCGCCCGCTACGGGCTGACCACCGGCGCGGTGCAGGATGTGATCCAGTCCGCCATCGGCGGCATGCAGGTGTCCACCGCAGTCGAAGGTCTGGAGCGCTACCCGATCAATGTGCGTTACCAGCGCGACTTCCGCGATGATCCGGAATCCTTGAAGCGGGTGCTGGTGGCCTCGCCGCAAAGAGATGCCAAAGGCAACCGCCTGCAAATCCCGCTGGGTCAGTTGGCCAACATCAAGATCACCCCCGGCGCGCCGATGATCCGCTCGGAGAACGCCGTGCGCACCGCCTGGGTGTTTGTGGATATTTCCGACCCTGATCTGGGCGGCTACATCGCCAAGGCCCGGCAAGCGGTGGCGGCGCAAGTGAATCTGCCGCCCGGCTATAGCCTGGTGTTTTCCGGCCAATTCGAATTCTGGGAGAAGACCGTGCCGCGCCTGATCGGCGCCTCGGTATTGGCGATCTTTGCCATCGTCTTCCTGCTGTATGTGTCCAGCCGATCATGGTTGCGTGTGGGCATCGTGATGCTGGCGGTGCCCTTCAGCCTGATCGGCGCCTTCTGGTTCATGTGGTCGCTGGATTTCAACCTGTCGCTGGCGGTGGTGATCGGCCTGATCGCCTTGGCCGGCTTGGATGCCGAAACCGGCATGGTGATGCTGCTGTATCTGGACACCAGTTTCGAGCGCTTCAAGAAAGAAGGCCGCATGCAGAGCGCCAAGGATTTGTACGATGCCGTGCACGACGGCGCGGTCAAGCGCATCCGGCCCAAGGCGATGACGGTGGCGGCGGCCTTCATCGGTTTGGTGCCGCTGTTGTGGTCCCACGGCACCGGCGCCGACACCATGCGCCGGGTCGCCGCGCCAATGATCGGCGGCTTGCTGATCAGTTTCGTGATGGAATTGTTGGTCTATCCGGTGATCTTCTCATTGGCCAAACGCTGGCAGTTGCGCCATGGGTTGGCCAAGTGATCCTGTTTCTCTTGTGTTCCTTTTCTTCTTTTTCCCTTTTGGAGTCCGTGATGAAAACCGTTTCCCGTTCCGTTCTCGTGTTGGCTGCCGCGATGGGCATGCTTGGCCTTGCCGCCTGTTCCGAAGCGAAAGCTCCGCCGGCCACGCCTGTCCAGCCCGCGCCGACCCAGGCTGTGGCTGTCGCCTATCCGCTGACCACCTGCCCCATTTCCGGCGAGAAGCTCGGCGAGATGGGCCCCGCGGTGGTCAGGATGTACGACGGCGAGGAAGTCCATTTCTGTTGCAAGGAATGCCCGGCCAAGTTTGAAAAAGACTTGGCCGCCAACCTGGCCAAGGTGAAGGCGGACAAGGCCAAGGCGCAAGTGAGGTGAGTTGAGGGCGGCAATCCTGGGAACGCGGGTTTGACGCGCAGGTGAACGCGTAATGAAGAGTTTGCGTGGCGCAAGTGGTAGCAATAATAGGCTTATGTCGCCGACCCATCGATCCACCAGGTCTGTGGAAACCATGGCAGGCGCCGAAAAGATCGGCGGGTGATGGTATAGTTGTCTTTTCCTTTTACGGGCACAGGATTCATGAAAGAACGTCTGCTTCATTTTCGGGAACACAGCCATGTCCTTTTGGCCCGCTGGGTGGGCAACGACATGACCATTCTGATTTTCGGCGCCATGGTCGGCGCGGCCGGTGGCGCGGTGGCGGCGCTGTTCGGTTCTTTGGTGGAATACACCGCCCGTTTGGCCTGGGGTGTCAACGATGTGTACGGCGGACGCGGTTGGCTGAGCATGCTGCTGCTGGTCATGGTGCCGGCCATCGGCGGCCTGCTGGTGGGGTTGATTCAGAACCATTTGGCCAAAACCGGGCCGACCCACGGCATCCCTGAAATCGTGGCTGCGGTGGTGAAGAAACAGGGCGTGATCCCCGTGCGCACCGGCGGTTGGAAGGCGCTGACGGCCGCGCTGACCCTGGGCACCGGCGGCTGCGCCGGGATGGAAGGGCCGGTCGTCACCATTGGCGCGGTGGCCGGCTCCGGGGTCGGCCGTTTGATCGGCGTCAAGCGCGCGGATTTGCCGGTTCTGGTCGGCTGCGGCATGGCCGCGGCGATCGCGGCGGCGTTCACCGCGCCGATTGCCGGCGTGCTGTTTGTTTTGGAGGTCATCCTGTGCGATTTTTCCCTGCGCCTGTTCATGCCCATCGTGGTGGCAAGCGTGGTGGGCACGGTGGCCAGCCAGGGTTTGCGGGACACTTTCTTCAGTCACGGCGAGAATCACGGCGCGCTGTTCATGGCCGACTCGACCTTGGCCGGCCACCATTCCACCTTGATTGAAACGCCGGTGTATGTGCTCCTCGGCCTGCTTTGCGGCGTGCTCGGCTTCGCCATGACCTGGCTGTTGCACCACAGCGAAACCTGGTGGAAGCGCGCGCCCGGCCCGGCCTGGATGCGCCCGGGTTTGGGCGGTTTGGCCCTCGGCGTGCTTGGGCTTTGCTTCGGCCTGATGATGCCGCATGGCGACGGCGTGTTCCGCAGTTTGTCCGGGTATGGCCTGCCGGCCTTCATGGGCAACGGCTACAGCGTGATCGAGTCCCTGTTCAAGCCAGGGCATTTCGAAGGCCCGATATCTTTTGGCATCGGCGCCCTGCTGATCGTGGCCCTGTTCAAGGTGCTGGGGGTGGGGCTGACGCTGGGTTCCGGCGGTTCCGGCGGCGCCATTGCGCCGAGTTTGTTCATCGGCGCGGCCGCCGGCGGGTGCGTGGGCTGCATCGCGCAATGGACCGGCTGGTTCCCCAACATGACCCCGGCCACTTACGCCTTGGTGGGCATGGCGGGGGTGATCGCAAGTTCCTTCCGCTGCCCGCTGACCGCTTTCGTACTGGTGTTTGAACTGACCCACGATTACGCCATGATTTTGCCGGCGATGGTGGTGGCCATTTTGGCGGTGACCATCGCCCGGCGCATGGGACGCGAATCGCTGGTGGCCATGCAATTGCGCGAAAAAGGCATCCGCTCCGGCACCGGCGTGGCCATCCTGCGCCGGGCCCATGTGTCGGAAATTCCCTTGGCCGAAGCCCACTTTTTGAACGAGCAGGACGATGCGGTGCGCCTGCTGCTGCTGGCGTCCAAAACCCACGCTGACGATTTCGTGGTGCAGTCGGCCGATGGCAAATACCGCGGCATGATTTACAGCGACCGGGTGCGCGAGGTGCTGTTGGACCGCGAAGCTTTGCCGCTCTTGATCGTGGCCGATCTGATGGATGCCCAGGCGCCGACCGTCCTCAAATCCGAAACGCTGGAAAGCGTGATGGAAAAATTTTCGGAAACCAAGGCCCACTGCCTGCCGGTGCAGGACGACCGCGGCCGGGTGCTGGGCTTGGTGACCCACGAACGGCTGATGTCGTACTATCATCAGATCGCCGCCCAGGATTGACGCCGCTTTTGACGGGGAGCCTCCATGCCGTCCCTTTCTTTGCCCCGCTGTTTGCAGCCCTACCTGTGGGGCAATCTGCACTTGGCACTGGGGGCGTTTTTGTGCGCGTGGGCCACGCGGGTGGGGGCGGCCGGCCAGGTGGTGGCGCCGGGGCGGATGGAGTGGATTTTGGGTTTGGGCGCCGCCTCGGTCTACGGCTTGGACCGTTTGGCCGGGGCCAAACCCTCCGGCCCGCGCGGCGACTGGTTCATGCAGCACCGCCGGCTGATGTGGTTCTGGAGCGTGGCCGCCGGGCTGGCTGGCGGGGTGTTGATCGTCACCTTGCCCTGGAACGAAGTGGCCATGATGGGCCTGGGCGGGGTGTTGGCGGTCGCTTACGGCCTCAATGTGGTGAAGTGGCGCGGCAAATGGCAGCCTTTGGGCGCCTTTTTGTGGGCCCGGCCGGGCCTGGTCGCGCTGGCCTGGATGCTTGGCACCGCCACTTTGCCATTGATGACCCAGGGCGTGGCGCTGGATTCGCCGGCAGCCTTGCGCTGGCAGGTCGGCCGCTTTCTGCTGATCGGGGCCTTGGTCATTCCCTTTGATGTGCGCGACCGTGAGTTGGATTTGACCCGCGGCGTGTCCACCCTGGCCACCCGTTTCGGCCCGGCACGCGCCTTTTGGGTCGCCCGCGCCCTGGCCTTGGCCGCACTGGCGGTGGCCGTGTTTCCGCACCCGCAGCCGGAGAATCTGGCCGCCGCCGCCGGGGCTGCGGTCTTGCTGTGGTTCACGCATGAACAGCGCAGCGCGGTGTGGCGGCTGTTGTTGCTTGATGGCGTGCTGCATTTGCACGCGCTGGGGGTCTTGTGGCGGTGGTGGACCCTGCGGGGGTGAGGCTTCAGCCACCCTGCGCTTTGGCGCGCCAAGCCTTGGGCGTGCGGCCGTATTTTTTGCCGAAGCGGGTGGCGAAATACTGCCCGGAGGCGAAACCGCAATCGGCGGAGATGTCGGAGATGGAGCGCTCCGGATGCAGGCGCAATTTTTTAGCCGCTAGTTCCAGCCGATGCGACAGGATCCAATTGGCCGGCGTTTCGCCGGTGGCGGATTTGGTGAGCACGATGAAGGTGGCCACGCACATGCCGCAGGCCTTGGCCATGGAGGGCACGGCATGCGGCTGTGCCAAGGCCTCGGGCCGGCGCGCCAGTTCCTCCCAGAATAGGCGCACTGTCTGGCGGTTGCGGGAATCTATGCTGTCCGGTGCGGCGGCGGGGGCCTTGCGCAGGATTTGCAGCAGGTTCCACAGCAGGGTGTTGAGCAGCACGGTGATCCACGACAGGCTGTTCTCGCCGCCAGCATGGGCTTTGATGGCTTCGCCCAAGCGGGAGAAGGTTTCCAAGATGGCCGGCGTGGGCGCAAGCAGCGGGCTTTTCATTTGACGCCAACGCCAAGCCAATTCGGCCTGATCAGCCACATTCAGCACCACCCAGGCCGGCCAGCTCCACGCTTGGTTGGGGCGGGTGACACCCACATCCAGATTGACCCACGACCCGTTGCTGCGTGAGAAGGGGTAGGCGTAACCCTGCCAGGGCAGTGAGCAGAACAGGGTGGGGCGGGCCATTGGCCAGGTGTGCCCGTTCATGTTCTCCAGGGTCATCCGTCGGCCATCCTCAATCAGTGTCACCTGGATTTCGCGCAGGGGAAAAGGCTTGTTGACCAATTGCGCCTTGGGATTGTGCGTTTCCCAGCAACCCAGCGTGGTGATGCCGGGCAATTCGTCGGCCTTGAGCGGGAAGCCGGGGTTGGGGGCGTGCCCCAGCCAGTGGAATGACACTTGACCCGAGGTGTGGGCCGAGGTTTGCACGCCGAAGTCGGGGCGGGGATCGGGCATGGCCGGGATCTTAGGTCATTTGTTCGTTATTTTTGATTGCATTGGTCATACAGGGTTCGATTTGCAAAAAAACAAACGAACAGGCCATAAAAAAGTTGTTTTTATTCTATTCGTGTAACAAGATGCCCTTCCTCGCACTCCCTCTCCCGGACGCTATGAAAATTTCCCACCTGCCCGCCGCCCTGATTCTCGCCTCGCTCGCCGCCTTGCCGCTGGCCGGTTGCGTGGTTTCCGATCCAGGCGTGTCCGTCGGCATCAGCCACCAAGACCAGCGGGCCACGGTGGTCGCCAACGGGCGGGGCATTGTGTTTGACAATGGGAACCTCTCTTTCCTGGAGAACGGCCATGCTTTCGCCAAGGATGTCCATCTTGATGGCGTGAACCCGGCCGCTACCCGGGTTTGTGCGCAGGCCGTCACGGACCTAGTCTTTGGGCCCGGCCACGCCCTGCACCTCACCCGCACCGATGGCGGCGTTGCCAGCCTTGAAATTTACCAAGACCTCCCTTTCATCGTCGTCCGCCAAACTGTCAAGAACGCCGGCGATGAACCGCTGGACATCCGCCACAGTGTGCCCGCCACCTTCCGCGTGGATCTGGGCCAACCTGCGGCGAAATTGAAAACCATGGGCACCGCCGGGCTCAAACCCGCCGACAAGAACCCCGGCTCCTACCTGTTCCTCACCTGCGCCGACCCCGAGACCCGCGAAGGCGTGGTGGCCGGCTGGCTGACCCACGAGCGCGGCGACGGCGTGCTGTTTTCGGGCGTTAAAGAAAACGCCGTCGCCTTCAAGGCGCAAATTGATTACGGCCATTTGAAGGTGAAGCCCGGCCAAAGCGAAACGCTGGAAACCCTGCTGGTCGGCCACTTCGCCGACGCCCGCATCGGCGAGGAGAAGTTCGCCGACGCCATCAAGGCGCAATACCACATCAAATTGCGCCCCCAGGTCAACGGCTATTGCACTTGGTACAGCGAAGTCGGCGGCTTGACCGACAAACAGCACGGCGCCGGTGCGCTCAACGAAAAAGACATCGTGACGCTGGCGGATTTCGCCAAACAGGCGTTGGCGCCTTTCGGCTTCTCCTTCATCCAGATTGACGACGAATGGCAGGACGGTGCCACCAAACCGGATGGTTCGCACCTCAACGGCCCGCGCCGCGGCTTCATGCGCGCCAAGCCTGATGGTCCGTACCCATCCGGCATGGCGGCCACGGCGAAAAACCTCAAAGAACGCGGCTTCACCGCCGGCCTGTGGTTTCTGCCCTTTGCCGGCAACCACCAGGACCAGGATTCCCCCCGGGATTGGTTCATGCAGCGGCAGGACGGCAAGCCGTATGAGACGGTGTGGGGCGGCACCTCCTTCGACCTCACGCGGCCCGATGTGCAGGATTACCTGCGCAATTTGGCCAAAACCGTGCATGGCTGGGGCTACAACTATTTCAAGATGGACGGCATGTGGACCGGTTCGGCCAGCGAGCAGGTGTATGTGAACGACGGCTACAAGGACGACCATCTGGGCAACAACCGGCCCTTTTTCAAGCCCGACACCACCAACATCGAGGCGCTGCGCACCGGCCTCAAAACCCTGCGCGAAGGCGCCGGCCCCGATGTGTTTTTCTCCGGCTGCTGCGCCAGCCAGAACATGCGCTCGCTGGGCGGCGTGATCGGCCTGGTGGATTCCATGCGCATCGGGCCGGACAACGGCTTTGAGTGGCAGGATTGGAAAAACGAAACCATGCACTTTGAAGGCGGCGGCATCATCACCGGCCCCATCCGCGCCAACCGGCTGTACTTCCTCAACGGACGCATATGGTGGAATGACCCGGATCCGGCCTATGTGCGGCCGGCGGTTTCGTTGGGGCACGCGCGCCTGCTGGCCTCGTGGGTGGCGGTGGCGGGCGCGTTCAATTTGAACAGTGATTGGCTGCCGGGGCTGCCGGCGGAGCGGTTGGACATTTTGAAGCGCTGCATGCCGAGCCACCAATCGCAGGCGCGGCCGGTGGATTATTTTGAGTCGCCGATGCCGGCGATCTGGTTGCTGTCGGATGAAAAAACCGGCGTGCGCCGCGATGTGCTGGGGCTGTACAACTGGGACAGCGAAGCCAAGACCATCCGCTACGGTTGCGCCAAGGCCGGGTTGGACGCGGGAAAGACTTACCACGCGTTTGATTTCTGGGCCAAGCAGCCGTTGGCGGATTTCAAGGGTGAATTCAAATTTGAATTGCCGAAGGAGTCCTGCAAAATCGTGGCGGTGCGCGAAGCGCAAGATCACCCCGTCCTCGTTTCCACCTCGCGGCATGTGACACAGGGGATCGTGGATGTGAAAGGCGAAAAATTCGAGGGCGGCGTGCTGTCGGCCACTTCCAAGGTCGTTGCGGGCGATGCCTACGAGTTGCGCATTGCGGGTCTAAAGGACGGCAAAGGCTGGCAGTTCGCCAAGGCGCAAGTCAGCGCCGAAGATGTCGCCGCCGGCGTGACGATCGAAGCGGTCGCCAGCGAAGAAGGCTGGCAGCGCCTGCTTATTCGCAGCAAGGACAGCCGGAGTATCCGGTGGTCTGCCGGCTTCCAATAACCCTGGGACCGCGGGCCTACAGGCCCGCTCCCGCACCGCGAAGCGGTGCTTGTTCCTGGCCAGGGGTGCAACCCCTGGATAACGGGAAATCGGATATCCCACCCC
>CAZKVP010000032.1:20010-25474 GCA_964556215.1 uncultured Phycisphaeraceae bacterium
TGTTCCTGGCCAGGGGTGCAACCCCTGGATAACGGGAAATCGGATATCCCACCCCGAAGGGGTGGAGTTCCACCCCTTCGGGGTGGGAGACAAAGACCCGCCAACCAGGGGTTGCACCCCTGGCCAGGAACAAGGACCGCTTCGCGGTCCATACGACATCACTCCTTTTTATTTTCCCCCATGCGCACATCCCTGCTCCTCGCCGCCTTGCTTCCCCTTTCCGCTTACGCCTCCACGCAACCCGTCGCCCCGCCCTCCGCGCAAACCACCGATTGGCTGGTCAACCCCGCGCCCTTCAAGGCGCAAATCCTGGAGGACAAGGCCAAGCACGAACTGGTTCTCGACAACGGCCTGGCCAAGCGCACCTTCCGCCTGACGCCCAATGCCGCCTGTGTGTCGCTGGAAAATCTCACCTCGCAGGAAATACTGCTGCGTGCGATTGCGCCGGAAGCCCGCGTGACGATCAACGGCACCGCCTTCGCCATCGGCGGTTTGACCGGCGCGCCCATCGCCAATTACATCGACCCGGCCTGGCGCGACCAACTGGTGCCGATTCCCAATTCATATCAGTTCACCGGTTGGCAAGAAGAACCGATCAAAGCCCGTTTCGGCTGGAAAAAGCGCCCCGAATGGCTGGCCAAGGATCTGCCTTGGCCGCCCAAAGGCAAGCACATCGTGATGGCCTATGCCCCGCCGGCCGGTCCGCCGGCGACGCTTGGCGGACCGGTGGTGGTGGAGGATGATTTCGCCAAGATCAACGATGCCAAGCTCAACCCCGCGTGGAAAGTGCTGGCCGCACCCGGCTTCGACCGTGCCTCGTTCACCAACGAAGGCAAGGTGGGGGAGGTGATGGCCCGGCAGGCCGCCGCCACCTGCGCAGCGCGTGCTTGGCCGGCGGAGGCCAAGTCCGTCGAAGTGCTGATGGACAGCGGCGACGACAACTCCGACGCTTGGGGCCCCGGCTTGGCGGTGGTGCACGACGGCCGGGTGACCAACTTGATCACCAACCCGGGCACTGGCACTTGGTCGGCGAACGGCAAAAAGGCCGGAAAATTTGATCCGGCCAAGCCGTGTCGCCTGCGCGTGCGCTGGGATGCCGGCCAGTTGTTCCTTGAGGCGGCCCAGGGCGAGGCGGCTCCATTCGCGCTGATCGCCGTGGTGGCCTGTGCCAAGGCTCCGACGGCCCTGCGGGTGGGCAAGGTCGGCATGAACGGCTCCGGAACCGACGCCGGTGGCGATCAGACGGCCATCCGCTGCCACATCCAGCAGGTGATCTTCCGCGGCGCGGAAAAGGCGGCGGCGGCGTCCGCCGCCCGCACCGACCTGCCGCAGGTGGAAGTCCATTACGAAATCTACGACGGCATCCCGCTCATGCAGAAGTGGCTGGTCGTCAAAAACACCGGAAAAGAAACCATCCGCGTGAACCGTTTCACCGCCGAAGAATTGCGCCTGGCTGAAGTGGAATCGAATTCCGGCGGACCCGTCAACCACGAAAAGCCCAACCTGTGGGTGGAGACGGACTACGCCTTCGGCCGGACCATGGAGGCGCAGGGCACCAATGTCGCCGTCTCCTTCGGCCCCGACCCGGCTTATCCGACGCAGGTGAACTACGAGCGGCAGACGCCCTGCCTGCTTACGGTCTCGCCACCGATGGGGCCGGCGGTGGATGTGGCGCCGGGGGAATCCTTCGCCTCCTTCCGCGTGTTCGACCTGCTGCTGGATTCCAGCGAACGCGAACGGCGCACCTTGGCCACCCGCCGCATGTACCGCACCATTTCACCGTGGACGGCGGAAAACCCCTTCATGTTCCACAAACTCGGCGCCGACCCCAAGAGTGTGCGCGACGCCATCGACCAGGCGGCGGAAGCGGGCTTCGACATGGTGATCATGAGCTTCGGCTCCGGCTTCAACTTCGAAAGCCGCGACGAAAAATACATGGCGCAGTACAAGGAACTGGCTGACTACGGAAAATCCAAGGGCATCGCGCTCGGCGGCTACTCCCTGCTGGCCTCGCGCAACGCCGAGCCGCGATCCGACAACACCCAGGGCCAGCCCGCCACCTTTGGTGTGATGCCGTGCCTGGGGTCCAAGTGGGGCCATGACTACCTGGCGCAAATCAAAACCATGTGCGAAAAGACCGGCTTCGGTGCGTTTGAAAATGACGGCTCCTACCCCGGCGACCGCTGCGCGGCCAAGGACCACCCGTTCCACCATGGGCTGGAGGATTCGCGATGGGTGCAGTGGCGCGCCATCACCGGGTTGTATCAGTGGTGCACCGCCAATGGGGTGTACCTCAACATCCCGGACTGGTACTACCTCTCCGGCTCCACCAAGTGCGCGCTGGGCTACCGCGAATCCGACTGGAGCCTGCCACGTGAACACCAGATCATCATCGAGCGCCAGAACATGTTCGACGGCACCTGGGACAAGACCGCCTCGATGGGCTGGATGTTCCTCCCGCTCTCGCAGTACCACGGCGGCGGTGCGGCGGCCACCATCGAACCTTTGGACCAGCACCGCGACCACTACAACGAACGCTTCGCCGATCTTGTGGGTTATGGCGTGCAGGCCTGCTACCGCGGCCCGCGCCTGTTCGATTCCGAGGCGACCAAAGCCATCGTCAAAAAATGGACATCCTTTTACAAGGCCCACCGCGAAGTGCTCGATGGCGACATCATCCACTTGCGCCGCGCCAGCGGGCAGGACTGGGACGGCATCGTGCATGTATGTCCGGAAGGCAAGGAAAAAGCCATGGCCTTCTTCTACAACCCGCTCAATGAGGACATCACCCGCGAAATCCGCGTGCCGCTGCACTACGCCGGCCTGACAGAGAAGGCGCAAGTGTCCATCGGCGGGGCCGCGGCGCAACCCGTGGCATTGGACAAAACCGACACCGCGGTCATCACGGTGAAAATTCCCGCGCACAGCCACCAGTGGGTGCTGTTCACGGAATAAGGGCCGGTCACTCCAATTCCCGCACCCAGATATTGCGGAATTCCACACCACCGCCATGGTTTTGCAGGGAGAAGGGTAGCTTGTCGGCGTGTTTGGTGACCGGGTGGCGCGACAACCAAGAAAAGACGCCGGGCACTTCGACATTGTCCTGCACCAAAACGCCGTTGAAGAGCACGGTAATACGGGCGAACTTCGCGCATTGCCCCTTGTCGTCGAAGCGCGGCCGGTGGAAGGTGATGTCGTAACTGTTCCACTTGCCGGCCGGCTGCATCGGGTTGACCAAGGGCGGCATCCAGCCATAAATGGCGCCGGCGTTGGCATCGGCGGGGATCAGGTTGTTGTCTTGGGCGGCGCTGTCGACGATTTGTACCTCGTATTTACCGCCCATCAGCAAGACGCCGGAATTGCACATGTCTCGGTGGTTCTTGTCGAGGGCGCGCCATTCGACATGCAGTTGGCAGTCGCCGAAGGCGAGCTTGGTGCCAAGGTTGCCGCCGCCCTGCCCCAGAATGCCGTCCTTGACCGGCCAGCGGGTGTTGTTCCAGTTCGCTTTGACGGATTCGGCAGTGCCGTCAAACAGTTTGATCGCATCGGCCGGGGCCGGCAGCGAGGGCTGTTCCCCGACCTGCACAGCCTTGGGCTGCGGACGGTTGAAATCATGGATTTTGAAGCCGCCGGAGGAATCGCCGCGCTTGGCCAAGGGCAGCATGGTGTCGTAGTCGGCCAGATGGCGCAACTTCTTTTCCGGCTTGGCGGCAGGGGCGGTTTGCGGCGCCGGTTCGGCGCGCGCCACGCAGGCGGCGGTCAGCAGGCAGGCGAAGAGGGGGAGTTTCATGGAGAAGAAAAGAGGAAAGCGAAGTTGCCGGGGGGGGCAAGTTTATTCCAACTCCCGCACCCAGATGTTGCGGAACTCATCCGGTGAACCGTGGTCCTGCAGTTGCAGCGGCAACTTATCGGCATGCTTCTTGTACGGTTCGCGGTGCATGTAGGTGGTCGGGCCCATCAGTTCAAAATGGTCCTGCACCAGCACGCCGTTGAGGAACACGGTCGCCACCGCCTTTTGCACGCACTCGCCCTTGTCGTTGAAGCGCGGGCGGCGGAACACGATGTCGTAGGCGTTCCAGCCGCCGATCTTGCGGCTGGGGTTGACCATGGGCGGGTTCTGGCCGTAGATGGCGCCAGCCATGCCATCGGCGTAGGTTTTGTTGCAGTCGGGGTGCGAGGAGACGACTTGCATCTCATACAAGCCCATGAGGAACACGCCGGAATTGCCCTGGTCCTGGTCCTTGCGGTCCTTGAGGGTTTCCGGAATGCGGAATTCCAAGTGCAGTTGGCAATCGCCGAAGGCCTGTGCGGAAATCTGGTTGTGCTTGCCGGGGGAGACGGCCATCACGCCGTCCTTGAATTTCCAGCCGGTGTTCTTCCATGCCTTGGCGTTGGCGGCGTCGTCTTTGCCAAGCAGCACCACCGCATCGGCGGGGGCGGGGACCGACACTTCCGCGCCGGGTTCCACCGCTTTAGGTTGTGGCCGGTTACGGTCATGCTGGCGGAAACCGCCCGAGGACATGCCACGCTGCTCAAGTGGCGGCTCGGCGAAGACCGGGGTGGCGCAAATACCGGCGGCGACGGCGGGGGCGAGCAGGGCGAGGAACAGGGGGAGGGTGGGCTTTTTCATGATGGGGAATGGACGGTGAAAGGTCGGGGGGTATTACGGGAGAATGGGCAAAAAACAAATTCAAATCAGGCGCACGCCGGCCTTGCGGGCGGCTTTGATCAGGTCGGCATCGCGGGTGGCCAAGGGCGCGCCGGTGCGCATGGCCAG
Source organism: uncultured Phycisphaeraceae bacterium (assembly GCA_964556215.1). Taxonomy (GTDB): domain Bacteria; phylum Planctomycetota; class Phycisphaerae; order Phycisphaerales; family Phycisphaeraceae; genus CANIYR01. The sequence goes on from CAZKVP010000032.1 coordinate 24,788, forward strand.
TTCGAGGTAGGCAGCGTCGTAGGCGGAAAGGTTGTGGGCGCGGGCCAAGGCGCCGGTGTCGTGGAGGGCCATGAAGGCGGATTCGGAGTCCAAGACGATGCGCAGTGATTCCAGAATCGAAATGAAGCGGGTGCTTTCAGCCGGTTTGATGCGCCCCTTTTTTTCACCGGTGATCAGCGCGCTGGCGACTTCCCAGCGCCACAAGGGCGGCACCCAAATCGCATGGGTTTGGGTGAGATCGAGCAGGGCTTCGGTTTCGGCACTGGCCTCGTCCGCAAAACACCAGGCCATGGCAACGGAGCAATCCAGAACAAAGGCTTGGGGGTTCACCATTTTCTCCCTTCATCACGCAGGTCTTTCCAGGTGAGGTCTTGGCCCAAGGTGATGTTTTTGCGCATGTCGCGCCAAGAGGCGATCGCCAAACGGGCTTTTTCGCGGTCGAAATCGCCCTTGGGGATGATTTCGGCCACTTCGCGGCCATGTTTGGTGATGGTGATGCTCTCGCCATGTTCCACGCGTTCAATGAGCGCGGAAAAATGGGTTTTGGCTTCAAAGGTGCCGATGGTGGTGGCGGGCATGGGGGGCTCCTGACTTATAAAAAGACTAGATGGAGACTAGATTATAGGGTAGGGCGGGCTATTTTTTCTTCTCGGGTTCTTGGATCAGGATGATGTTGGAGAAGGAGAC
>CAZKVP010000032.1:25574-31001 GCA_964556215.1 uncultured Phycisphaeraceae bacterium
AGGTTGCACACCTGCACCTCGATGGCGCGGGTGAAGTTGCCGCCGACGGTCGGCAGCGGGTCGGCCCACACGTACAGGCCGGAGTTGCCGGTGGTGTCCTTGGTGCCATTGGCGGTGGGGGCGGCGGTCAGGTGGCGCCAGTCGCATTCCAGGATGAAATTTTCGTAGTGTTTGTGCGAGCGGATCAGCCCGGTGGGGCGGCGCGTGAGGTGCAGCAGATTGCCCTTGGGATTATCCGGATCGGCTTTCATTTTGAAAGTCGGCGAGTGGACGGCGCAATTCATGTCCGCCCAATGGTCCTCCAACTTGCCGGCGAGGAGATCATCCCACTTCAACTCGGGTGGCTTGGGCGGCGGGTATTGGCCATCTTTCTGAGCCAGGGCAGCGGGGGCGAGCAGGGCGCAAGTGAGGAGGGGGAGGATGCGGGATTTCATCGGGATTTCCGGGATTTGAGGCGGTTCATATCGGCATCACTAAAGTCAATGGCCGGACGGGGCAGGCTGCGGTCGCGCGTCAGGCCAATACCGGATTCGGACAGCTGGGCATCCTGAAAAAACTGCGCGAGCGACTTGCGCTTGGCTGCGGTTCCCGCTGATTTTTTGCGGGCTGTGGCGGACTTTTTGGAAGGAGGCATGGGGGGCCTTGATGTTTTAGAGTAGTTTTGGAAAGAGTTCGTGCGTTGCGCTGCGAAGCTGCGTCTGTTCCTGGCCAGGGGTGAAACCCCTGGAAATAAAGCCCATTTCAACACCACCCTGAAGGGGTGGAGGACTTCAAGCCAACTCTCCTCCACCCCTTCGGGGTGGTGACATTCTTTGACATTCTCCCAGGGGTTGCACCCCTGGCCAGGAACAGTCACCGCTTCGCGGTGAAGCAGGGTCACCCCCTTGAATGCGCGGGGTATTCTCCACAAAAAAACCGCCTCGCGGCGGTTTTCAATGGGGTTATTTCTTCACGGGGGTGAGGAGCAGCACATGGCCGGTCTTGGCGGCTTCAGGGTGGAAGGCCGGGACGGCACCATCTACGGCGAATACGAATTTGCAGACATCCTTGCCATTGGCGGTGACGACGCCGTCATGGCCATTGATCATCACCCGGCCGCCCACTTCCGTTTCCGGCAGGCCCAAGCCGCTCACCAGCGCAGACAGTTTCACATGGCCTTGCACATCGGCGCACACGATGAAGTCGCCCGTCGGCAGGTTGATCGCCTTGCTCTTGTCCGTCACATAATCGCAGGTCATCTCCTCCGGCAGCACCGGCGAACGGTGCTTGGCGGCCAAATCCGGGTCGGCGGCCAATTCATGAATCCGCATGTTGCGGAATTCCGCGGGGCCGCCTTCGCTCTCGAAACTCATGTAGCCGGTGCGCGGGGAGGCGCGGTACAGGCCGCTGGCCAGGTGGCCGTTGATCTCCTGCTGGATCACGCCGTCCACGCAGGTGACGCGGGTGGCATTCCACTGGCCGGTCGGCTTGGCGTTGAAGGCGATGGGCATCGAGCGGTGGCCGCAGGCATGCGACACCGCGAAGCGCGGGTCGGGGATGCCCTGTGAATCGGTGCCTGGCAGGGTGAAGGTGTCGCCCTGGCTGGTGTACCACGAGCCGTTGCCCAGGTTGCAGACTTGGATTTCATGCCCTTTGTCGGGATAGGGGCTGCCCACCTTGGGGATGGCGCCGTGGCAGATGAGGACGCCGGAGTTGCCGCTGGTGGGCTCGCCGGTTTTGGGATCCTTGCCGCCGCCGGCGTTGGGGGCCTCGGTCAGGTGGCGCCATTCGTATTCCAGGATGAAATTTTCATACGGCTTGATCGAGCGGATCAGGCCGGTGCTGCTCCTGCGGCCGATGTGCAGGATGTAGGCGCCGGGTTGGTCGGGGTTGGGGCGGGTGGTGAGCGTGGGGTCGGTGATGGGCATGCTCATGCCGGTCCATTGGTCGGTCAATTTGCCGGAAAGCAGGTTGTCCCACTTGAGGTCGGCCGGAGGGGTGGGGGGCGGAAATTGGCCATCCACCGATTTGTCGGCGGTGATGACCGGCCAGGTCGGCGCGGCGGCGGACGATGCGGCGTTGCAGGCGGTGGCAGAGGCGGCCAGGGCAAGCAGGGCGATGACGGGGGTGATTTTCATGGGGAAAGGCGCAATGAAGGAATCGGGCAATGAAAGGGTTTGAAGGGACGCCGGAAAGGGGTGTGGATTACAGAAAAAAGCGTCAAACCTTGGGCAAGTGGATGATGAAGTCGGTGCCGCGGCCAAGCTCTGAAGTCACGGTGATTTTGCCGCCGTGGGCCTCGATGATGCGGGCAGTGGTGGGCAACCCCAGGCCGGTGCCGCCGCGGCGGGTGGAAAAATAAGGCTCAAAGATGCGCTTGAGCGTGGCACTGTCCATGCCCGGACCGGTGTCCGTCACATGGATGGCGGCGCTGGCGCCCCGGTCTTCGACCCGCAGCAAGAGGTCGCCGGCGCCGCCGTGGGGCAGGCCTTGGGTGCGGGCTTCAGACATGATCTGCACCGCGTTGAGCAGCAGGTTGAGCAGGGCCTGCTTGAGCAGGCGGGCGTCGGCGGCCACCAAGACCGGCGCACCGGGGGTGGCGATGCGCAGGCGGACACCGGCTTCGGCGGCCTGCGGCTCGAAGAAGGCGGCCAACTCATCCATCAACAGCGGGAGATTGACGGGCTGGATGTCCGGCTCCAGGCGGCCGGCAAAGCGCAAAAAATCCTCCAGAATGTCGCGCAGGCGGGCCGTTTCGCGCGCCAGCCCCTCGGCGCGCTTTTCCACCCGCAGCAATTCGTCGCCCAGCATCGAACCGTCGCCCACCACCGAGCGGATGTGGCGCAAGTCCTCCCGGATCAATTGCGCATTCAGGCCGATGGTGGAGAGCGGGTTTTTGATCTCGTGCGCCAGCCCGCGCGCCATGGGCGCAAAATCGGCGGGCAGCGGCGGGGGGGAAGTGGCCATGGAAGCGCAGGATAACGCTTAAGCCCGTCGGACACAGTCCGTTTTTGACACGCTTTTGACGCCGGAAGCCGGACAATTGAGGTGGCCCTGATACAGGCCGGCAAGGGCCGCCGCATACTCCCGTCCGTTCCCCCCGCCTCTTTTGGAGACACCCATGACTTGGATATTAGGAGTCGCCATCGCCCTGGCCATCGGGCTCACCGTTTACCTCACTGTCGCCCTTGTTAAACCGGAATGGTTTGAATAATGAATACCCACGACCTCACCCAAAACATCCTTTATTTCGTCGCCCTGATCGGGCTGGCCATTCCACTGGGCGCTTGGATTGCCCGCGTGTGGGAGGGCAGACTCGGCGTGGTCGGACGTATCCTTGGCCCGGTCGAGCGCGGATTCTACCGCGTGGCCGGTATCAAGTCCGACCAGCAGATGGACTGGAAGCAGTACGCACTTGCGCTGCTCTTGTTCAGCTTCCTCTGCTTCCTGGGCGTATTCATTCCGGTGTTCTTTCAGAACACTTGGATGCCCTTCAACGCCGACCAGCGCGGGCCGCTGCACACGGATGCGCTCCAGAACGCGCTGACCTCCTTCAACATCGCCGTCAGTTTCATCACCAACACCAACTGGCAGGGTTACGCCGGCGAGTCGGCCATGTCGCACTTTGTGCAGATGGCGGCCCTGGCTGTCCAAAACTTCCTTTCGGCGGCCGTCGGTCTGGGCGTCTTGGCCGCTATTGCGCGCGGTTTGTCGAAGAAGTCTTTGGGTGCCGAAGGCAAAGGCCTTGGCAACTTCTGGGTGGACATCACGCGGGCCACGCTTTATGTGCTGCTGCCGGTGGCGTTCGTCTTTGCCTTGATTCTGGTGTCGCAAGGCGTGATCCAGAACTTCCACGCCGGCGTGGCGTCGCACCTGGTCGAGGGCGGCACCCGCGTGATCGCACAGGGCCCGGTCGCCTCGCAGGAAGCCATCAAGATGATCGGCACCAACGGCGGCGGCTTCTTCAACGCCAACTCGGCGCATCCGTATGAAAACCCCACCCCACTCACCAATTTTCTGGAAACCATCGCCATTTTGCTGATCCCGGCCGCCCAGTGCCTTGCCTTCGGCAAGTTGGTGCTCGACCGCCGCCAAGGTGTCGCATTGCTTGCGACCATGACGGTGGTGCTGGTGGCCTGCCTGGCCGTCTGCAACTGGAGCGAGTACGCGCATGTGCATCCGGCCATGTCTTCGATGAATGTGGACACCGCCGTCGGCAACATGGAAGGCAAAGAATTGCGCTTCGGCGTCGGCCCGTCCACCCTGTTTGCCACCGCGACCACCGCCGCCTCCTGTGGTGCGGTGAACTCCATGCACGACTCCTATGCGCCCTTGGCCGGCATGATGCCGCTCGGCTTGATGCAGGTGGGCGAAGTGATTTTTGGCGGCGTGGGATCGGGCTTGTATGGCATGATCCATTTCGTCATCCTGACGGTGTTCATCGCCGGCCTGATGGTGGGCCGCACGCCGGAGTACTTGGGCAAAAAGGTTGGTGCTTTTGAAATGAAATGCGCGGTGTTCGCGCTCTTGATCCCCAACATCGCAGTGTTGGTCGCCACCGCCATCGCCTGCGTCAGCCCCGGCGGGCTGGCCGGCCTCAACAACCCCGGCGCGCATGGTTTCTCGGAAATCCTTTACGCCGCCACCTCCGCCTCCAACAACAACGGCAGCGCATTCGCGGGCCTCTCGGTTGAAACCAACTTCTACAACATTCTACTGGGCATCTGCATGATCGCGGGCCGCTTCGGGGTGATCATCCCGACCCTGATGATGGCCGGCTCCCTGGCCAAGCGCGCCAGTTCTCCGCCTTCGGCCGGCACCCTGCCCACGCACACCTGGCTGTTCAGCGCCCTGCTCATTTGCATCGTGGTCATCATGGGCGCGCTGACCTTTCTGCCCGCGCTGGCGCTTGGGCCGATCGCCGAGCATGTCAGCGTCTTCGTTAAATAAAAAGTTTCCCAAGGAACCCCGACCGTCAGGGAGGGGAACCGGAAACTTTCGAACTTCGGTCGTCTGCCTGTCCCCTCCCTTACGGTCGGGGTTCCTTACTCGAACTTTTTTAATCCCATGCGCAACACCGTCTCCTACTCCAACGCCATCCGCCAGTCCTTCGTCAAGTTGGATCCGCGCGTGCAGGCCCGCAATCCCGTGATGTTCGTCGTGTTCATCGGCTCGATCCTGACCACTGTGCTGGGCGTCCTCGCCCTGCTGGGCCAGGGCGAGCAGGTGACCTCCGCCTTCGGCAAGCCGTGGTTCGTGCTCACGATTTCCGTCTGGTTGTGGTTTACTGTTTTGTTCGCCAATTTCGCCGAAGCCCTGGCCGAAGGCCGCGGCAAGGCGCAAGCGGACGCCCTGCGCCAGTCGCGCAAGGATTCCACCGCCAAGAAACTCTCGCCCGCCCCCAGCCTGCTCGAAGCCCTGATCCAGAAGGGCGACAAGCCCGGTCCG
>CAZKVP010000032.1:31101-32683 GCA_964556215.1 uncultured Phycisphaeraceae bacterium
TCGGCCATCGGCATCGCCGGCATGGACCGCCTGATCCGCGCCAATGTGATCGCCGTCTCCGGCCGCGCGGTCGAGGCCGCCGGCGATGTGGATGTGCTGCTGCTCGATAAGACCGGCACCATCACCTTCGGCAACCGCCAGGCCACCGCCTTCATCCCTGCCGAAGGTGTTTCTGAGGCGCAATTGGCCGAAGTGGCGCAACTCGCTTCCCTCGCCGATGAAACGCCCGAAGGCCGCAGCGTGATCATTCTGGCCAAGGAAAAATACAACTTGCGCGCCCACGACATGCACGCGCTCCAGGCGACCTTCGTGTCCTTTACCGCGCAGACCCGCATGAGCGGCGTGGACCTTCCCGGAGAAAACGGCGCGGTGCGCCAGATCCGCAAGGGTGCCGCCGCCGCGGTCGAAACGCATGTGAAGGCGCTCGGTGGCGCATGGAGCAAGGAAGTCGAGCGCGCGGTCGAAGCCATCTCCCGCTCCGGCGGCACACCGCTGGTCGTCTGCGACGACGCCAAGGTGGCCGGCGTCATCCATCTCAAGGATGTGGTCAAGGGCGGCATCAAGGAACGCTTCGCCGACCTGCGCAAGATGGGCATCAAGACGGTGATGATCACCGGCGACAACCCGCTGACCGCCGCCGCCATCGCGGCCGAAGCCGGTGTGGACGACTTCCTCGCCCAGGCCACGCCGGAGCGCAAGTTGGCGCTGATCCGCGAATACCAAGCCGGCGGTCGCATGGTGGCGATGACCGGCGACGGCACCAACGACGCTCCCGCCCTGGCCCAGGCCGATGTGGCGGTGGCAATGAACACCGGCACCCAGGCGGCCAAGGAAGCCGGCAACATGGTGGATTTGGATTCCAACCCCACCAAGTTGATCGAGATCGTGAAGGTCGGCAAGCAACTTTTGATGACGCGTGGTTCGCTGACCACCTTCAGCATCAGCAACGATGTGGCCAAATACTTCGCCATTTTGCCCGCGATGTTTGCACCGATCTACCCGGGCTTGAAGGTGCTGGACATCATGCACCTGCACTCGGCCGCCAGCGCGGTGCTCTCGGCGGTGATCTTCAACGCCGTGGTCATCGTGGCGCTGATCCCGCTGGCCTTGAAGGGTGTCAAGTACCTGCCGGTGGGCGCCGCCGCCGCGCTCCAGCGCAACATCCTGATCTACGGCCTCGGCGGCCTGGTCGTGCCGTTCATCGGCATCAAGGCGATTGACCTGGTGCTGGCGGCCTGCTTCAGCGGGCTGTGAAGAAAAAGATGAAAACTTGCGCCTGGTTGCATTGGTATGGCCCGCGAAGCGGGCAAGGTCCCTGGCCAGGGGTGAAACCCCTGGAAAAGAAGCGCAAGTTGCTGCCACCCCGAAGGGGTGGAGCATCACCCCTTCGGGGTGAGATGGCCGGGGGCTTGTGTTCCAGGGGTTGCACCCCTGGCCAGGAACGCCGACTGCTTCGCAGTCCTTTCGATTCGACCTCTTTTCTGCTCAACATCATGTTCAACACTTATCTCCGCCCCGCCATCGTTTCCTTCGCCGCCCTCGCTCTCCTGACCGGCATCGCCTACCCGCTCTTGACCACCGG
>CAZKVP010000033.1:0-28412 GCA_964556215.1 uncultured Phycisphaeraceae bacterium
TTCCAGCCCCTCCCCCCGCTTTTGGTAAACTGACCCCTCTTCATTTTCCGAACCCTCCCTTTTGGAGCCTCACAGTGCAACTCAACGACGCCGTCCAACTCGTGCAAGCCAAATTCAACTCCGAAGGCCAGGGCAACCCCAACGGCCCGGAACTCAAGGCTTGGCAGGATGCCCATGCCCAGTTCCCCGTGATGATGGATGTGGCCACCCAGATCTGGGCCGACCAGATCATCCGCATGAACGAGCAGGCCGCCCGCCAGCACGCCATGCAACAGCAAATGATGGCGCAGCAGCAGGCGATGCAGGGCGGACAAGGCGGCGGCGCCTTGGATGAAACGGCTCCGGCTGAGGAAATGGCGCAGGCCTGATCCCCCAAAGTAGACGCGGCGGCTCGCCGCGTTCGCAGTGAAATCATAAAAAACGGCGCTCGTTCAATATTGAACGTGCGCCGTTTTCAATTCTGTTTGCGGTGAACGCGGCGAGCCGCCGCGTCTACTTTTTTCACTTCGCGCCGGTCAACGAAGACAGGTTCTGCTGGGCAGAGCCAAGCAATCCCTGCGCCTTGTCGAGCGAGGCGGTGACCGTCTTGATGGAATCGGTGTAGGTGGCGATCTGGTCCACATAAGGCAGGCCGGCAGACTTGGCCTTGCTGAGGATGCCGTCAATCGTCTTTTGGCACTCGTCGGCTTTGGTCTTGAGGCTGGTGAGGGTGCCGGACCCCTTATCGATCAGGCCGCCGACATCAAAGCCGGCAGTCACCATGCGGTACTTGCCCACCCGGCCCACCTTGACGGATTCCAGCGCCTTGATCTGCTTGTTGAGGTCATCCAATTGCTTCTGCAAAGGGGCCACTTTCGCCGCAGCCTCGGCATTGATGTCGGCCAGCGCCTTTTCGGCAGCCGCCTTCTTGCCGCCCAAATCACCCAATTGCTTCTGGTAGTCGTTCACCTGCGTCTGGTACTTGACCACTTCGGCCTTGGCTGCGTCAACTTGCGCCTGGGTGGCCGCCAAACCGTCGGTGATCGGCTTGACCGCGTTCTGCACGATGGGCGGGGTGGTGGCGCCGGGGGTTGCGGGGGAAGATGCCGGCGGCGCGGACGAACCTTTGTCGCCGCAACCGATGGCGAGCAAACCGAAGGCAAGAACGGCGGAAACGGAAGAGATGCGCATGGAATTCCTTGAATGGAAAGTGGGGAAAATCTGAGTCAGGGCGGGATTATAAGGCGGCTTACTTCGGCTCTCCCAAGATCGGCCGCAAACGGCCCTTGGCATTGGCCAGCAAGGCTTCCGCTTGGGAACGGTCCATCGCCTTGCAGCCCATCACGATCGCGGTCTTGGCACTGCCGCCGGCGGCGTCGAGCAAAGCCAGTGCTTCTTCGCGCGTGCCGCCGGTTTGGCTGGCGACCAAACGTCCGGCGCGGTCGCGCAGTTTGATGTTGCTGGCGCGCAAATCCACCATCAGATTGCCCCACACCTTGCCCAAGTGGGTCATGGCGCAGGTGGAGATGGCGTTGAGCGCCAACTTGGTGGCGGTGCCGGACTTCATGCGGGTGGAACCCATCAAGGGCTCCGGCCCAACTTCCAAACACACGATGTGATCGGCATCTGCGAGCGGCAATCGGCTTTTGACCAGTGCGGTGCGCGGCACGCAGCAGATCAAACCCGTCAGCGCACCACAGGCTTTGGCATGGGCCAACGCGCCCCAGACATAGGGCGTGGTGCCGCCGGCGGCGATGCCCACCACGGTGTCGTTGGCGGTCAATTTCAATGCACCCACATCGCGCGCGCCGCCGTGCGCCTCGTCCTCCTTACCCTCGCTCGACACCCGCAGCGCGCCGTCGCCGCCGGCAATGATGCCCACCACCTGGCCCGGTTCGCTTTGGAAAGTCGGCGGGCACTCGCTGGCATCCAGCACGCCCAAACGGCCGGAGGTGCCGGCGCCGATGTAAATCAAACGCCCCCCCTGCCGCATGCGGATCACCAACGCCTCGGTCAATTGCGCCAATGCCGGCATGACCTGATCCATCGCCACCTGCACCGCATGATTGGCGGCGTGCAGCAGGCGCAGGGTGTCGGCCACCGAGCCGGCGTCCAGCCCCAAAGTGGCTGAATTGCGCTGCTCGGTGGAAAGGTGGGAACGGTCGGGGAGCTCGGTGGGCATGGGAGGAGCAGAATATAAGGGAGGGTCGGCTTTAGCCGACCAGAAAGGCGTAGGAAATTCCAAAAACAACTGGCAAGCGGAGATCATCCGCATGCCAGTGAGTCTTTTCAATTCGTAAGCCCATCTGGTCGGCTAAAGCCGACCCTCCTTAAAACACCCCCAGCACCGGCTTGGCTTTGTTGCCGATGGTCATCGGCCGCCCTTCCGGTGTTTTCACTTCCTCCGCCAGGGGCAGGCCCGCCGCATGGGCCATGGTGGCGTGCAATTCACCGACGGTCACCGGCTTTTCAGTGGGCGCGTAACCCTTGGCATCGGTGGCGCCGTACACAAAACCGCGCCTGACGCCCCCGCCGGCCAGAACCGTGCTGAAGGCGGCCGGGTGGTGGCTGCGGCCGGTGCCCTCCAACTGGGGCTTGCGGCCGAATTCGGTCACCACCGCCACCAAGGTGGAATCCAACAGGTTGCGCTCTTTCAAATCGCCGATCAGGGCGGCAAAGGCCTGGTCAAAGTCGGCGCCGACATCACCCATCTGGTCTTCCAGATCTTTGTGCATGTCCCAGCCGCCGCTTTGCACCTCAACAAAACGCACACCGTGTTCGGTCAGGCGGCGGGCCAAAAGGCAGCCTTGGCCGAATTTGGTGCGGCCGTAGCGGTCGCGCAATGAATCTTTTTCTTCGGCCAGATGAAAGGCCTTGAGATCCTCGCTTTTCATCAGTTTGAGCGTCTCGTCGTAGAAGGATCCGTAATCATGCACGCTGCCGGCCGGCACCCTGTCGGCAAAATCCCGGTCAAGGTGGCGCAGCAGGGCCAGCCGCGAATCCTGGCGCTGTTGGGGAATGCGCGAACTGGTGTTGGCCAGGCCCTGGTTGGCGTCAAAAATGGGCAGCGGGCTGAAATTGGCGGGGAAAAAACCGTTGCCATGGCCGGCGCCGCGGTTGACGCACACCGACGAGGGCAATGTCGGATGGCTGGGGCCAAGGTAATGCTGGGCCCACGCGCCCAGCACCGGGTGCATCATGGTGCCGCGCTGCTCGAAGCCGGTGCGCATCAGATATTGCGCCTGCTCGTGCACGCCGACCTTGGCGGCCATGGAACGGATGACGGTGAGTTCGCCAGCCACTTTGGCCGTGGCGGGGAAAAAATCCGTCATCTGGAAACCGGCCTTGGTGGAGACGGTTTCGCCCGGCCCCTTGGCCTCGCCTTTTTTGGGGTCGAAGGAATCAATGTGGCTAAGGCCCCCCTCCAGGTTCAGCACGATCACGCGCTTGGCTTTGCCAAAACCGGGGCCGGTTGCGCCTGGGGCGCCGGTGATGCCGGGTCCGCCCGCCTCCAACCCCAGCGCGCCGGCCATCGGCAGCACGGCCAGGCCGAAGGCCGCCAAGGCGCAGCGCTCGACAAAGGCGCGGCGGGAAAGTTCGTTTTTGCCGAAAGCGGCGTTCAAAATATCGCGGTTCATCGGTGGCCTTTGGGTTATTGGACAAACAGGAATTCGTGGGAGTTCAAAAGCGACCAGGCCAAATCGGCCTCGCTGGCGCCCGCCTCAAGCGCCGCCACGGCGGCTTGGCGTTCGTCGGCTTCCGGCGCCCTTGCGTAGAAGGCGCGCCAGAGAAAATCAATCTTCCCCTCCGCACCCTTGATCTTGGCCAGGGATTTGATCAGCACCGATTGGCGGTCGGTGATCACCCGGGCCGCCGGGCCGTTCATCAGCGCCAGGGCTTGCGGCACCGAGCCGTCGCTGGCGGCGGCGTCGGCGATCAGGCGGTCGCTCTGGCCGAAGATGCGCAGAAAATGCGTCTCGGGCGCGGGCTGCTGCAGTTCCGAGGCACGCACCAAGAGGCCGGCACCGCCAAAACCCTTGGGCACCGGGCCGGTGTAGTTGTTGAGGAGGGCTTCAACCATCCGGTTTTTCATCTGCTGCCGGCCGGCTTGCTGCGCCAGCGCGCCGTTCAATTTTTCCGCCTTTTTTTCCGCCGCCTTTTTGCCGCCGCCAAAATCGCGCCCCAACCCGACTTCATCCAGTTTGTCGGCCACTTTCTTGAGGTTTTCGTCGGAAAAATCATTGCCGGGGACCGAAGCCAGCGAGATCAGTTTGCCGCGCTGCTCATGAATGTCGTCCACCTCGGGTCCCACGGCCAGCAGCACGATGCTGTCCCAGGCCTGCTCCGCGCCCATGCGCCGCAGCAGCGGCCCCTGGAACGCGTACGGGGCGGCGGTCCCCGGCGCAGCGGGCGTTGCCGAAGAAGGCACATAGGCCGCCGCCTGATACGCGCGGGTGGAGAGCAGCACGCGTTGGAATTCGGCCAAATCGAACCGGGCCGCCTTCATGGTCTGGCCCAAGAGCGCCAGCAATTCGGGGTTGCTGGCGGCCGACAGATCGTCCAGATCCCCCACCGGCTCGCGCACGGCCTGGCCGAAGAGTTTCTTCCAGGTGCGGTTGGCGATGTTCACGGCAAAACGCGGGTTGTCGGGGTGGGTCAGCCACGCGGCAAAGGACGCGCGCCACCGGTCTGGGTGGTCAAGGTCGATTTGCCAATGCGCGCCTTTGCCGGCGTCCGCCTCCGTCCCCCAAGCCATGAACTTGGGCGCAACCGGGGTGCCCGGCTTGCCGTCGTCATATTTGTAGTCGGATGGCAGGCGCAAATGGCCGCGCTTGGCATCCTCCACCTGCATGATGTTGGCGAACACGATGCGCTGCGCCAGCGGCTTGGGGATGGGTAGTTCATCATTTTTGGCCCGTTTGAGGACGGAACGGGCCGCCCTGCCGTCGCGGGTGTCGGTGGCGCCGAAAAAAGCCGCCATTTGATAGAAATCGTGCTGGGTCCAGTCGGCGAACGGATGGTCGTGGCACTGCGCACAGGCCATGTTGGCGCCAAGGAAGGTCGTCATCAGGTTCGACATGCCATCCAAGGGCATGTCAATGTCGCGCAGCAAAAATCCGGTGGCGCCGTTGTCGCACAATTTGCCCTGCGCGCACAGCATTTGGCGCACCAATTCGTCCCAGGTCGTGTTGTCTTTGATCCGGTCTTTGAGCCAATCGGCGTACAGCAGGCCGGAGCCCTGGTTGAAACGGTCCTTGACCCGCAGCATGTCGGCCAGCCAGTTGAACTGCCGCATGGCGTACCCCGGCGAAGCCAGCAGGCGGTCAATCAGGATGGCCCGCTTGCCAGGGGTACTGTCGATCAAAAAGGCGTGCGCCTCGTCCGCCGTGGGCACCCGGCCGGCCACATCCAGCCATACCCGGCGCACAAACTCCGCATCGGTCGTCACACGGTTGAAGGTCTGCCCCTGCGCCTTGAGTTTCTTTGCCACACACTGGTCGATGGCGTCAGCCAAGGCCTTGATTTTGGCGGCGTCCAGCCGCGCACGCGGCGCGGCGGCTTTCGCGTTGGCATTGGCAATGGAGCCGGCATTGGCGATGGCTTCCTGCGGCTTAGCCGCCGCCATGAACGGCAGGCCGAAAACCGCGCAGACCAGCAAAACGGGGGTAAGCGGGCGGCTGGGCATGATCCGGCTCCAAAGAGGGAAAGGCATCCTGGCCCAACGGTGGGACATGGGCCATTATTGCAGCCGGCGGAGTAATTCCATAAAAAAACGCCAGCAATCGCGGGCGCTTTTGAATGGTTCTTATTTTTTGGCTTTTTTCTTGGGCTTGGAAGCGGCCTTGGCTTTTTTGGCGGCTTTTTTCTCTTCTTTTTTGGTGGGTGCCTTGGCTTTCTTCACGGCTTTCTTGGCCGGAGCCTTGGCCGCCACCCGCTTGCCTTGCCCGCCCAAGGCCTGTTTGATCACCGCCTCGGCCACCTGGCCGGCCACTTCGCTGGCGATGTCGGCCACATAATCCTCGAATGCCTCCTCGATGGTTTCTTCCATGGCTTCCTCCTCCAGTGCGGCATCGGCGGCGCTGGCGCCGTCAAAGAGGTCATGGTAGGCATTGGCATCGTAGAAGTGGAAGCCCACCTCGCGCAGGTATTCCACCGGGCCGGCCCCGCGCACCTTTTCAACCAAGGCCCCGATCTGCTTCTGACTCTTGTAGGCCGCAATGCAATCCAGTTTGGCTTGGAACGACTTGGCGTCGCACTTGAGTTGCAGGGTCGGTGGCGAGGGGAAGTCGCAGTAAATGGCCATCTCGTACACCTCGGGCACGGCGCAACTGGCGCCCAGCTCCGGCCACACGCCGCCGCCGGCGTGGAAGATGCAGATCATCATCTCGTTGTAAACGATCTGATGGTCGGGGTGGTAATCCATCGGGCTTGGCATGAAGAGGCGGGTCGGCTTGATCTGGCGCAACTTCTGCACGAAAGCCCCTTGCAGGCCGGTGTAACCGGTTTTGCCCTCGCCGTCGTGCTCGCCGGGCATGATTTCGCGCCGGCCCAGGTACTTCGACAGCGAACAGTCGGGGAAGCCCAGCATGTGGATGCGTTCGGGGTGCACCAAACCCAGGATGCGGCTGGATTCGATCAATTCCTCGGCGCGCACCGGGACGATGCTTGCCTTTTCCTCCGGTGCGCAAAAGCCCATGCGGCCGTCGGTGGCGGCCATGATGTGCACTTCCACGCCGGCTTCCACCGCGGCTTTGAGCCACAGACCCGCGCCGATGGCCACATCGTCGTCGTGCGGCACGGCGAACAGCCAGACTTCCTTTTTCAATTCCGCCGGCGTCTTGCCCAGCAATTGGGGCAGGGAGTCGGAGCGGGTGAGAGTCTCATCGGCGCGGCGGGTGAAGGTGAAGGGCATGGGGATGTCTCGCAATTGAAGGAGGAATCGGAGGAACGGGGATTCTAAAGTTTTCCGGCCCAGCGGATGAGTTGCTCAAAAAATTGCGCGTACAACGCCCCCACCTCCACCCCTTCGGCCCCGGGCGCCTGCGCCGGCACCCGGCCGCTGCCCGAGGGCGCGGTGTTATCGGTGCCCCAGTCCACGAACGGGCCGACCCAGTGCGGGGCGGCGTCGGTGGCCAGGCAGGCGATGCGGGCTTTTTCGTACTCCCCGACCACCAGCATGGGTTCCGGCGCATCCGCAGTGAGTTTGAAACTTGCGCCCTGGCGGGAAACCTGGTGCGGCACCACCTCCAGCAAGACTTGCGCCTCCGGCTTGGCGGTGAAACGGCTCCAACCGCCCACCACCGGCGGACGCGCGTCAAAGGGCAGATTGCGCAAGATGTCGTGCCCCACACCTTGGGCGGTGGTGCGCAACAGCGATACACCATCGCCATTCACGCGGTCGTCGGTTTTGGAAATCACCACCGGCAACAAAGGCGCAAGCGAGGTTTGATCCCAATTGCCGCCCAAGCCGTGATAGGACTCCCAACCACCCAAAAACAACAGGCCGGTGCCGCTGCGCACGGCCATCGCCAGGGCGTAATGGGCGCGGTCATCCAGGCGATCCGCCGGATAATCGGACAGGATGATCAACTTGCGCCCAATCAGATCGTCTGCCTGCGTGTTTTCATGCGAGGCCTTGTAATCAAAAGCCAGACCGGCGCGGTGCAGGATGCCCGCCAGATAAGCCGCCGCCGAGGAAAGGGAAGTGTCGCCGAGATAAAGGATGGGGTTGGCCATGGGGTGGGATTGTAGGACTTACAATCCCCGGTCATGGCCGACCTTCCTTCTCCCCTGCCCCTTGGCATCCTCTCCGCGCTGCTGGCCGTCCTGGCCGCCGGCATTGCCTGGCGCAATTTGAAGCGGGCGCCGGAAGAACGCCGATGGCTGTTGGTCCAGAACGCCCTGCTGGTGGTGATCACGCTGATCTGCACCCTGCTGCTGATCAGCCGCTGGAACGCCCACTCGCTCTCCACCCACCTCGACGCCTTTTTGCTGATGGACGCCATGCTGGCGGCCACCCTGCTGTTTTTGCAAACCCGCCCAAAACTCTACGGCATCTCGGCGTTCGGCAGTCCGGTGCTGGCGCTTTTGCTGGTGTGGGCCTTGTGCCCGACGGTGGTCGGCACCCCCTTCCACGGCGAGGGCGGGGCCGGGGTTTGGCTCAGCCTGCACCTGCTGACCGTGATGGCCGGGTTGCTGTCGGCCATCGTCGGCGCGGTCTGCGGCGGCATGTACCTGTATGTGCAGAAGCAACTCAAGGAAAAGAAACAACTCGGCAAGGCCCTGAACCTGGTCAGCCTGGAAGCGCTGGAAGACGCGCTCATCCGCGCCTCCACCCTCAGCGTCGCCTTGGTGTCGATGGGGTTGGCCACCGGCGTGGTGCTGCAACTGCACCGCGGCGCGGGCACCGCCTGGCTGACCTCGCCCAAAATCATGCTCGCCGGCACAGCCTGGGCGGTGTACGCCCTGCTCATGAATGTGCGCTACGCCAGCGCCTTCCGCGGCCGGCGCGCCGCTTGGCTGGCGCTGGCCGGGCTGGCCCTGGTGATGGCGGTGTACGGCATCGCGCTGGCCAACGCGCCGGCGGCGCCCAAAGCCGCGCCAACGACGACCGCCCCCGCCCTGCCGGGAGGCCTCAAGTGAGCATGCAGATCACCGCCCTTGGCGTGCAATACCGGCGCGCCCCCCTGGCCGTGCGCGAGGCGCTGGCTTTCGGCCCGGCGCAAACCGAGGCTGTTTTGAAGCGTCTGACCCAGGCCTGCCCTGGCGCCGAAGGCGTGCTGGTGGCCACCTGCAACCGCACCGAGTTGTATGCAGCCTTCCCCACCGGCACCCACGCCCCCGACTTGCGCACCCTGCTGGCCCACGAGGCGCAATTGTCGCCCGCCACTTTGGATGAAGTCACCTTCGCCCTGCATGAAGAAGACGCCCTGCGCCACCTCTTTGGCGTCTGCACCGGTCTGGATTCCATGGTGCTGGGCGAACCGCAGGTGCTCGGCCAGGTGCGGCAGGCCTACCAAAGCGCTTCTGGTGGCGGCTTCGTTGGCGCGGCCCTGCACATCGTTTTTCAGCAGGCACTGTCCACCGCCAAGCAGGCCCGCACCAGCACCGGCATCGACCGCGGCCGCACCAGCATCGGCTCGGTGGCGGCCAATGTCGCTGCCACCGTATTCCGCACCCTGGCCGACAAAACCGTGCTGGCCGTCGGTGCCGGCGAAATGGGCAAAGCGGCCCTGGCCCACTTGGCCGAATTGAAGCCCGGCCGGGTGCTGATCGCCAACCGCTCGCCGGTGCGCGCCCAGGAACTGGCCGCCAAGTTGGCGCCCAAACTGGCCACCCCCGCCGGCATCCATGGCCTGGACGAAGTGGACGCCCTCCTGGCGCAAGCGGATGTGGTGGTGTTCTCCACCAGCGCCCCGCACCCGATGCTGACGGCGGCCAAAGCCAAGGCCGCGCTCAAAGCCCGCCACGGCCGGCCTCTTTTGATTCTGGATTTGGCCGTGCCGCGCGATGTCGAGGCCGGCGTGGCGCAATTGGACAATGTCTACCTCTACAACGTGGACGACCTGCAAAGCGCCATTTCGACCACCGAAGCCGAGCGCCGCGACAAGACCGAGGCCTGCCACACCTTCATCGACCGCGGCGTGGCCACCGCCATGGCGCAAGTGAAGAACCGCTCCAACGGCGACCTGATGCGCCGGCTGCGCGATCAGTTCGAAGAAACCATCCGCATCGAGGAAGACCGCCTGATCAAACGCCTGGCGGCCCTGCCGCAAACCGGCGGCCAACTCGATGAGGCGCAAATGCGCGCCGCCCTGGCCGACCACCACCATCACCTGGTCAACAAATTCCTGCGCGGCCCGGCCAAACGCCTCAATCCCAAACACCACGGGGCGGACGCCGAAGCGGAAACCGGCCTGCCCAAGGACATGCTGGGGCTGGCGGTGGAGGAGTTGTTTGGATTGGAGGGGAAGGAAGAAAAAGGCAGTCCCGCGTAATCACCCCCTTGCTTGATCGCCCCACTCCGTATATCATCACCTTTACAAATATGCCATGCCAAGCCCCATTCCCTACCGAAAATTTTTGGCGGCGTTGAAGGCCAAGGGCTTTGTCTTCCAAAGGACCCGCGGCTCGCATCACATGTTCAAAGGCCCGGACGGCCGAACCATCAGCATCCCAGTCCACAACAACGAGGTGAAATATGTCTACTGGAAAAAAGAAATCGAATCCAGCATTAAATCCAACTAAGGCCCGCGCCAAATCTGCGGCCAAGGCTCCCCCTGCCTCTGACCGCCCCTTTTCTGCGGCAATCTTGGGCAAAGCGCGCAAAGCCATCGCTGAATACGAGGTCATCCTCTCGTGTGAAGAAGACGGCACTTGGTTCGGGCGCGGCCTTGAATTGAGCGGCGCCATGGGCGATGGTGCGACGGCCGACGCCTGCGTGGCGGAAACCCGTGAAGCCATGGTTTCCGTGGCGGCCACCATGCTGGAAAACGGCGAGCCCCTGCCGTTGCCCGCCAAAATGGAACGCCGCAGTGAGCAAATCAACTTGCGCCTGACGCCGCATGAACGCACCCGGGTCGAGTCGTTGTCGATCTCGGGTGGGTATGCGAGCGTGTCGGATTTTGTGAGGATTCGGGCGTTGGCGGTGGGGTGAGAGGGGAAACGACATGGCGGCGTGATGGCCCAACGGGCCGCAGAAAAACACCAAACTCATTGGCTCCGTTGGAGCCTGAAAAGGAATGATCATGCAAGAGGCGATCACGATTCGGGGGAGGTGGACGGTGGAGACGCTGGGCGCGTCACTTCTCGACCTTCATCGGGTAGATAAAAAAATCAAGAAATGGCAGATCGTGGTTTATGTTTTACTGATGGCAACATCCCTTGTCTTTATTTTTTGGGCGATATTTGGCCCAAAAGCATCCTTATGGAACACGCTTTCCAGCCTTGGTATTTTAGCTTTTGTCATGCTGGGAAATTGGAGTTCTTTGGAAACTCTTTTCTGGCCCGCACAGGCCTTTAAGCGCCAAGCAAAAAAAATGCTGGCGCAACCAACGGCAAGCGAAGAGACCACCTTTTTTTTCACGGATGAATTCACCGCACAGATTGATTCCCTGTCGGAAGTTCGCCTGAAATGGGCGAACTTTTCAAAGTATCAACTTCTTGATTACGGCTTGGTGCTCTTTATGGACGGCCCTCGTAATATCGTCATCCCCCGCGCCTGGGCCCCCGACGAATCCACCTGGCAAGCCATCCTCACCCTCGTCGCCGATAAAGTCCCCGCCACCTCACCATCCAAATGACCCTCCTCCTCTTCGGCTACCGCGGCTCCGGCAAGACCACCATCGGTGAGCGGCTGTCGCGTCGCCTGGGCGTCGCGTTTCACGACACCGACGCCTTGGTGCGCGCGCGCTTTGACGGCATGGAAGTGGCGCAGATTTGGGCCACGCACGGCGAACCGGCCTTCCGCGCGATGGAGGTGGTGGTCACGCGGGAACTTTTAAAGAACCCCGACCGTAAGGGAGGGGACGCTGACGCATCCTCATCTTCTGGTCCCCTCCCTCACGGTCGGGGTTCTTTGATTTTCCACCGCGTGATCGCTTTGGGCGGCGGCACCCTGATGCAGCCCGGCGCCTTTGAGGCCGTCAAACAGGCGCCAAACGCCTTGCGCGTTTACCTGCAGGCGCCCGCCGGCGTGCTGGCCTCCCGCATCGCCACCGACAAAGCTTCCGCCGGCCAGCGCCCCAGTTTGACCGGCGCCACCAATCCCACCGATGAAGTGGCGGCCGTGCTGGCTGCGCGCGAGCCGACTTATCTGGCGGCCGCCGACAAGGTGCTGGATATTTCGCAGCGGTCGGTGGAAGATGCCGTCACCCAGATCATGCTGTGGATGGAGCAACCCAATGGCCGCTGACGAAACCTATGCAGACAACCTCAAACGCCAACTGGCGGCCACCCGCAAACGGGTGGCGGGTTTCCGCAAGGCCGCCCCCAAAGCCAAGGACAAACTATTGGAGGAAGGCCGCGTGGGGCGCACTTTTTTGTTTGCCGCCCCCGCCAAAGACGAGGGTTTGGCCTTTGTCGAAAAATATTTCGACAAAGAAATTGCCAAGCCGCACGCCGAGTTGGCCGCCATCACCGAAGCCTGGGCCACTTGCGCCCCCGACTACGCCAAAGAAGAAGCGCAACTAACCTCCTTCAAACGCGGAGTGTTGGAGGTGAAGGTGCCTTCCGCCGCCATCAAATACAAGTTGGATATGGACCTGCGCACCGGCTTGGAGCAACGCCTGCGCTCCACCCATCGCGGAGAGACGTTGAAAAAGGTCAAAGTGAGCCTGCCCGGCGGGGCGACCAAGACCCAAACGGATGCCGACAGGGCTGAAAACGAATCGTTGCGGCGCACGCAATTGAGCCAGATCCTCAAGGCGGCGGAAAAAGGCGAGTTGTAAGGACGGGCGGCTTTAGCCGACCTAACACCTTTATATCCACCCATCCACGACAAGGTCGCTTTGCAGTAGTATGACATCTTTTTCCGATTCCTCGCCCCCAACAGGTCGACTAAAACCGACCCTCCACGGAGCCCTCCCATTCGCGTCTCACTTTTCATCCCCTGCTTTGTTGACCAATTGATGCCCCAAGTCGGCATCAGCGTGGTCGAAGTCTTGGAACGCCTTGGCTGCGAAGTGGATTACCCACGCAACCAAACCTGCTGCGGCCAGCCGGCCTTCAACGGCGGCTTCCACCCCGAGGCCCGTGAAGTGGCCAACACCTTCCTCAACGCCTTCCGCGATTCACGCGACCCGATCGTGGTGCCGTCGGGCTCGTGCGCGGCGATGGTCAAGGTGTTCTACCCCGAGTTGTTCGCCGGCACCCCGCGCGAGCAGGAAGCCAAGAATCTGGCGGCCCGCACCTGGGAGTTCTCCTCCTTTATCGTCGAACAATTGGGCGTCACCGATTTGGGCGCAAGTTTCAATCAAAAAGTCACCTTCCACGACGGCTGCCACGGCCTGCGCGAACTGGGCATCAAATCGGCCCCGCGCCAACTGCTGGAAAAGGTCAAGGGTTTGAAATTGGTCGAAATGAAAGAGTGCGCCACCTGCTGCGGCTTTGGCGGTTCATTTGCCGTCAAATACGCGCCGATTTCCGTCGCCATGGCGGAAGTGAAGTGCAACTCGGCCGTTGAAACCGGGGCCGAAGTGATTGTGTCCAACGACCCTTCCTGTTTGATGCAAATCGGCGGTTATGCTGAAAAGCAAAAAATGCCGATCAAATGCCTGCATCTGGCGGAAATTTTGAATTCACGCTGAATCCATCCAAACGCGGCGGGCCGCCGCGTCCACTTTTATGACCGAAACCAAAACCATCCCGCTCCAGCAGTTCAAACACGACTCCGCCGAGGTCGCCGCCGATGGCGACCGCCGCGAATTCTTGCGCTCTGCCTTGGGCGGTTACATGAACACCCGCACCGCGACCCAACACGGCTACCAGGATTGGGAGGCAGCCCGCCGCGGCGCCGCCGAAATCAAATGGGAAGCGCTCGACAACCTGCCCGACCTGCTGGAGCAGTTCGAAGCCAACCTGATCAAAAACGGCGCCAAGGTGTTTTGGGCCGCCGATGAAGAAGAAGCCCGCCAATACATTCTGGGCATCTTGCGCGAAAAGAACGCCAAGCATGTCATCAAAAGCAAGACGATGACCAGCGAGGAAATTCATTTGAATTCCCTGCTGGAAGCAGAAGGCTTCGACGTGGTGGAATCGGACCTTGGCGAATACATCGTCCAGCAGAACAAAGAAGCCCCCTACCACTTCGTGTTCCCCTGCATGCACTTGAAACGGGCTGAAATCAAGGCCATTTTCGAGAAAATCGCCGCCTGCCCCAGCGACGATCCGGAAGCGTTGACCATGTTCGCCCGCCAGCAATTGCGCGAGAAATACCTGCGCGCCGATGTCGGCATCAGCGGCGCCAACTTCGGCATTGCCGAAACCGGCCACATCGCCATCACCGAAAACGAAGGCAACGCCCGCCTGACTTGCGCCATGCCCAAAGTGCACATCGCGATCATGGGCATCGAGAAAATGCTGCCGCGTTTGAGCGATCTGGCCCTGCTGCAACCCATGCTCGGCACCGCCGGGGCCGGCCAGCGCATCACCTGCTACAACAGCATTTACGGCGGGCCGAAAAAAGAAGGCGAAACCGACGGCCCGGAGGAAATGCATGTGGTCCTGCTCGACAACGGCCGCACCACCTTGCTCGCCGATCCCGAGCAGCGCGACGCCCTGCGCTGCATCCGCTGCGGCGCCTGCCTCAATGTGTGTCCGATCTTCAAGAACATCGGCGGCCACTCCTACGGCACCACCTACCAAGGGCCGATCGGCGCGGTGATCACCCCGCATTACAAAGGGCTGCAAGAGTTCAAGCATCTGGCTTACGCCTCCAGCCTGTGCGGCGCCTGCACCGAAACCTGCCCGGTCAAAATCGACCTGCACCACCACCTCTTGCGCATCCGCCGCGACTCGGTGGCCGAGCATCCGCCGATGCTGGAAAAAGTCGCGATGAAGGGTTTCGCCTTTGCCTTCACCAAGCCTTGGCTCTATCGCCTGGGCACGCCCTTGGCGCGTTTGGGGCATTGGTTGTCCAAGCCGATCCAAGGAACGAAACTTGATCCCGGCTACCTGTGGCGCAAGACGCGCACGCTGCCGGAGATGCCGAAGCAGTCGTTTCATGAGTGGTACGCCAAACGGGAACAGCAAAAGAAAGCAGGCAAGTGAATATGACCGGATCCCGCACCCAAATCCTCGCCAAAGTCCGCCAGGCATTGACCGCCCCCAATGATCCGCATGTACGCCACGCGGACACGGCGGAAGCTGAGCAAATCCGCTCCGGCGACCGCGTGGCCGCCATGCGTCAGTGGCTGCCTTTCGTCGGTCCTTCGTACGAAGACCGCAAAACGGTATTCGCCGAATGCTCGACCAAACTCAAGACCCGCTTTGAAGTGGTGAAGTCACAGGCACAGGCTCACGCCATCATTGCCGGCATCGCCAAAGAAGAAGGCTGGCAATCGGTCGCCTCGCACACTGGGACCTTGGCCGGCGCCGCCTGCGCCAATCTTGGCCTGCCGGTGGTGTTGGCCAACGCCGGCTATGACAAAGACCAACTCGCCGCCTGCCCCGGCGGCATCACCGGCTGCCTGGCCCTGATCGCCCAAACCGGCAGCGTGCTGGTGACGCCAGACTCGGCCGGCGGCCGGGCTTTGTCGGTCATCCCGCCGCACCACATCGTGCTGGCCACCCAGGCGCAATTGATCGCCGATTTGCCCGGCGCCTTTGAATTGCTGCAAAGCGGTGACAGTCTGCCGTCGTTTGCCTCCATCATCACCGGCCCCAGCCGCACCGGCGACATCGAGCGCATCCTGGTGCTGGGCGCCCACGGGCCGAAGAAACTGACCGTGATTCTGATCGAGGATTAATGTGCCCTGCGACATCGAACTCTCCGGCGAAGCGGAAGGCTGCGGCCACTGGTCGTGGGGCGTCAGCATTTTCATGGATGGCAAGGTCAAGCACCACACGGTGATGCTGTCCTTCAGCGATTACGATTTTTGGAGCAAAGGCGTGCGCTCGCCGGCCCAAGTGGCGGAAAAAGCCCTGCATTTCGCCTTTAACCGGCAGACGATCCCCAGCCTGCCGCCGGCCTTTGATCTGGCGCGCCTAAGGCGGCTGTTTGCGGACCTTGACGAGACCATGCGCGGCGCCGCCCGATAGGGCGAAAAACACTATGATTTCCCCTCTTGGCAAACCCCCTTTGCATGCTTTTTTGCGGGCCCCAAACGGCCCCCCAACCCACCCTTGCGCCCATGTCCAACGTCTTTGACCCCGCCCAAACCGACATCATCTCCTACCTGCGCGAGCATGAGCGCAAGGATCTGCTGCGCTTCCTCACCTGCGGCAGCGTGGATGACGGCAAAAGCACCCTGATCGGCCGTTTGTTGTTCGACTCCAAGATGGTCTATGAAGACCACCTCAAGCAAGTCAAAGACGCCACCCAGAAATATGGCACCACCGGCACCGATTTCGACCCGGCGCTCTTGACCGACGGCCTCAAGGCCGAGCGCGAGCAGGGCATCACCATTGACGTGGCCTACCGCTACTTCTCCACCGCCAAGCGCAAGTTCATCATCGCCGACACGCCGGGCCACGAGCAGTTCACCCGCAACATGGCCACCGGTGCTTCCAACTGCGATCTGGCCATCATTTTGATCGATGCCCGCTACGGCGTGGTCACCCAGACCCGCCGCCATTCCTTCATCGTGTCCTTGCTTGGCATCAAGCATGTGATCGTGGCCGTCAACAAGATGGATTTGGTCAACTTCGACGAGAAGATCTACAACAAAATCTGCGCCGACTACGCCGACTTCGCCGCCAACCTTGAAATCCCCGACATCCGCTTCATCCCCATGTCGGCCCTCAAGGGCGACAATGTGGTCAACGCTTCGGACAAGGCCCCCTGGTACCAAGGCGGCACCCTGATGCACCACTTGGAAAGCGTGCATGTGGCCAGCGACCGCAACCTGATCGACTTGCGCCTGCCGGTGCAAATGGTGCTTCGCCCCAACCTTGACTTCCGCGGCTTTGCCGGCACCATGGCCTCCGGCCGCATCAAAAAGGGCGACGCCATCACCGCTTTGCCCAGCGGCAAATCCTCCAAGGTCAAGTCGGTGCTGGTCAGCGGGCAGGAAGCCGCCGAAGCCTTCGCCGGCCAAGCCGTGGTGGTGACATTGGAAGACGAGGTGGACATCGCCCGCGGCGACATGCTGATCCACCCGGGCAACCGCCCGCGCGTGACCCAATCCTTTGAAGCCATGCTGGTGTGGATGGGCGAAGCGCCGCTGGCGCCCGGCAAGTCGTACCTGATCAAGCAGACCACCTGCAAAACGCCGGGCGTGATTTCCGCCATCCGCTACCGCATGGATGTGAACACCCTCAAAAAGCAGGACACCGCGGCCCTGAACCTCAACGAAATCGGCCGCGCGGTGGTGGAACTCGACCGCCCCATCGTCTGCGACGCCTACAAAAAGAACCGCGGCACCGGCGCCTTCATCATCATCGACCGCCTGACCAACAACACCGTGGCCTGCGGCATGATTTTGGATCACGACCCGGCCGCCACCAGCACCGCCCTGGCCTTGGTGGAACAAAGCCCGGCCCAAGCAGCCAAGGGCGCGCTGCCGACCGTCTCCACCGACGAGCGCATTGCACGCTTTGGCCACGCCAGCGCACAAATCTGCCTGACCGGTCAAAATGGCTCAGGCCGGCGCGCCTTGGCCAACCTGCTGGCCCGCCGCCTGTTCGATGGCGGCGGCTTGGCCGGCGTACTCTCCCCCGGCACCGATGCCTCGGCGCTGCTGGCCGTGGGCGGCATCGCGCTGTTGCCGATGGATGCCGGGGCGGCCCTGCCCGGCGAATCCATCCATATCCATCTCGGCTCGGCCAATGATGGTGTGAAGGCCGACTTGGTGCTGGATGCACAGCAAAGCACCTTGGCGCAATGCGTGGAAGCCGTGACCGCCTTGCTGGCAGAGCGCGGCGTGACCAAGCGGTAAATCACAATGTGATTGAAAAATGCAAAGCGCAGCCCCGCAAGGCTGCGTTTTTTATGCTCCTCACTCCCCCACCACCCGCACGCACGCCTCCGCCGCGTTGCCGTCTTCCCCCACCGCCGAAAACACATACCGCCCCGGCTTCAATGGCAGGCCGTCGGCCAGTTCCGCCGCCGTCAGCGGGCGGCCGTCCAAAAACCACGCCGCAGCCGTGCCACTGCCCAAGCGCGGGTGAATCCGCGCCACGCCGGCGCGGGCCACCAGGCGCGCACCGGCGGCCGGTTCGGCCATCACCGGCGCACCGGCCATTTGCGCGCCTCGCACCCGGGCCGGCAAAGGCGGGGCCGCTTGCGCCAAACCGGCGCATTCGGCGGCGATCCAGGCCGGCGCGGATTCCATGCGGAACAAGGGATGGTTGAACACCGCCGCCACCAACGGCGCGGCGGCTTGGGCGCCGATCAATGCTTCGCTTGCGCCGCCTTCCACCCGGCCGGCCCAGGCCACCACCGCATAGCGGCCGTTGTGGCCGGCCGCCACCGCATCGCGGCGGCCGGAACTGGTGCCGGTCTTGAGGCAGAACCAGGCGGCGGCCTCGCGGTTTTCGCCATCGCCATGCGCCAAAATCAGACTGATGCGGGCGCAGGAACGCGGCGACAACACCGTGGGCGCGGGGAGCGCAAGCGGCGCCGCGCCGCCATCCATCCACCAACGCAGCGGCGCCGGCCGGCCTTGGCGGGCCACGCAGGCCCAGCCGGCAGCCAAATCCAGCAAGCGGATTTCCGCCCCGCCGGTGGCCAGGGTCAAACCCGCCGCTTGCGCCAGCCCGGCGGGCAGCGGCATGCCAAGAGCCGCCAATTGCGCCCTTGCCGCGTCCACCCCCAAGCCGCGCACCACCCGCACCGCCGGCCCGTTGAGGCTTTGGCGCAGGGCGTCGGCGGCGGAGACTTCGCCGGCCTGGGTGCGGTCGAAATTGCGCACCTGCCAGCCGCCGATGATTTCTTGCCGATCGGGCAGACGCGAAGTGGGCGCCAGCCAACCGGCGTCAAAGGCGGCAGCGTAAAAAAACGGCTTGAGCGCCGAACCCGGGCTGCGTTGACCGAGCAATCCGAAGGTTTGCGCTTGGGGCTCGCCGACGGCGGCCAAGGCGATGACGCGGTTGGTGGCCACTTCGACCACCGCCGCTTCCAGGCGCAAGTCCGGCGGCAGATGATTCGCTTGCGCTTGGCACATTTCCAGCAGCGCCAGTTGCGCCTGGGGATCGAGGGTCGTGCGGCACCCCTGGGAACGCGGCTCTCCAGGGCCGCTGAAAAAAAAGCATGCCTTGTCTGCTCCCACAGCAGCGGCCCTGGAGAGCCGCGTTCCCGGGGGTGCCGGCCACGCACCGGCCAAACGCAAGGTGGCGCCGTCCGTGTTCAACCCACCGCCACCGGCCATCCGCAGCGGCTCGGCCTCGGCCCGTGTGCGCTCAATGGCGGAAATAAACCCCGCTTCCTCCATCCGCCGCAAGACCGTGGCCCGGCGTTTGAGCGCCGTGGTGCAGTGGCGATCAGGCCGGTAACGCTCCGGCGATTGCGGCAAGCCGGCCAGCAACGCGGCCTCGGCCAGGGTCAGGTCGCGGGCATGGCGGCCGAAATAAACTTGGCTGGCCGATTCCACCCCACGCCGGTTGCCGCCGAAGGGCGACAGGTTCATCCACGCCTGCAGAATTTGCGCCTTGTCGCAGACGGATTCCATCTGCCAGGCGCGCAAACATTGCTTGGCTTTGTCGGTCAGACCGTGGCCCATGTTGGGATCGGCCAGGCGCGCGACCTGCATGGACAGGGTGCTGGCCCCGCTTTTGACCTTCCACGGCAGCCCATTCTGCACCGCCGCCCGGGCGCAGGCGGACAGATCGACGCCGCCGTGATGATAAAAATCTTCATCCTCCACCGCCAGCACCGCTTTGATCAACCACGGGCTGACTTGCGCCAATGGCACCGGCAACCGACGCTGTTCATCGGTGCCGATGCAGGCAAACCACGGCTCGCCATGGCAATCAAGCAGCACGCGGCTGGTTGGCACGGCATCGAGGGACGCGGAATCAAACGGGCACAAGCCCCAGGCCAAGGCGAAGGCCAAAGCGCCGATGGAAATGGTGCCTTCAAGGAGCAAAATGATCCAGCGCAGGCATTGCTTCATTTCACCTCCACCTTCAGCGGCGCGCCATCCATCCCGCACAAGGTCGGATCATCCATGTCACTGGCCTGCGCCGGGCCGACCGCAAAAGTCCCCCGAGCGGTCGCCCGCAGCACCACCCGCGACACCAATGGCGCATGGCGCCACAGCGCGCCAAACACCACCAAACGGCCGTCGCTGGGCTCCAGGCGCAAGTGGTCCTGGTTCTCTTTGGCGGCGGCCGAAGCGGTGGCCAGATGCGTGTTTTCCAACGCCAAACCGCCTGGCAAATCAAGGGTCAACACCAAGCGCGAGGCGCTGTCGGTGTTGGCTTCCGGGGTCAATGCCACCGTGGTTTCCATCACCACCAAGTCGCCGGCTTTGAGCGCCACCGGGGCCAGGGGCTTGCCATCCAGTGACAGGAAGCGGCGCGTGACCTGCAAGCCGTGCGCGGCCTCTTCGGCGCCGGGCGCACGCCAGCCTTCGGCGAAGAACGAAGCGAAAGCCGGCGCCGCGCCGCTGTTTTTCAAAACCATTTCA
Source organism: uncultured Phycisphaeraceae bacterium (assembly GCA_964556215.1). Lineage (GTDB taxonomy): Bacteria > Planctomycetota > Phycisphaerae > Phycisphaerales > Phycisphaeraceae > CANIYR01. The sequence goes on from CAZKVP010000033.1 coordinate 20,268, forward strand.
CCTTTGGAAACTTCTTCGGCATCGAGTGCCGCACCGGACTTGGCCAGCGTTTGGCCGTCGGCCCCTTGCAGCGAAAGCTGCGGCAAACCGGCCGCCGCATTGCCCGCATCCGACGCGCCCCACTTGAACAAGGCCCGCACCGCCGCCGCATCGGCGCTGGTGGCGCCCCAACCCGGCCCCCACCACGAACCGGCGGGGAATTTGGCCCGAATCAGTTGCGCCGCCAGCAAGTCTTTTTCCGGCCGGTCCAACTTCACCGCCGCCTCCAGCGCGGCGGCCATGGCGCTGATGTCGCCGCAACCGTTGTTCACCCGACCGGCCACCGAATGGGCCAACTTGTTCAAATCACCCAAGGCGCCGTTGGCCAAATCGCGCCGACCGCAAGCGACCAGCACCAGGGCCAGATTGGCGCGGCCTTCCAACGGCAATTCCGCAAGATGCTGGGCCAGCAAGCCTTCGGCCCGGCCGCGCAAGCCGCGGTCTTGGGGGCTGTCCAATTCGGCCATGGCGCGCAGGGCCAGCACGCGTTGCAGCGGCGACCACGCATTGTCGCGGTCATTGGCGCCATCCATCCGGCCCGCCAAATAATCCAGCAGTTTTTCGCGCAATTCGGCCGGCACTTTCACCCCGGCTGCTTGCGCCTCGCCCAAGGCTTTGGCCGCATAAGCGCTGACCCACGGCTCGCTGTTGCCGCCGGGCCAATAGGGCATGCCGCCATCACCACATTGCATCGCCGCCAGGCGCGCCACGCCGTGGGCGGCCATGTGGTCGGCCAAGGCCTTGCGCGAGGGATCGCCGGCCAACACCTGGCCGGCCGCCACCACCGCCCGCAACCCGCTGGAAGTCTGCTCGCCGCAGCCGTGGGGATAAGCCATCAAGGCCTCCACCACCGGCAGGCATTCGACCAACGGCGTCGGCCGCACCGCCAGATGCCAACGGGCGGCGCCGACGAAGCCCTCGCTTGCATTCAGGCGGGTGGTGGAACCGGGCGCGAGGCGCACAAAGCGGCCGACCGAACCCAACACCGCCAGCGGCCGGATGGAAACCGGCAGCAACCGCTTGGCCAACTCGGTCGGCGCTTGCGCCGCTTGGCTTTCCATCATCAGGCGCAAATTCACTTCGCCACGCAGGGCTTCGCCGCCTTTTGCCTGCGCCAACAGATGCAGCACCACTTCGCCTTCGGCCGGCACTTGCGCCGTTTGCGAGGCGCAAGTCAGCCCATTTGGCGTTTGCGCCTGCACTGTGATTTTGGCCGCTTTGTCGCCGTGATGAATCACCCGTGCCGTCACTTCAAATTGGTCGCCCGGCGCCACCACCTTGGGTGCATTGGCCATCAGCAACCACTCGCCGCGCACTTCCACCCCGGCTTCACCGGCGCCATACGCATCGTCTTTGGCCGCCACCGCCATCACCCGCACGCGGGTGGGGTTCTCCGGCAACGGCACTTGCGCCGCCACCCCGCCGTCCGGCCCGGCCACCGCCGCTTGGCGCCAGAACACCGCGCGCGGATCCAAGTCGCGCAAATCCACCGAGCCCAGGCGAAGTTTCGCCGCGCCGTCCGCCGGTTTCTCTTCATCCACATCGCCGCCGATGCGGGTGAAGGTCTTGGGGCGCAAATAGTCGGGCAGCAAATCATCGTAAAGATCCAGCGCATCCATCAAGGGCCGGCGCGCGGCGAAAAACCAATCCAGCGGTTTGGGCGTTTTGAAAGCGGTGACGGCCAAAATGCCTTCGTCCACCGCCCACAGATGCACCACGCTGCCGGGCACGGCATGGGCGGTCACGGTGACGGTGGCGCCGGGCTGGCCTTCCTTGGGCGCTTCGAGGGTGAGCGGCAGTTCGTGGGCGGCGGGATTCAGGATCAGTTGCGCCGCGCCAAAAGCCCGCAGCGGCAGCCAGGCATCGCGCTTGGGATCCAAGGGGCGCACCACCCAGGCGCGCACCACCACGCTGCCGCGCCAGTCGGGACTGATGGGGATTTCCACCACCCGGCGGGTGGTGGCCCCGGGAGCGCGGCTCTCCAGGGCCGCGGCTGTGGGAGTGGAAGTGGAAGAATGGGTGGAAGAAGAAGCGGGAGCAAGAGCAGGAGCAGAAGCGGCAGGCTTGGTTTCTTGCGGGTCTGGGGATCCGCGGTCCGCCCAGGGCAGCACCCTGCGCCACAGCACTTTTTCACCTTCCACCGCCACCATCAGCGTGCCTTCAAAAGCGGCGTTGAGCGACACCTTGGCGGTTTCGCCGGGCAGGTATTGTTTTTTGTCCAAGGTCAAAGTCATTTCGCCGGGCGTCTCCGGCTTGAGCCCGGGGGCTTCGCCTTCGCCTTCCCAGGCGTAGAAACGGCAGGCGCAGGGGGCGGCACCGTTTTTTGCTTGCGCCGCCAGACGCAATTCATAGGCGCCGTTTTCCGCCACCGGCATTTGGGCTTGGCCCAGACCCAGATCATTTGCATTCACTTGCGCCTGCCACACCTGCCGGTTGTTCTCAATGCTCTCCCAGCGGCGCACGCCGTCTTTTTCCACCAGACGCCAATCCCAATCCAGCCGCCATAGCGAGGCCGCCACTTTGAGGTTGGGCACCGGCCGGTCTTGCCCGTCGCGCAATGCGATGGACAGTGCCGTGGTGCCGGGACGCACGCTCCAACCCAAATCCTTGAGGCCGACGAACACTTTGGCGGTGTCCAGGGTGGTGGTGAACGGGGCGCAAGTGGCCCGGCCCGAATCCTCCAACGCCGCCACCGAGCCTTGAATCCGCCAGCGCCCCGGCTGCTGCGAAGCCTTTTTCAAAGCCGAATCATCCACCGCCAAATTCGCCTTGCCCGCCGCGTCGAACGCGCCGGCGGTCACCTCCAACGCGGTGCGCCGGCCGGCTTCTTGATCGGGGAACACAAAATCTTTGAGCGTCGGCGAAACGAAGGCCTCCCGGCTGGCCGATGCTTCAATGCGGGCCGGCACGCCGGCGCCGGGTGCGCCAAACAACCACTTGGCCTGGGCCGACACTTGCGCCTGCTGGCCTTCGTAAAAATGCGGAGCCGGCATCGCCACCGCCACCGCCAACTTCACCGGTTCGAAGGCATCGAACAAGAACGAAGCGTGGCCGATGACCGGATTGGTTTTCAACTTGCCCGGCAGGCGCAATTGCGCCTGCCATTGGCCGCGCTGGGCGCAAACTTCCGGCGTGAAATCGCCGTGCAAAAAGCCCTGTTCGCCGATCTTCACCGGCAATTGCGCCGCCAAGCGGCCATCGGGGCGAAACAGCGCCATTTCCAGCGGCACACCGGCCGCCGGTGGCAAGCCCTGTTGGTTGCGCACCAGGGCCGACAGGTGGATTTTTTCACCCGGCCGGTACGCCCCGCGCTCGGCGTACACGCAGGCATCCAAGGCCGCCGGGGCGCCGCGCCCGCCGGAGGGCAGCGCATCGGCGATGCGGCCATGGTCTCTTAATTCCAACCAGGCCATTTCCACGCCGCGTTTGGCCAACAGCAAAAACGGCCCGCCGTCGGGATTGCCCTTGGGCAAGGCCAGCTTCACCAAACCGCTGGCGTCGCCATCGGCGGTGGCCAACACTTCGCCGTTTTGGGCCAGCACCTGCCAGGCCACATCCGAAGCCGGCAAACCGGTGGACACGCCGGAAGCCCAAGCGGAAATTTCCCCTTCCCCGCTTTCGGCCACCAGCGCCAAGTCGCCCACGCTGACAATGGCGCAGTCGCTGGATTCCAGTCCATTGGCCTCCTCTTCACCGCCGGCTTTTTCATCCGCGCGCACCCGGATGCGGTACAGGCCCGGCGCCACCTGGCCTTGCTTGTCGGCCAGCAAACGGCGCAATTCAAGCACCAGATTCTGCGGCTTGAGCACATCGCCCGGCACGGCCACCGTCACCGGCTTCAAATCACGCGCCACCTGATGGTCGTCGCCGCCTTGCAGCGCCCACAGCAGATTTTTTTCCGACACCCGGCAGGCGCTCAGGCGAATTTGCGCCGCCCCCACCACTTTGGCCTCCAACTGCAAATGGCCGGCCGGCGACAAAATGCCGTTATCACGGGCCAGGCGCAAGCGCGTGCGCCTGGCCGAGACCCCCACTTGCGCCGGTTGGGAAGCGCCCAGCGTTTTGCCATTGGCAAAGCGCAAATTGATCGGCAATTGCACGGCATAAGTCTGCCCGCCGGCCAGCGCCCCGCGCAAGATCAGGGCATTGCCTGAAACGGCGGTGATCAGGCCGGACACCGCCGGCGTCACCGTCACCTGCGGCGGCGCCTGCAACGGATCAAGCGCTTGCGAGAAGCGCAAAGTCAGGCTGCCCGCGTCGGCCAAATCATCCAGTTGCGCCCACGCCCGCTCCAAGGCGGGTGGCGCATCCTTGCGCGACGCCGCTTCGGTGGGTGGCGACTTGGCCGCGGCTTTTTTAACCACCGCTTTGGCCGGCGGCCCTTTTTTGAAAGCCGGATCCGCCGCCCACCACCCGGCGGCAAAAGCGGAAGGAACGGCCAACGCCAACAACAGCACGCTGACGCGTGGAATAATCCGGGTTCCCATGGAACGCCTTTCTAAAGATAAAAACAAAGCGACCGCCGGGCGGTCAATGCCAAATTTCTTGTCGGCCAACCGCCCAAATGGCTTGAACGGAATTCAGGAGCTGAAAATGGGGATTTTTTGTTCAATTCAATCCAAGGGCGAAAACCCGCATCTTGTCCCGGCCTACCCTCGGCTGCCGCCTGTTAAACTTACCGCCTTTCCCCCATTCCACCTCCTTCCCACTTACCCCATGGCCAATCTCCTCGTTCTCGCCGCCGGTGTCGGCAGCCGCTACGGCGGACTCAAGCAAATGGATCCCGTCGGCCCCAGCGGCGAAGCCGTGCTTGACTACGGCGTGTTTGACGCCAAGCGCAGCGGCTTTGGCAAAGTCACCTTTGTGATCCGCAAAGACATTGAAGCCGACTTCCGCGAAGTGCTGGGCAAGCGGTTCGAAAAACAGATCGATGTCGCCTATGCCTACCAGGAGCGCGACGCCCTGCCGGCCGGGTTCACCCTGCCTGCCGGGCGCGAAAAACCATGGGGCACCGCCCATGCCGTTTTGTGCGCCAAAAAACAGGTGAACGAACCCTTCGCCGTCATCAATGCCGACGATTTCTACGGCCGCGACACCTTTCATGCCTTGGCCGGCTTCCTGCATGCGCCCAAACCCGCCGGCACCTATGCCATGGTCGGCTTTCAACTCAAAAACACCTTGTCTGAAAACGGCACCGTCGCCCGCGGCGTGTGCCAGGCCGACGCCAAAGGCTTTTTGACCTCGATCGAAGAATTGACCGCCATTGAAAAGACCGACAACGGCGCCAAGAACAAAGAAGCTGACGGTTCCTACCGACCGCTGACCGGCAATGAAACGGTGTCGATGAATTGCTGGGGTTTCCAACCGGACCTGTTCGGGCATTTGGAAGAAAAATTCGCCAAATTCCTCGAAGCCAACCTCAACCACCCCAAGGCCGAGTGCTATTTGCCGGCCGCCGTCAATGATCTGATTGACGCCAGGAAGGCCACCGTGCAGGTGCTGCCCACCGCCTCCAGCTGGTTTGGCGTCACCTACCGCGAAGACCGCCCAGTGGTGGTGGATTCCATCCGCAAACTGATCCAAGATGGGGTGTACCCTGGCAATCTTTGGGCTTGACCTCACCCAAACCGCACGCGTTCTTGCGCCTTATTCTGCTCCGCTTCTCCCCCTCTTCTTCTTTCATCCATGTCCACCGAATCCTCAAAACAATCTTTGCCCAAGAAAATCGTGCTCGCCTACTCCGGCGGCCTTGACACCTCCGTCATCCTGCCCTGGCTCAAGGGCCGCTACCCCGGCGTCAAGTTGGTGGCTTTCGCCGCCGAACTCGGCCAAGGCGACGAACTCAAAACCATCGAAGCCAAGGCCTACGCCAGCGGCGCCGACGAGGTGATCGTCAAGGACCTGCGCAAGGAATTCGCCGAGCAGTACTGCTTCAAGATGCTGCGCGCCCACGCCACCTACGAAGGCGACTATTTACTGGGCACCTCCATCGCCCGCCCCTTGATCGCCAAGTACCAGGTGCTGGCCGCCAAAAAGACCAACGCCGACGCCGTCGGCCACGGCGCCACCGGCAAAGGCAACGACCAGGTGCGCTTCGAGTTCACCTACAAGGCCCTGGCCCCCCACCTGCAGATCATCAGCCCGTGGAAGGACACCCAGTTCATCGCCGACGGCCTGACCGACCGCGAAACCGCCATCGACTACGCCAAAAAGCACAAGATCCCGATCACCGCCAGCAAGAAAAAGATCTACTCGCAGGACCGCAACCTCTGGCACCTCTCCAACGAAGGCGCCGAAATCGAGCATCCCAACATGGAGCCGAACTGGAAGGCGTGCCTTGGCATCTCGGTGCCGGTCGAGCAGGCCCCCAACAAGGCCGAATATGTGGAAGTGGAATTCAAAGCCGGCGTGCCGGTGGCCGTCAACGGCAAGAAAATGGCCGGCCACGACCTGATCGCCGCCTTGAACACCGTCGGCGGCAAGCATGCCGTGGGCCAGGTGGTGTTGGCCGAAAACCGTCTGGTCGGCATGAAGAGCCGCGGCGTGTACGAAACCCCGGGCGGCACCATCCTCTACGAAGCCCACAAGGCTTTGGAGCAGATCTGCCTGGAGCGCGACCTGTACCACACCAAGCAGCAAATGGCGTTGAAATACGGCGAAATCACCTACTACGGTTTGTGGTTCCACCCGCTGCGCGAAGCCATGCAGGCCTTCATGGATGAGGCCAACAAGGTCGTCTCCGGCAAGGTGCGCGTCAAACTCTACAAGGGCCGCGCCATGGCCGTGGGCGCCGACAGCAAGCAGAGCCTGTACGACACCAAATTGGCCTCATTCGCCATGAGCGGCTACGACATCACGGCCGCGCGCGGCTTCATCGACCTGTTCGGCTTGCCGATGCAAGTGCGCAGCATGAAGCAGGGCGTGGGCGAACTCTAAGCTTGAATAAAAAGAACCCCGACCGTAAGGAAGGGGACGAACGCATGCCCTTTTGGCGCTTGCCCGTCCCCTCCCTTACGGTCGGGGTTCTTTTTTGCCTGCAGCCATTCAATCCTTGTAGCCCTTGGGGTTCATCTGCTGCCAGCGCCACGAATCGGCGATCATGGCCTTGAGGTCGTGTTTCGCCTGCCAATGCAGCACCTGTGCAGCCATGGTCGGATCGCCCACACTGGTGGGCACATCGCCGGCGCGGCGCGGGCCGACCACGGCGGGAATGGTTTTGCCGGAGACTTGGCGGAAGGTTTCGATGACTTCCTTCACCGAGTATCCGCGGCCGGTGCCGATGTTCACATTGAGCGAGCGCGGCTGCTCCCAAATCGCCTTGAGCGCCGCCACATGGGCGTCGGCCAGATCGCACACATGGATGTAATCGCGCACGCCGGTGCCGTCGGGGGTGAGGTAATCATCGCCATGAATCATGACCTTGTCACGCAAGCCCACCGCCACCTGCGCCACGAAAGGCACCAGGTTCTGCGGCACGCCGGCGGGGTCTTCGCCGATGCGGCCCGAGGGATGGGCGCCCACCGGATTGAAGTAGCGCAAATTGGCCAGGTGCCATTGCTCCGCCTTGGCCGCGTCAATCAGGATCTGCTCCATCATGAACTTGCTCCAACCATAAGGGTTGGAAGGCCGGCCGGTCTTATCCTCGGTGATGGGCATCACCGGCTGGTCGCCGTAGACGGTGGACGACGACGAGAACACGATGCGCTTGCAGCCATGCTTCTTCATGGTTTTGGCCAGCGCCACCGATCCGGAGATATTGTTTTCGTAATACATCAGCGGCAGCGCCACGCTCTCGCCCACCGCTTTGAAAGCGGCAAAATGGATGACGGCATCAGGCTGATGCTTGACGAACACCGCATCCACCGCCGGGGTGTCGAGCAAATCCGCCTGCACGAATTCGGGCGCCTGCCCGGCCAATTCGGCAATGCGCGGCAACACCTTGGGATTGGCGTTGGAAAGATTGTCAAGAATCACCACCTGGTAGCCGGCCTTGAGCAAGGCGATGGTGGTGTGGGAGCCGATGTAGCCGGCGCCGCCGGTGACGAGGATTTTTTTCATGGAAGTTTTTTTGGGGGTGTGGAGCGGGAAACAACCGGAACTTTGGAA
>CAZKVP010000033.1:28512-32539 GCA_964556215.1 uncultured Phycisphaeraceae bacterium
TTTGGAATTTTAGCCCAACAACACCTTCTGCCCCGCCCCGATGGCTTGGGGCAACTCCACCCCCGCCAAATCGCCGGGCTCAATCGCCAGGGTCTGCGACAGTTCGACCACGCAATCCGCGCTGCCATCAGCCTTGCGCGCAATCTCCACGCCGGCCGCTTCCAGCCAGCGCGCCGCGCGGGCGGTCTGCATCAGGGTGGCGGAGGCCGGCGAATCGGCCATCACCGGCTGGCCGGCCGGGCTGTCGGCGTTTTTGATCGGGCCGAATTCCTCGTCGCGGTCCACTTCCAGAATGATGGATTTTTTGCAGAACGGCAGGGCGTCGAATACGAAGGTTTCCAGTTTCACGGCGTTGACCTTTTCCGGCTTCACATCCTTCCGGCTGGCTTGGTCGAAATAGGCCACCTTCTTTTCGGCCCGGTTCCACGGCAGCGAGAAGCCGCCTTGGGCCGTGTTCAGATTTTCGACGAAATCCACCCGCAGCATGTGCATGGCGATGCTGCCGGCCTTGAACTTGAGCGAACCGTCGGCGGCGCGGGCTTCGGCCAAGTCATCGGGCAGATTGGAGTATTCAATGACCTGCATCTTGCCGCCAGCCAGGCACAGCAAACCGACTTTTTCTTTGGGGAAGGCTTTGGCCAAAGCCTTGGAACTCATCTGTGCCCCGGCCAGCGCGTGCAGGCCGATGAACAAAGGATCGACCAACTTGAGCAGCGGATTGTCCACCTGCACATAGGAAATCTGCTCGACGCCGCGCTTCTTCATGTCGGCAATCGCGCCGCTGTCCCACATGGCTTTGAGCGAACCGCCGTGACCATTGGGCGAAAGCGCAATCTGCGCCGGCGACTCCATCAGCACCCGTCCGGAAACCATGTCAAAGGCCGGCATCATGGCCTGCGGGAAGAACATGACATCGGCCTTGTTCAATCCGAAATAGTCGTTTTCTTCAAAGAAGGCGCAAGTGGCGCCGTGATTGACCGTGCTGGTCATGATGTACCACGGCACCGTCTTGCCGTATTTTTGCGCCGCTTTTTGCAAGTATTCGGCGAAGCATTGGAACAAAGAAGCCTTGCGGATGGGGGTGGCGGGGAAGGTGCCCTTGGGCGCATCCCAACCCAGGCGCGAACCCTGGCCGCCGGCCACGGTGAAGGCCGCGACCTTGCCCGCGCGCAGCAACTGCTCACCCTGTGCCCGCGCCACGGCGTAATGCGCCAATTGCGCCGCCGTCTGCGGCAGGGTGGGGAACCACGGCGGCGGCTGCATTTCTCCCGGCGCTTCAAAGGTTGGTTTGGCCAGCACATGACTCTTGATCAAACGCTCCACCTCGGGCCAATCCACGCTGTGGATTTGCGCCAACAGGTCGGCTTTGTCCTCGGCGGAAAGATCGGTGAAACCTTCGAGCAAATAAGACGGCACGGCGGGTGGCAAGGTGGGCATGGGCAGGCAGATTAAATGGCAAGAAAGAATGGGAGATGCGCGTTAATGATGGAGACTTTCCCAAAATTTGGCGGTCCATGCAAGAGGAAGCGGTATCCTCACCCCTATCCCGCCCAAGGAGCCCGCCCATGAACAAGCCGTCCCCCCGCCTGCTGGCCTGCCTGTTGCTGCTGGCCAGCGCCCAGTTTGGCGCGGCGCCCGCCGCGGCTCCGGCCAAAGCCTATGACCCCCTGGCCAAAGATGCCAAGCCCCTGGCCGCCCCGCTGGACCTGATCGTGCACGACAAGGCCCGCGACCGCAACCTGCCGCTGCGGGTCTACCTGCCGGCGGATAATGCCGCCGCCCCGGTCGTTTTGTTCAGCCACGGCCTTGGCGGCTCCTGCAAAAACAACGCCTTCATGGGCCGGCATTGGGCTGCCCGCGGCTATGTGGCGGTGTTTGTCCAGCATCCCGGCAGCGACAGCAGCGTGTGGCAGGGCCAACCGGTGGCCAAACGCTTGGACGCCATGCGCCAGGCAGCCAGTTTGCAAAATTTTATCCTGCGCGCGCAGGACATCCCCGCCGTCTTGGACCAACTGGAAATCTGGAACAAAGACCCCGAGCACGCGCTCAAAGGCCGGCTGGACATGAAGCACATCGGCATGTCCGGCCACTCCTTTGGCGCCATCACCACCCAGGCGGTCAGCGGCCAAAAACTCCCCACCGGGCAGGCCGCCTTCACCGACCCGCGCATTGTGGCCGCCGTTGCCTTCAGCCCCAGCATCCAGAAAAACCTCAGCGCCAAGCAGGCCTTCGGCGAGGTCAAAATCCCCTGGCTGCTGATGACCGGCACCAAGGACACCAGTTTCATCGGCGGCATCACCGTGGCCGACCGCCTGAATGTGTTCCCCGCCCTGCCCAAAGGCGGAAAATACGAATTGGTGCTGGACAAGGCCGAGCATTCCGCCTTCTCCGACAGCCCCCTGCCCGGCGACCACGAAAAGCGCAACCCCAACCACCACCGGGTGATGTTGGCTTTGAGCACGGCGTTTTGGGACGCGTATTTGAAGGGGGACAAACAGGCCAAGGAATGGCTGGATGGAGGCGGGGCGAAGGGGGTTTTGGAGAAGGGGGATTCTTGGAGGGGGAAGTGATCAGGCCTTCCGCCACAGCGGAACGGCAAGCAGATCCGCCAAGGATGGTGATGAGAGAAAACAACAATTAGACCGCCACTTTCGACGCCGCATCTTATCCCACCCATTCACTCCTGCAAAGTCGAAAAAGGGGAGGAATTAGGGCTAAAGCCCCAACCGTTTTTTGGCCATGTCCGTCAACAAAGCCACCACGATTCCAAAGGCGGCAGAGCCGACTTTTTCGCGCAGGGTGTCTTTGGCAGATGGAATCACTCTCCCTGCTCATTTTCGCTTCTTATACACCGGGTGGCCAGCCCCCTTGGCGCGCATCGTTGTTTCCGCACGCAAGGCATTGCGCCTGCGTTCGTACTCACGGCGCATGGCCGGGGCGATTTCTCGCGCGGGTCCCCGGGCGGGCATGTGGACATGCATCCACTCCCACCAGTGCGCGCGCCGCGGGATGGCATCTTGTTCCGATTCGGGAAGGCCCAGTTGGCCGTAAATGTCATTCCAGTCGCCGCACATGTTTTCATTGATGTGGTCGGCCGCGAAAGCCTCCTTGATCAGGGGCGCATGCCGTCGTTCCTTGTCAGCGGCAATCAAGATCACGGCCAAAAAGGCATTGTTCAGCGGATGGTTGTCCGCGTGGCGCGCCAGATGTCCGGCGGCATGCCCGGCGATGACTGGGGCCAGCGCGGCATCCGATTTGGCCGCATCTTCCAGCCCATCAAGAACAGCCAACAGCCAGTTGTCGGATTGCCAATCTGCGTTCTGCTTCAGCCATGCTTCCAGAATCGGCCAGTGGCGGCAAGCGGCGACTTGTGCAATGCGGTGCAGGTCATGATTGGTCAGGTCATGGTTCTGGTCGGATTGCGAGGCTTTGAGCAAGAGGGAAAGCAACGCGGGGATGACGGCCTCCGGCTGTTCAATTTCCGGCAGGGCCATGAGCGTGCGCCAGGCCAGGGCTGGATAACCGCGGCCCTCGCTTTCGGAGCCGTCCGCGTAATCGAAGGTCACGGAGAGGAGCGGCTGCGTGTCGGCGGAAGTGGGGCGCAACTCGGCGGCGGCTTCAAGCAAGGCGGGCAGGCTGTCCTGCCAGTTGGCAAACCAGACTTCCCTGTTGTTTTTGGATGCCAGTTGTTCTTGCTCATCCTTCTCCTGCTCATAGTGGGCGCGCCATTCCGCCAATGCGACCCTTTGCTCAAGCGCTTTGTTTTCAAGTTTGATCACTTCCGCCAGTCCTTCGGCATTTCCCGCTTCTTCAAGCACCTTCTTGGCACCCATGTAATCAAATTCCGCCGCCGCGTCGCATTCCTTGTCCATCGCATCGAGCTCGGTGAATTTCGCGTCGTAATACGCTTCCGGATAAACGGACAGCGCGTCCTCCTGCGCGATGAAAAACTTGCGCCAGGCGTCGGCGCGGGATTGCTGGTCGGGGGTGAGCGGGGGCAGGGCGGGGATGGTGGGCATGGAGGATT
>CAZKVP010000034.1:0-25288 GCA_964556215.1 uncultured Phycisphaeraceae bacterium
GGGGCTGGCCGCTCTGTCGGCCACCGGCACGGCAGTTATGAAGTAGGAGCGGGGTATGTTCGGGCCCGCCGGCGGCGGCTTTCCCATAGACTATGCACCCTTTGGTTCCAGCGGCCGCAGCCCCCTGCGGCTGCTGTCCCGTCATCTGTTCCGTCTTTTGCCGCGTCATCACCCCATCGCCCTATGTCCACCGCCAAGCACGCCGCCGCTCCCGCCGCAAAATCCCACGCCAAGTGGGAACCCATTTCCCCCATCCATCCGGCCATTGCGGAACTCCTCGTCGCCGGCGAGAAGCGGGGCTACATCACCTTCGACCAGTTGATCGCGCTGATCCCCGATGCGTACGTGGACCTGAACAAGCTTGACCGCTTCATGATCATCCTCGCTTCGCGGGGCATCCGCTTGATCACCGATTTGTCGCTGCCTTTGGCCCAGCGTCCGCAATACCGCCCGGCAACCCTGATCCGCATGCAGTTGGAAGCCGAGTTGGAGAAGCAGGAAGAGGCCGAAAACGAAACCGAAGTGACCCCCGATGTGATGAAGAGCGTGGGGCTGGAGGATGAGGAAGTCATTCTGCCGCCCAACGACGACGATTCACCGGCCACCAGCGGCGACGACGCCCCGGCCAGCGAGGACGGCGACCTGTCCGATTTGGACGCCGCGACCAAGGCCGAATTGGCCGCCGCCCTTTCCGACGGGCAAAAGCGGGTGGACGACCCGGTGCGTTTGTATCTGACCCAGATGGGCGAAACGCCGCTGCTCACCCGCGACGAGGAATTGCGCCTGGCCAAAAAGATCGAAACCTGCCGCGTGATGTACCGCCGCCTGACCTTGGACAATGATTATGCCATCGCCGCCGCGGTCGACACGCTGGAGCAGGTGGTCAAGGGCGACATGCCCTTTGACCGCACCATTGACATTTCCACCAGCGAGGACGACGCCAAGGGCAAATTGGCCAAGCGCATCCCGTACAACCTGCGCACCGTCAAGGAACTTTTGCGCCTCAACCGCCTTGACTGGGAAAAAATCTGCGATTCCCACACCCCCAAGGATGTCCGCGAGCGCCTGGCCTTTGTCATGAGCCGCCGGCGCCGCAAAATGGCGATCTTCATCGAGGAGTGTTCACTGCGCACCAACCATGTGCAGCCCTGCCTGACCAAGGTGCAGGCGGTGGCCAAGAAAATTCGTGAAGTGTCCGCCACGCTGGTCGAGGCCAAGGCCCATCCCGACCGCTTCGAGGCCGAAGACATCACCGTGCTCAAGGAGGAATTGCTCGGCCTGCGCGACCTGGTGTTGATGGAGCCGGCCGACTTGGACGCCCATCTCAAGGACATTGACATCACCTTCAACGAATACGAGGATGCCAAGCGCGAACTCGCCGGCGCCAACCTGCGTTTGGTGGTGTCCATCTCCAAGAAATACCGCAACCGCGGCCTGCCCTTCCTCGACCTGATCCAGGAGGGCAACACCGGCCTGATGCGCGGCGTGGAAAAATTCGAATACAAGCGCGGCTTCAAATTCTCGACCTATGCCACATGGTGGATCCGCCAGGCCATCACCCGCGCCATCGCCGACTCGGCCCGCACCATCCGCGTGCCGGTGCACATGATCGAGGCCATGAGCCGCCTGCGCAACATCGAGAAGCAGTTGCTCCAGCAATTCGGCCGCGATCCGGCGATCGAGGAAATCGCCGAAATCGCCAAGATGCCCGCCATCGAAGTGCGCCGCATCATGAAATCCAGCAGCCACCCAATCTCCTTCGACAAGACCATCGGCGAGAACGAGGATTCAAGTTTTGGCGATTTCATCGAGGACAAATCCTCGGAGCGCCCGATGGACACCGCCGCCAACGACATGCTCAAGCAGCGCATGGAGCAGGTGCTCAAGACCCTGACCTACCGCGAGCGCGAGATCATCAAATTGCGCTACGGCATCGGCGACAGCTACACCTACACGCTGGAGGAAGTCGGCCGCATCTTCAAGGTCACCCGCGAACGCGTGCGCCAGATCGAGGCCAAGGCGATCCGCAAACTCCAGCACCCGGTGCGGGCGCGCAAGCTGCAGGGGTTCCTGGATGGGGAGTTGGAGATGGAAGAGTGAATGGGGAGTGCCGGGCGCCCGTTCGGCACCCTAGCAAACATGCAACCTAAAAGACCGCCTGATGGGCGGTTTTTTGGTGGGGGCAAGGCCTAACCGGCCGGCGCTCCCCTTCAATCCCCCACCCGCATAAACCGCGCCACCCGCCGCCCCTGATGCTCCACCTGCTGGGTAAACATCGCCAGCGGCCGCACCCACAGCCCGTGCTCGCCGTAGAGGGCTTGGTAAACCACCACATCCTCCTGCGTTTCGGAGTGCCTGGCCACCCCGATCACGCGGTAGGGCGCGCCTTTGAAGTGGTGGTAAAGGCCGGGCAACGGGTGGGTGGGGGGGGAAGGAGTCATGGCGCGCATCCTAAATCATTCAGACTAGAATCCGTGGCATGATTCTTGGACACGGCATTGATTTGACCGACACCGACCGCATTGCCCATCTGCTCGAAGCGCACGGCGAGCGTTTTTTGGCGCGTTGTTTCACGGCCGGGGAACGGGCGTATTGCGATACCCACCAGGTGCGGCGGGCCGAGGCTTATGCCGCGCGTTTTGCCGCCAAAGAGGCGGTTTTAAAGGCGCTTGGCACCGGCCTTGCCGGCGGCATCCAGTGGACCGAGGTGGAGGTGGTGCGTTCGGATGCGGGTGCCCCGTCGGTCCGATTGCACGGCAAGGCGGCGCAACTGGCCGATGGCATGGGCATCACCTTCTGGGCGCTGTCACTCACCCATGTGCGCGGCATGGCGGCAGCCAGCGCGATTGCCTGGGGCGGGCCCAAGGATGGGGGAAGCGGCCATGGCCAATGAAGTCCACAACCGTCCCAAGCCGGTGCGCAGGGGGTCCTTGCCGGAGTGGGCCAAAGCCGGCGGCGCGGGGCGAGCGGGCGGCGAATCGGCGGCGCCCATATACCGCGTAAGCAGGCAATTGGCGGGGATGCTCGCCGGTGGCGCTTTGCTGCTGGCGTTGGCCGCCTTTGGGTTGGGGTGGAAGATTTCCCAAAAAATCACCACCCGCCAGCTTGAGGAAGCACACCAGGCCGAAGTGGCCCGCATCACCGAATCCATCATGACCACCCAGGGCGGCGCGGCACCCGGCGATGCGGGGGCGGCTGATCCCCGTCAGAAGGGCCTCAACTATGTGCGCCTGTGCCAGGTGCCCGAGGGTGAGGGTGAAAAGTATGCGCGCTTTCTGGCCACCTATGGGCAGGCAACCTGGCGGGTGCCGGTGGTGCGCAAAGAGATCAAGCCCGGCATGTTGCCGATGGTCACACTGTATGCCGTCAACCGCGGATTTCAGCCCATGGAACGGGTGGAAATGGAAAAAGCCCGGGCCGCATTGCTGGGGTTGGGCGACCAATGGGCCAAGAAAAACCGCGGCGGCAACCCCTTTCGCAGCCTGATGCTGGAAAAGTACGGGCCTTGAGTTGCACATTGGGGCGCCTTGTGGCATAATCCTCGCCCTTTCCATCATCCAAAAACACCACGATCCACCCGGATCCACCCTTTAGGAGCCTCCCATGAGCATTGATACCAGCCTGAAATTCAAAGGCGGCCTGACCGCCCACCGTAACGTGCTCACCCGCGCCGAGCGCATGGCCAAGCTTGCCCAAGAAGGAAAGTTCGACGCCAAGAAGAACGCCGTGCTCGGATTGCAAAAGGTGCGCAGCATCAAAATGAAATAAGGTTTGGCGCACGGTTGTGCGCACATCCCTTTTCACCAAAGAAAAGCCACCGGATCCATTCCGGTGGCTTTTCTTCGTCCATGGGCCCCGTTTTGGACTATTCTTCCCGCCCTTATGGACTACGAAAAATTCATCGCCGACCGTGCGCACGCCGTGGATGCCTCGGGCATCCGCAAAATTTTCGATTTGGCCGCCAGCCTTAAAAATCCGGCCAACCTTTCGATCGGCCAGCCGCACTTCGAAGTGCCGGAAAACATCCGCGCCGCCGCTTCCGCCGCCATCGAGGGCGGCCGCAATGCCTACACCCAGACCCAGGGCGCGCCGGATTTGCGCTTGGGCCTAATCCGCCAATTGGCCGGGGAATTTCCGCAGACCCTTGGCGCGGCCGGCCCCGATCGTTTGCCCGACGACACGGGCCTCTTGGTCACCGCCGGTGTTTCCGGCGCGCTGATGCTGCTGATGATGGCCACCATCGGCCCGGGCGACGAGGTGATCGTGCCCGACCCGTATTTCGTGATGTACAAGCATCTGGTCAAGCTCTTTGGCGGCGTGCCGGTATTCGCCGACACCTATCCCGATTTTCAATTGACCCCCCAGCGGGTGGAAAAGCTCATCACGCCCCGCACCAAACTCGTGCTGCTCTGCTCGCCCGGCAACCCGACCGGCGTGGTTTCCACCCAGGCCAATGCGCAGGCGTTGGCGCAATTGTGCGGGAAGAAGGGCGTGCTCTTGGTGTCGGATGAAATTTATGACGCCTTCTGCCACGAGATGGACGGCGACAAATGCCCCTCACCCCTGCGCACCACGCGCAATGTGGTGCTGCTGCGCGGTTTTTCCAAAACCTGGGCCATGACCGGCTGGCGTTTGGGCTACATGACCGGTCCCAAGGCGGTGATTGACCAGTGCACCAAGCTGCAGCAATATTCCTTTGTCTGCGCCCCCTCCATGGTGCAGGCGGCGGGGGTGGAGGCGCTCAAGACTTCGGTGGACCACCATGTGGCCGACTACAGGCGCAAGCGCGACCAAGTGGTCGAGCGGCTGTCGCCGCACTATGAATTGACGGTGCCGGGTGGGGCGTTTTACGCCTTTCCCAAGGTGCCGGCCAAACTTGGCATGACCGGCACCCAGTTCGTCCACAAGGCTTTGGAGAAAAACCTTCTGACCATCCCCGGCGGCGTGTTTTCGGAGCGGGATACCCACTTCCGCATTTCCTACGCCTGCGCCGATGCCAACCTGGAGCGCGGCTTGGACATTCTGGTGGACTTGGCCAAGTGAATTTTTCGGCAGGTCCCCGATTTGCCAGCCCCATTGATTTCCTGTACCATGTTCGACCCTCCGCCGACCGGCGGTTTCCCCCAACTTTTGTTCTTGAGGTTCCCATGCCCCGTATCTGCGAATTCACCGGCCGTAAGACCAGCACTGGCAACACCTACTGCATCCGCGGCAAGGCCAAATACTTGGGCGGCGTGGGCACCAAGGTCACCAGCAAGACCAAGCGCACCTTCATGCCCAACATCCAGACCGTCACCACGGTCAACGAAAAGGGCAGCATCGTGCGCGTCAAGGCGTCGACCAAGGCCATCAAGTCCGGCCTGATCACCAAGCCCATCCGCCGCCGTGCCTACCTCAAGAGCGTGGCCGCCGCCAAGGCCGCTGCCTAATGTTTGATTTGAACAAAAAAACCGGCAACCCAAGGTTGCCGGTTTTTTCATGGGGCCGTTTGGTATAAGCAGTGGCGGTCGTCGGGGGTCAGCACATGCCGGGGCACTTGGGTGTGATTACTTCACTTCCGGCACTTGCGGCATCGGCGCTTCGCCCGGATGGTCCGGCATCTTGTCGGCGGCGAAATCTTCCTCCGCCAGCAGGTCGTCTTCCGAGACATCTTCCACCTCGAGCGTGCGGCCCTGCGCCAAGGCCTGCTCTTCGCGCTCTTTTTTCCAAGCCTTGAGGTTGAATTTGCGCCCGGCGGCGTCCGCCTCCAGGCGGGCTTTGACGATGGCCCGCAAAAACAGCCGGCGCTTGGCGCGCTTGCCGCTTTCGTCGTCCGGCCAGGCATATTCCATCTCGCCGGTGCGGGGGTTCTTCCAGTCGCGCACGGTGTCATTCTGCGTCTGGTCCAGCACGCGGTCGGCTTGCGGGCGCAGCACCAGCCGCACGCAGTCGGGGTCGCCGGCTTGGCCGTTTTCCACCGTCACCCGCACGATGAAGTTACGCACCAGTTCCAGCGTGGCCAGAAACAGGCCGATCATTTCGCTGCGGGTTTTGCGGCCGGTGAACAGTTCGCGCAGCGTCATGCCGCGCGCCAGTTTCTCCGCGCTCTCGGCACCGTCGCGGGTCAGCAGGTCGGCAATGTCGTCGGCATGCAGGGCGATGGGGGTGTCGTCGTAGGACACCTGGTGGTCGCCCAGGAAGCCGATGCTTTCGGCCAGGCTTTCAAAGGCCTTCTGCAGGTCCAGCACATTGAGGTCGTCCAAATCCAGCTCCACCTGCGCCGGCAGCGTGGCGGGGTCGATCGGCGCGCGGCCCTTGCGGGCGTGGGCGATGAAGCGGTTTTCAAAATCCGTCTGGCGCCGCTCCAATTCCCAGGCTGCATCCTTGTATTTTTTATAAGCCAGCAACTGTTGCACCAGTGCCAGGCGCGGGTCGGTGGTCTCGCCCATGCCGTCATCCCGGTCGTCGGCGCGCGGCGCGTTGCCGTCGGTTTTCCCGGAATCAAAGGGCAGAATCATGCGGCTCTTGATTTCAAGCAGCGTCGCCGCCATCACGATGAATTCCGCCGCCCGGTCCACATCCAGCGACTGGATGGCTTTCACATGCAGCAGGTATTGCGCCGTGAGTTTGGCCATGGGGATGTTGTGCAAATCGATTTCATGCCGCTTGACCAGGTACAGCAAGAGGTCCATCGGCCCGGCGTAGGCATCCAGTTCAATGCGCCATTCGTCGCCGCCGGCCTCGGCCTGGTCGCGCAGGGTCGGGTTGGCATCCCCCAGGGTATCGGCCAGGGAGTGCGGCAAAGCGGGGGTGGCGGCGGGGTCGGGCATGGGGCGGCATTGTAGGCTTGGGCCGCCGCGCCATCGCGGCCTCAAGTTTCCCGGCATGGGCCCGGGCGGCGACGGATGGCCAGAAAAAAACCCGCGATGTGCGGGTCTTTTCTTGATCTTGCGTTTGCCCTGCGGCACAGGGCGGGGAAGTGGAGCTAAGCGGGTTCGAACCGCTGACCTCCTGCATGCCATGCAGGCGCTCTACCAACTGAGCTATAGCCCCGAAACCGTCACCTTTTTCAGACCGGGTCCAAGAAAGGGAGGCGAATTGTAGCGATTGTTTTAGGTCTTGCAACCACCCCCATCCCAAAAAATCCGATTACCCAACGGGGTGACGACGCGCCAACCCTGGCAGTTATAGTGCAACGGCTTTCTTGGTCGGTTCACCCTCTTGCCCGGAGTTTCCTTTGTCACTTCAAGACCACCTGCTTGCTTATTCCGACCTTGACCGCCAGCAGCGCGCCCTGTGCGCCGGGTTGGATGGCGCCGCCCGCCGCCTCTTGGCCCAGAAGAAGAAAAACGACCAATTGCAGCAGGAAGAAAAGGAATTGCACACCCTGGTGCTGGCCCACAAAGCCAAAGCCCAGGCGCACGCGGTGGATGCCGCCGCCGCCGGCGAACGGATCGACGCCTTGCGCCTGAAAATGAACGACACCCGCACCAACAACGAGTACCAGGCCTTGTTGGTGGAAGTGGGCATCTTTGAGAAGCAAAAGGCCGCCGCCGAGGAAGCCTCGCTTGAAAGCACCGGTAAGGCGGAAGAAACCGAATCACGTCTGAAAGATGCGGTGTCCCGCGTGGCCGACCATGCCAAAATCATGGCGCAGGCGGCACAGGATGTGGCCGATGCCCGCACTGAAATCGGCGGACGCCTGACTGATGTGCTGGCCCGGCGCGACGCGGCCGGCAAAGCGTTGCCGCAAAAAGTGCTGGAACTGTGCCAAAAGCTGGCCGACCGGCTCGAAGGCGATGCCGTGTGCTGCATCGAGGAAACCAGCCGCAAACATCAGGAATACATTTGCCAGGGGTGCAGCATCAAACTGCCGCGCCAGATGCTCAATGCCCTGCTCAACCATACCGAAACGCCAACCACCTGCCCGTCGTGCAGCCGTTTGCTGGTGCTGCCGGCCGACCTGCGTGAGGCGTTGTTGGAGGGCAAGTCCAAATGAGTTCGGATGCCGCCAGCACCAGCAAAGTCGCCCTCATCGGCGCCGGTCGCATGGGCCGCCATCATGCCCGCACATGGGCCAAAAATGTTTCCGGCGCCCATTTGGTGGGGGTGGTGGATGCCAATCCAGCCGCTGCCAGTGCCATTGCCGCTGAATTTGGGGCGCAGGCTTACGCCTCGGTGGCGGACTTGCTGCAAGCCCACCCGGATTTGTGCGCCGCCACGGTGGCCACGCCGACGATTTATCACGCCGATGCCGCCTTGCCGCTGCTGCGTCAAGGGATTGGGGTGCTGATTGAAAAGCCGTTGGCGCCCACCTCTGATGAAGCCAAAGTGTTGGCCAAGGTTGCTCTGGAGCATGGCGCCACCTTGCAGGTCGGCCATGTGGAGCGCTACAACCCGGCGGTGCGCGCCTTGCTGGCCCGCCAACTTAAGCCGGAATATCTGGAAGCGGTGCGCACCAGTCCGATGACCTTCCGTTCGCTGGATGTGTCGGTGATCATGGACATGGGCATCCACGACCTTGACATTTTGCTGGCCTTTGCCGGCGCCCCGGTGGCCAAGGTCGAGGCCCATGGCGCTTGCGTCATCAGCACTTCCACCGACCATTGCTCGGCTTGGCTCACCTTTGAAAACGGCGTGCGCGCGCACCTGACTTCGTCGCGCCTGGCCATTGCCACCACCCGCACGCTCAAGCTGTTCGCCAAAGACGCCTTTGCCCATTTGGATTACGGCACCAAAGCCGGCGCGGTCTACCGCTTGGATGCCCATGCCAACACCCTGGCCAAAGTGCAGGCCCGCTTGGCGGCGCGTGAAGACTTGACCGCCGAAAAGTATGTGGACATGCTCAATCCCGAAGCATTGGACATCGCTCCCTTTGGCAGTGCGGATCAGTTGACCGCGCAGGCCACGGCGTTTTTGGTCGCGGTCAAAAACAAAACCACGCCGGTGGTCACTGCACAGGATGGCATCAATGCCATCATTGCGGCGGAGATGATTGCGGCGGCGCTGAAGGGGTGATTTGTTTCATGGGAGGGCGGACTTTAGTCTGCCAACATTGTTGCGGGCTCGATGCCCGCAGCAATGAAAGGGTTGGCGGCAAGACGTTGTCTCATCCCATTTTCCCACTAAAAATCGCGGCGTTGAGCCGCGATTTTGTTTGGCAGGCTAAAGCCCGCCCTCCCAGTGTCAAATCCGCGCCGCCCGCTGCCGCAGCATGTGGTCGGCCAGCACCAGCATCATCATCGCCTCGGCCATCGGCACAAAGCGCGGCAAGAGGCACGGATCGTGGCGGCCCTTGGTGGCGATGGTGGTGGCATTACCCTCTTGGTCCACCGTCGGGCGCTCCTGCAAAATGCTGCTGGTGGGCTTGACCGCGCAGCGCATGACGATGGGCATGCCGGTGGAGATACCGCCGAGCATGCCGCCGTGGCGGTTGGTCAGGGTGTGGATCTTGGGCCCGGCAAAGGTGTCGCTGTGGGTGGTGCCGCGGGCGTCGGTCACGCCGAAGCCTTCGCCGTATTCCACGCCCATCACCGCCGGCAGCGAGAACATGGCTTTGGCCAGGTCCGCCTTCAACTTGTCGAACACCGGCTCGCCCCAGCCGGCCGGCACGCCCTTGGCGATGATTTGCGCCGCGCCGCCGATGGAATCCTGCTCTTTGCGCACCTGCACGATGTAGGCTTCCATCTCCTCGGCTTTTTTCGGGTCCGGGCAGCGCACGGGGTTGGCTTCCACTTGCGCCAGGGTGATGTTTTCCGGGTGGTCGAAAAAGGCGCGCACCGGGCCGACCTGGTCGACAAAGCCCAGGCAATCGATGCCGTGGGTCACTTGCAGCAACTTGCGGGCAATGGAGCCGGCGCACACGCGGGCGGTGGTTTCGCGCGCGCTGGAGCGGCCGCCACCGCGGTAATCGCGGAAGCCGTATTTGGCATCGAAGGAATAATCCGCGTGGCCCGGGCGGTATTTGTGCACGATGTCGCCGTAATCCTGGCTGCGCTGGTCGGTGGAGCGCACCATCACCGCGATCGGGGTGCCGGTGGTTTTGCCGTTGAACACGCCGGACAAAATCTCCGGCTTGTCCTCTTCTTTGCGCGGCGAAACGATGCGGCTTTGGCCGGGGCGGCGCCGCTCCAGGTCGGGGATCAAATCCGCTTCTGAGAGTTCAAGGCCGGCCGGGCAGCCGTCAACAATGCAGACATTGGCCGGGCCGTGGCTTTCGCCAGCAGTGGTGACGCGGAAGAGAGTACCGAAGGTGGATCCTGCCATAGTGGGGGCAGTTTAAGATAAAAACTTTGGGGTAGAGCCTCCGATGAATTATCTTTGGGACAGGCAAGTTGTTGGCAAACTGCGGTCTTGTGGTTCCTGGCCTTTTCCGGAGTTCCCATGTCCAAAGTCATTATTCTCGGTGCCGGCAAAATCGGCCGCACAATCGCCCACTTCCTGGCCGAAGGCGAATGGGGCGGCTACGAGGTGATTTTGTGCGACGCCAGCGCCGAGGTGCTCAGGGAAACCCGCAGCCCGCTGATCAAAACCCATGTGATCGAAGTGACCAGCGCCGCGGCGTTGTCCAAGTCCATCAAAGGCGCCCAGACGGTGGTGTCAGCGCTGTCGTACCAGCTCAATCCGATGGTGGCCGAAGCCTGTTTGGACATCGGGGCCAACTACTTCGATTTGACCGAGGATGTCGAGACCACGCGGGCCGTGCGCTTGCTGTCCCAGCAGGCCAAGCCGGGCCAGGTGTTCATGCCGCAGTGCGGGTTGGCGCCGGGCTTCATCTCGGTGGTGGCCGGCCACTTGGCCAAGCAATTCGACAAACTGGATTCCCTGCACATGCGGGTGGGGGCTTTGCCGATGTTTCCCAGCAACATGTTCAAGTACAACCTGACCTGGAGCACCGACGGTTTGATCAACGAATACTGCAACCCGTGCGAAGCCATCGTTGAGGGGCAACCGCACGAGGTGTTGGCGTTGGAAGGATTGGAAACCTTCCACATGGAAGGCGGCGAGTACGAAGCCTTCAACACCTCCGGCGGCTTGGGCTCCATGTGCGAGACCCTCAAGGACAAGGTGCGCGAACTCAATTACAAAACCATCCGCTATGTGGGGCACCGGGATTTGGCCCATTTTCTGGTCAATGAATTGCACTTGCGCAACGACCGAGCCACCTTGCGGACTTTGCTTGAGCGCGGGCTGCCCGCCACCCGGCAGGACGCGGTGTTCACCTTTTGCACCGCCACCGGCTGGAAGAACGGCCGCTACGAACAATTGACCGACGCCAGAAGGATTCGCCACGGCAGTTTCGGCGACAAGTCGTGGAGCGCCATCCAAATGACCACCGCCGCCGGCATTTGCGCCATGGTGGACCTGCACACCCTGGGCCATTTCAAGGAACGCAACGGTTTTTTGAAGCAGGAAGAAGTGGATCTGGAGGATTTCCTGCGCAACCGCTACGGCCGCATTTATGACATCCGCGGCAAAAGCCCGGTGGGGGCGGAGGAAAGTTCCATCATGCCGGCGCTTGGCGGCACCGCCATGCACCGGGCGCTGCGGCATTGAGCGCGCCTGTGAACGAACAAAGCGCACCGCTTTGGCGGCGCGCTTTGTTTGTTTTGTTGCTTTTGACCGGGTACTTACGCCCGCGAGAGGTAATCCCCTTCGGTGGTCCCCACGCGGATGGTGTCGCCGATGTTGATGTGCTGGGGCACGCGGACTTTCAGGCCGGTTTCGCAGACGGCATCCTTGAGCACGTTGGTGGCGGTGGCGGTTTTGACGCTGGGGTCGGCTTCGGTGATCACCAATTCGACGACCTTGGGCGGTTCCACGGTCACCACTTTGTCGTCCAAAAGCAAACCGTTGATCACGGTGTTGGTCTTGAGGAAGGGCATCACTTCGCCCACGATGTCTTCCTCAAGTTCAAATTGGTCATAAGTGGTGGTGTCCATGAACACGTACTTATTGCCTTCTTTGAACAGGTATTCGATGTCGCGGCGGTCGAGTTCGACCTTTTCCACGTCTTCGTCGGCGCGCAGGCGTTCTTCGGTGGTCAGGCCGGTCTTGATGCCCTTCAGCTTGAGGGTCACTTTGGCGCGCAGGTTGCCGGGGGTCACATGGGTGAATTTGGTGATGACGAAAAGTTTGCCATCACGGATGACTGCCATGCCGGGACGAAGTTCGGTTGCCTTGGCCATAGGGAAAGTGCCTTGTCGAAAAAGGGAGTGGGGAAAGGGCGCAAATTCTAGCGTGAAAATACGGGGAGCGCCTTATTTCACAGCCGTCTTGACCGGCATCAGCTTGCGGGCTTCCAGCACCGTTTCAAGGTAAAGTTTGGCGGCCAGCACCTGGGGATCGAGGCCTTCTTTGAGGATTTCCGCGGTGGTGTAGGGGCCGTGGCCGTTGTCGGGGGTGATGTCCTGCCCGTAGTCGGCTTCCTCGCGGGCATCAACCATGGCGCGGAGTTCGTCGGGGGTCATGGCCACTTTCAAATCCGGGTGGACGCCCCAGTCCTTGGAGCCGGGTTCGCGGTGGAGGATGTGCCCCGAGGGCAGCGCGTAATGTTCGATGGTGAGCTTGAACAGGGCGTCCTGGTGGGCGATGGGCATGATGTTCTGCACCGAGCCTTTGCCGAAGGAGTTGGTGCCCATGACAAACACGCGGTGGTTTTCCTGCAACGCGCCGGAGAGGATTTCAGAGGCGGAGGCGGACCCTTCATTGACCAGCACCACCACCGGGAAATCGCCGTACTCGTTGCCGGCGTGGGCCGAAAAGACCTGGTTGGCTTCGCCGGCGGCGTTCACGGTGGAGACGATGCGCCCATGGTCAAGGAAGCGGTCGGCGATGTCGGCGGCGGCATACAGCAGGCCGCCCGGGTTGTAGCGCAAATCAAGCACCAGGGCGCGGATCGGGGCCTCTTTCCTGGTTTGCGCAATGGCGTCATCCATGCTCTTGGCGGTTTGGCCGATGAATTGGGTCATGCGGATGTAAGCCACGCCCTGGTCCTTGTCGAGCCAGTAATCCCATTTGCCTTCCGCCGCATCGCCTTTTTTGGTCCAGCCGCGGATGGAGTCCATTTCGATCTTGGCGCGCTTGAGTTCGAGGTTGATGGGCTGCTCCACGCCGGCGCGGCGCAGGCGCAGGCTGACCGGGGTGCCTTCTTCGCCGGTGATTTCGCGGATGGCCTTGTCAATGCTCCAGGTGGCGGTGGGTTTGCCGTTGACATGGGTGATCACGTCCCCGGCGCGGATGCCGGCGCGCATGGCGGGGGTGTCGGCCATCGGGGTGATCACGGTCAATTCGCTGGTCTCGCGCGAGAGCTGCACGCCGATGCCGTAGAACTCGCCGCTGATCATGCGCTCGAATTCCTTCATTTGTTCGGGCCAGATGAGGTTGGAGAAATCATCCAAGCGCGAGGTCAGGCCCATGCCCAGTTCGTAAGTCACCATATTCTCGGGCAGGCCCAGGGTGCGCTCGTTGAGTTCGGAGATGTGGCTGAGGGCGGCGATGGCCGAACTGAGGTTGAGGGTTTTCGCATGGGCCACGCAATCGGCGCGCAGCGCGGCCAGACCGGCGCGGAAATCCGCCACTTTTTTGGCGTCGGCCAAGGCCGGCACGGTTTCGGCCAGGCCGTCGGTGGCCAGGGTGGTGTCGAGCCCGTCCATCGCCCCGGTGATCAAGGTGGCGTAGCTGGGGCGTTCGATGTGACGTTTGGCGGCCAAAAACAGGGCCTCCTGCAGCATGCGCGGGGTGATGTTGGCCAGGCGGTCCTGCCAAGGCGTGGTCTCGATTTCGGGATCTTCGCTGTCTCCATCGGGAATGGGCGTCTTCTTTTTCCGGCCGTTTTTGCCGCCTTGTTTTTCCGCGAGTTTGGCGCGCTTGGCCTGTTCCTTGTAAAGCGCGATCAATTTTTTGGGGTTGTACAGTGCCAGCGCCTGCTCGTGCTGCGACACGCGCTTGGCCTGCGTGAGATAGGGCCGGGTCTGGTCGAACAGGGAGTTGAGCAGGCGGTAAAGGGTGCCGGCTTCGACCCAATCATGGGCGGCTTCGGCCTTGGTGGCCAATCCTTCGATGCGTTGGATCAGATCCGCGGAGCGCTTTTCAGCCAGGAATGCCCCGGCATCATCGGCCAGCATTTTGGCCTCGATCAGATTGATCAGTGCGTTCACCTGTTCATCGGCCGCAATGCTCTGGTCAAGTTCGGTGCATTTGGCGGCAAAAGCGGTGTGGCGGGCTTGGGTGCGGCGGATCTGGATGGCATCCCATTCCTTGAGTTCGGTCAAAAAGGCGGGGTTGCCCACGGCGGCGAGTTTCTGGCGCACGGCGGGGAAGTTCCCTTGGGCGGCCAGCAGGTCCACTTCGGCGGCCTCCGGCGGCAGGGCGGTAGCCACCCGCGCGCTGTCATCAGCCAGGACGCAGGCGGTCAGTGGGAGTGCAACCAGCAGAGCAAAGACGGAAACCGGACGGAAGTAAGGCATGGGGTCTCGCAAAAATGGGGAGATGCAAGGAACTGGGCGGGTACGGCGCGCGCGGGTGCGCCTGGGGGAAGACCGGCGCCAAGGCGCCATTTTTTCAGCCGGCGGCGCGCAGGGTCTTTTGAATGGCGGGAGTCGCGCCGGCGGTGGTGTCGGCGGCGTCCTCGGCGGCGGGCTTCACGGCGGGTTTTTCCGCGCGCAGGTCGGCCAGCTTTTTCTTTTCTTTGACCGCTTCGAGGGTGATTTGGTAATGGCCGTGGGGGTCGGCTTTTTCCGCGTCGGGCAGGTCGTAGAGCAGGTCCAGCATGAGGTCTTCCATCACCGAGCGCAGGGCGCGGGCGCCGGTTTTGCGGGCCAGGGCGCGGTTGGCGATTTCAAGCAGCGCCTCTTTGGTGAATTCCAAGGTGGCGCCTTCCATCTCGAAGAAGGCCTGGTATTGGCGCACAATGGCGTTCTTGGGCTGGGTCAGAATGGTGACCAGGATGTCGGCGGTGGGATTTTCCAGCGGGGTGACCACCGGCAGGCGGCCGACCAGTTCGGGGATCATGCCGTAGTGGACCAGATCCTCCTGGTTGACCAGGCGCTGGATGTTCTGTTCCTCCAGCGGTTTGGCGGCATCTGTTTTTTGCTCGGAGCCGAAACCGATGGAGGTTTTGCCCAGGCGGCGGCGGATGATGTCTTCAAGCCCGACAAAGGCGCCCGAGCAGATGAACAGGATGTGGGTGGTGTCCACCTGCACGCACTGCTGGTCGGGGTGCTTGCGGCCGCCCTCGGGCGGCACGTTGGAAATGGTGCCTTCCACCATTTTGAGCAGGGTCTGCTGCACGCCTTCGCCCGACACGTCGCGGGTCAGCGAGACATTGCCGCCGGTTTTGCGGGTCTTGTCGATTTCGTCGATGTAGATGATCCCGTGCTGGGCGCGTTCCACGTCGCCGCCGGCGGCCTGGAGCAGTTTGAGCAGCAGGTTTTCCACGTCTTCGCCCACGTAGCCGGCTTGGGTGATGGTGGTGGCGTCGCCGATGGCGAAGGGCACGCCCAATTGGCGGGCCAGGGTGCGGGCCAGCAGGGTTTTGCCCGAACCGGTGGGGCCGATCAAAAGCACGTTGGATTTTTCAATCTCGACGTCGATCAGTTTGTCGCTCTTGTTCTTGAGCCGCTTGTAGTGGTTGTGCACCGCCACCGACAGGGCGCGTTTGGCCCATTCCTGCCCGATCACGTACTGGTCCAGGAATTCCTTGAGTTCGCGCGGGGCGGGGATGACCTCCGGCAGCACCGGCTTTTTGGGCTTGGCATCCTTGGCTTCCTTCTCTTCGCCCTGTTTGAAGATGTTGACGCAAAGGTCGGTGCATCCGGCGCAAATGTAGATGTCATCGGGCCCCTCGACCATCAGCCCGGCCTCCTTGGAGGACTTGCCGCAGAAGGAACAGGTGGTGTGGTTGCGACCGGTGGGGGCTTTGCTCATGAATCAGGCGGAAAAAAGGGATGTGGGATGATGCCCTGCCAAGGCGGAAAACAACGGCATGATACGGGAAGGGCCGGTTTCCCTTGGCCGCTTTTGGCCGCTTGGTTGCGGCGAAAGGGTTCCCAAGCGAAAGGGGCGCAACTTGCGCCCCTTGCGTCGTTTTCAACCGGCAGCCGCAGGGCGGCCGCTACACCGCCATCAGTTTGGGTCGTGCCACTTCCACCACTTCGGTCAATTCATCGCTCACATCCTCGCCTTCGCGGATCAAGCGGGCGGAGTTGAAGATGATGATCAGGTCCAGCACGCCGTGGGCCACGGCGGCAACCAGGGGGCTGAGCATGTCGGCGCATAGCAGGGCCAGCATCAGCAGGATGTAGATGCCGACCAAAATCAGGTTCTGGCGGATGACGGCCAGGGTGCGCTGCGACAGGCGGATCAGGAAGGGGATGCGGTTGAGGTTGTTGTTCATCAGGGCGATCGAGGCCGAGTGGATGGCCACATCGCTGCCGGCCGCACCCATGGCGATGGACACATCGCCGGCGGCCAGGGCCGGGCCGTCGTTCACGCCGTCGCCGACCACGGCCACGGTGTAGCCTTGGGCTTGCAGGCTTTCCACCAATTTCAACTTGTCGCCGGGCAGGGCTTCGGCTTCGAAGTGGGTGACTTTGACTTCGCCGGCCACGCGTTTGGCCGGGCCCAGACGGTCGCCGGTGATCATGACGCGGCGCTTGACGCCCAGGTTTTCCAGCTCGATCATGGTCGGGGCCGAAGTCGGGCGCACGGTGTCGGCCAGCGCCAGCAGGCCCAGCACGCTGCCGCCGGAGGCGACAAACAGCAAGGAGAGCCCTTCCAGGTCATCGGTTTGCAAGGCGGAACAGTCCACGCCCTTTTCTTCAAGAAAGGCTTGGCGCCCCACCAAAATCTCCACGCCATTGACGATGGCGACCATGCCCTTGCCGGCGACTTCAGACACGCTGTCGCTGGTGTCGGCTTCGATCTTGGCTTTGGCCGCGACTTTGTGCACGGCGCGGGCCACCGGGTGGCGCGAGTCTTTTTCGGCCGTCATGGCGGCGCGCAGCAGGTCGGCGGGGGGCACACCTTCGGCCGGGCGCAGGCGCACCACGGCCAATTCGCCCTTGGTCAGGGTGCCGGTCTTGTCGAAGATGATGGCATTGATGCGGCGGGCCACTTCCAGGTCGGATACGCTCTTGATCAGCACGCCCAGGCGGGCGGCAGCCGACAAGGCGGCAACCATGGCGGTGGGGCCGGCGATCACGATGGCCGAGGGGCAGGCGATCAGCAGCAGGGCCGTGACCTTGTTCCAGTCCTTGGTGAAAAAGTAGACCATGAAGGCGATCATCAGCACCGAGGGGGTGTAGAAGCCGGCGTATCGCTCCAGCACGCGCACCACGGCGGGTTTGGTTTCGGCGGCTTGCAAAATGAGTTTTTGCACCTGGCCCAAGGTGGAGTCCTCGCCGGCGCGGGTGACTTCGATTTCCAGGCGGCCGGTTTCATTGATGGTGCCGGAGAAAACTTCGTCATTGAGGTTTTTTTCCACCGGCAGCGATTCGCCGGTGATGTTGGCCTGGTTCACCGTGCTCTGCCCCTTGCGCACAAAGCCGTCGGCGGGGATGTTTTCGCCGGGGCGCACCAACACGCGGTCGCCGGGGCGCAAATCCTTGGCTTCGGCTTCGGTCTCCTGCCCGTCTTTGATCAGGGTGGCGCGGGTGGGGGTGATGCGGATCAGTGATTCGATGGTGCGCCGCGCGCCCACCGCGCTGCGGTCTTCGATGAAGCCGGCAATCAGCATGAAGAAAGCCACCGAGCCGGCAATCACGTAGCTGGCATTGGCAAAAGCCACGATGAAGGCCAGGGCGATCAGTACCTCCATGTGGGCGCCGCGGGTTTTGCCGTCCACCTTGCCGCCGGTCCACAGGCCGCGCGCGGCGTCCCACAAGATGGGCGCACCCAGCATCAGGGCCGCCGCAATGGCGATGAAGTCACTTTGCACATTGGGCAGGTCGTGGCCGGGGTTCTGGGGGTCGGGCCCGCCGGAGCCGAAGATCGGCAGGATGCGGACCAGGAGGGCGGACAGCAACAGCATGCCGCCGAACAGGCAGGCGATGATCTTGAGGTTGATCTTGCGCTCATCGGCGGCGACGGCAGCCACGGCGGCGGGAGGGGGGATGGGGGGATTCATGGGATGCGTGATGGGATTTGTTTTGCGGAAGTCGCTGAGGGATTGCGCCTGCGGTCAGCCCGGTGGGCGCAAGCGGGCGTTTTTATTGCACGCCCGCCTTTTGCTTGCGCTCGTTGAACAGCAGTTCGTCCACTTTGCTGGCGGCTTCGGGATCGCGGCCGGTTTCAATCGAGAGGCGCTCCACCGGCACGAAGAAGGTTTCCACGGTCGGCGAGGTGAACACGTTTTCGCGCATGGTTTGCCAGCGGCGGGTCATGAAGATCAGGGGGTTCTTTTTGTACTGGGCCAATTGTGCTTCAAAGGCGTGGGCCTCGGCGTACAGGGCCTGTACCGAGGCGGTGCGGTAAGCCTCGGATTCGGCCATCAGCGTCCGGGTGTGCCCCTCGATGCGCGGGCCGGTGCGCACGAAGGCGCCGTCCGCCGCCGCCGCCAGCGCGGTTTGCAGCCCGGTGCGCGCGGATGCCAGGGTCTGCGCATCCGCGCCGGAGGTGACGGCATGCATGTAGGCGGCGGCGGGGGTCTCCACCGTCGGGCCGGCCATCAGCAGTTTTTCAAACGAGAGCGACAATTCAGCCTGCACGGCGCGGGTGAGCGCACCGTCCGGGCCTTCGCGCAGGCTGGCGATTTCTTCCAGCGAAATCAGGTCGCGCAGCGCGGTTTGCGCCGGGCCGGCCGCTTCGCCCAGCGTGCGGGCGGCGTATTGGTTGGCCTGGCTGAGCAGTTTGTCCTGCTCGCTCCTGGCGGATGAAACCTGCTCAAAAGCCTGCCGGGTGGGCAGGGGCGGGAAGGCGTCCTTGATTTCCACCCCGCTGATCTCGATGCCGCAGTCCGCCGGCAGGGCTTCCTGCGCCAGTTGGAGGATGAGCCCGCCGAGTTTTTCGCGCGAATACAAAATGTCGTCGGTGGGGGTCATCGCCGCCATATGCACCAGGCCGCGTTCGATGGCGGCATGCACCAGGAGGTCGCCCTTGTCGGCGTCGCCGATCTGGGTCAAAAATTGCTTGATGCCGCGCACCTTCCACTCGGCTTTGCAGGCGATGTGCACCAGCCCGGCGTCGGCGGTGATCAGCGAGCCGTCCTTGACCGGGTTGAGCGAGGGGTGGCTCTGGGCGATCTGGGCGATGTCGCCGTTGCCGAAGGCCTTGCGCTCGTCCTCGGTCAATTTGGGAAGGAAGGTCTGGAGGACTTCCACCGGGTGGGCATCCACCGGCACGCGCACCACGCGCTCAATGGGGAAGGGCCAGCCCCAGTAAGTGCCGGTTTCATATTCGTGCGGGGTGCCGGCGGCATCGGTCACCACCTGGCCAAACAGCAGGCGCACGGCCTTTTCCTGCGGTTTGACGGTGAAGATGCCGCTGAAAAGATAGGCGACGGCCATGACCGCCATCGCCACCTTGAGGATGAGGAACGAGGTGCGCAGCGCATCGGCCAGCGATTGCTGGGCCGGATCAAGCGCGCCGTCTTCGGGCAGGTGCGGATCGGGTTGGCTCATTTTGCGTCCCCTTTCTTCACGCCGGTTTTTTGCGGTTCCACCACCGGGCCGTCAAGCAGCATGCGTTCCAGGGAGCCGCGGTGGGCGTCGAGCATGAACTTGGTGTTGTGCCCGTAGATTTTTTCAATGGCTTCGGTCTGGCGCAGAAAAACCGCGAATTCCGGGTCTTTGGCGAAGGTGGAATACACCTTGGCCGCTTCGGCGTCGCCCTGCGCGCGGATCTCGTCGGCGCGGCGGTTGGCGAAGGCCAGGATGATTTTGGCCGAGCTGTCGGCTTGCGAGCGGATGTTGTCCGCTTTGTTTTTGCCTTGGTCGCGCAGTTCCTTGCCGGCGCCGTCGCGGGCGATCTTCATGCCGTCGATCACCTTGGCATTGGTGCTGGCGGCGAATTCCAGCCGGCGGATCGCCACCCGCTCCACCGCGATGCCGTAATCCTTTTGGGTGCCGGCATCCAGGCTGGCGGCGATTTCCTTCTCGATTTGGGCGAGTTTGACCTGCGTTTCGTCGGTGTTCACCAATTGGTTGAAGTCATAGCGCCCGATGACGGCCAGCTGGGCGCCGCTGGTTTTGGCCTTGAGTTCGATGTTGGCTTTGTCCAGGGATTCCAGCCGGCGGAAGAAGAGGTCGGGGTTGACGATGCGCCATTGCACCGACAGGCCCAGGATCACGTTGAAGTGGTCGTGGGTGTCCAGCTGGGTCTGGTCCAAATCCATGGTGCGCAGGCCCGCCGGATAGGTGCGGTAGCCCTGGATGGGCCAGGGGGCCTTGAACTTGAGGCCCGCATCCTCGGTGCCCTTGTAAATGGCCGAGGGTTTGCCCAGCGTGGTGACCACCACCACCTGGTCATAGGGCACGGTGAAGGTCATGGCGTAGCCGGAGAAGATCAGGACGATGGCCGCGGCCAAGAGGAGGGTGAGGGGGCGTTTCATGTGGTTTTTCCCATAAGGTCCCGGGCGGGCGGCGCGGGGCGATGAAATGAATGAAGGTGAAAGGGAATCAAAAGGGAGGGGCAGGGCCCCGTGCCGGGGTTTTCCCTGCGCAAAGGGGCGTCATTTGCCCCCGCTCAGGATGTTTCCGTTGCCGGATGAATCCTGGAGTTTCAGGTTGATCTGGCCGGAGGAGGCGGTGCCGTCGGCCTTGTCGAACACGATTTTCGAGCGGTCGCCCATGGTGGCCACCAGACTGTCCAGCAGGCGGCGTTGTTTGAAATAATCGGGTGCGGCGCGGTAAGCCCCCAACAGCGCCTCGAAGCGCTTGGCTTTGCCGGCTTCGTCCCCCGAACGGGTCCAGCGGTCCGCGCGCGCGGCATGGAGCGTGTCGGCGGCGGTGCCGCCGGCGCGCTCCATCAGCGCCTCGACCCGGGCGCGGGTGGTGGTGACGGCCAAAGACTCCGGTTCCCCGGCGGCGCGGCCGGCATCGGCGGCATCGGTGTAGGCTTTGATGGCGGCGATCAGTTCGCCCGCCTTTTCCTGCGAGCCGGCGGCGGCGGTCAGCGTTTCGGCCTGCTCGCGGACGGCCTTTTGGACTTCGGTTTCAGCTTCCTGCCTGGCGTTGACCTTGTCCAGGAAGGCGGCCGCCACATCGCGCGGGGGGCGCAGGCCGGCCAGTGAGACTTCCAGCACTTCCAGCCCCAATTGCTCGGGGGGGACGGCGGCGCGGATGCGCTCCTTGATGGTTTGGGCGGCATTGAGGCGCCCCTCGCCAAGCAGGGCGTCGGCGGTGTGGGTGGCGAAATAAAACGCGACTTCGCGGCGGGCCGCGCTTTCCAGCACTTGGGCGGGATCTTCGGCGGTGTTCAAATAGGCGCCCAGATGGGCGTCGTCAATGCGGTACAACACGGCGATGTCGGCTGCCAGCACTTCGCCTGATGTGGCGCCATCGCCCTTGGCGCCGGCAGTGATCAGCAATTCATCCTTGCGCCCGAGTTCGTCGCGCCCGGTCCAGAGGATGGTGGGAATTTCGCCGGAGGCCTTGGCTTGGTCGGCCTTTTTTTGGGCCTCTTCCGCGGTGTCGAAGGGATGGCCGGCGATGGCCAGCCGTTTGACGCGGTCGACTTCAAGGGAGCGGACTTTGGCCAAGGGCCATGGCGCCTTGAAATAAAGGCCCGGCCCTCTGACTTCGCCAAGCACGCCGCAGGTGACGACCACCGCCCGCTCATGCGGGGCCACGATGTGGATGCAGGAGGCGCCAGCAACCAGGGCGAGGGTGGCGCCGGCCAGGGGCAGCCCCGTTTTGGAGAGCAGGCGGACGAACCACGAGGAGGAAATCTCAAAGCCGAATTGGTAGCGCAGGGTTTCGGTCAGCAGGCGCCCCAGTGATTCCGGCCCCGAGAGCCAGCCCAACAGGCGGCTGTCAAAGGCCGGGCGCACCGGCTCGCCGGCTTTGTGCGGGCGGTACAGGTCAAACAAAAGCACCAGCGTTGTTTCCAGTCCTTGGGCGGCCAGGAGCAGCGGCAGCACCACTGCGCCATAAGCCAGGGCCTTTGGCATGTTGCCCCAGACCGCCAGCACAAAGGCCAATGCGGCCAAGCCGGCCAGGATGCTGCATGCCAGCAGGGCGCTGGCCCCGCCGCGCAGGACCTGCCATTCCTTCTGGCGGGTCATGCCGGCCACATAGCGCGCCAGGAAGAAAGAGGCCAGGACGACCAGCCCCAATCCCAGGAGTGCCAGCACCGGATTGATGGCGGCAACCTGCTCGGCGCCTTCCAGCATGCGCCGCACCTTGTCGGCCAGGTCGCCGTCGCTTAGCGGCAGCCAGTTTTTGGTGGCGGCATGCGCCAACCAGGCACCCAAGCCCATCTGCGCCAGGGCCACGGCCAGGCTGACGATGGGGAAGCCCCACTTTTCAATCCGGTTGATGCGGCGGCGCACTTCGGCCAAGCTGGCTTCCTCAAACATGCCGCCGGCTTCGGGCCGGTTTTCCAAGGCGCGGGTTTCGAGCAGTTCAACGCGCTCTTTGTGGAGCTGCCCCAGGTAAATCTGCAGGATGGCCCAGGCCGGCAACCCGAGGGCGGCGGCAAAAGCGGCGGCAAGGATGGCGTCGTTGGACCCCGCATATATCCCGATCAGGGCGAGGATGGCGGTCAGGACAAATTGCACCACCAGCCCCACAAGGCCCACGGTGGCGGCTTTGGAAAAAGTTTGGCTGTCGTGTTGAATCATGATGAAAAAGACAGGGGGAAACAGGCGAGGCGGGCACAGAATAATGACGGCACAAATCCAGGGTCGCGAGTATATCCCCCCCGGTGGGCCAAGGAAAGCGGCCATGGCGGCCAAGGGGGATTATTTTAGGATTCATTTCGGTGTCCGAATTGCCGCCGCAGGATTTAATTACCCGCCTATTGATTTTCAGCCTTGCCGTGGTAAAATCGCTCCCCCCGACTTCAACCATGCACAAGCCCACCCTTAAATTTCGTTTCACGGTTCGCAACAAGACCTCCGAGGAATTCACCGTTCGGCGGGTTGATTTCGTCATTGGCCGGTCGGATGAGTGCCGGGTGCGGATTCCCTTTCCCGAGGTGTCGCGCAAGCATTGCCGGCTCACGGTGGACGAGGCCAATCAGGTGCTGTTTGCCGATCTGCGCTCGGGCGGCATGGGCATTTGGCACAATGGGCGCCAGGAACACCAAGGGGTGCTGGCGGTGGGGGACAAGCTGTTCATCGGGTACACCTGCGTGGAGTTGATCGAGTTCATCCCCGCCGGCCGCGCATCCGATGCGTCATCCGGCCATGATTCCCAGCAGATATGGGGCCAAGAGGCCGTCAAAGAGATGCCCAAGGCCGAAATCGGGACTGATACCTCCATCGTGCCGGTTTTGATGCTGAGCGAAGAGATGCCCTCCGGCATGTCGTGTTCGATGTCCACCACTGACATCTTTAATTCACTGCTGGCTCCTGGGCAAGCGCCAATCGCCCATAGTCATCCCGCTCCCCATGGCGGCAAGCAGTAAGACAGGCGGTGGAGGCAAGCGGGTACCATGCGCCGCATGTCTCTCTGGCGCGCACAGCAAGATTCCCGCCTGAAATCCGCCGAGCCGTTGGCGGCGCGCATGCGGCCGCGTTCGTTGGATGAATTTGCCGGCCAGGCGCATTTTCTTGGCCCGGGGAAATTGCTGCGGCGCATGTTGGAAGCCGACCAGATGACCAGCGTGCTGTTTTACGGGCCGCCCGGTACCGGAAAAACCACCTTGGCCCGTTTGATTGCGGCCCACACCAAGCGGCATTTTGAGCAGGGCAACGCGGCAGCCATCGGGGTGGCCGATGTGCGGGCGGTGCTGGACGGGGCCAAAAAAAGGCTGGAGCAGGACGGCGTGCGCACCATCTTTTTTCTCGATGAAATCCACCGCTTCAACCGCGCCCAGCAGGATGTGCTGCTTGGCGATGTCGAGCGCGGGGTGATCACCCTGGTGGGGGCCACCACCGAGAACCCGTATTTCGCCGTCAACGCCGCCTTGGTGTCGCGTTCGGCGGTGTTCCAGTTCGAGGCCATTTCAGAGGCGGAAATCACCGCCCTGCTGATGCGCGCCATCTCCGATCCGGATCGCGGCTACGGCGCGCTGGGGGCGGTGCTGGACGCCGATGCCGCCGCGCTGCTGGCCGCCCGCTGCGATGGCGACGCCCGCAAGGCGCTGTCGGCCCTTGAAGTGGCGGTGTTGTCGGAAAAACGCGCCGGCGCCGCGCCGCACATCAGTTTGGCGGTGGCGGAGGAATCCATCCAGCAAAAAGCCCTGGCTTACGACGCCGACGGCGACCAGCACCACGACGCCATTTCGGCCTTCATCAAGTCGGTGCGCGGTTCCGACCCGGATGCGGCCGTGTATTGGCTGGCCCGCATGCTGGTGGCTGGCGAGGATCCGTTGTTCATCGCCCGGCGCATTGCGATTTTGGCCAGCGAAGACATCGGCAACGCCGATCCGCGGGGTATTTCGATGGCGGCGGCCTGCTACGACATCGTCCACCGCATCGGCATGCCCGAGGCCCGCATCACCCTGGCGCAGGCCGCCATCTATCTGGCCTGCGCGCCCAAGAGCAACGCGGCCTACGCCGCCATCAACGAGGCCATGGCCGATGTCAAAAACAACCGCAGCGTGCCGGTGCCCAAGCACTTGCGCTCAGTGGTGTTCGCCGCCGGCGAAAACCGGCCGGACAAGGCACCCGGTTACCAATACGCCCATGACGGGGCCAAAGGGTACGTGGAGCAGGATTATCTGGGGGTGGACAAGGCCTATTACCGGCCGACGGACCGGGGTTATGAGAAGCAGATGAAGGCCTATTTGGCGTGGATGAAGGGCGGTCCGGCCCAGCCGCCGGCAGCGGCGTGAAAATCCGGAAAATTTTTATCCGGAGCTATTGCCAATCACCGGTTTTTCCCGATAGACTGCGAAGGCGTTTCAATCAGCGCAAGGTGGTAGGATGCCGCCTTCTTCAAGTAACAATCGCAAGGAGCACACATGTCTATGCATCGTTCGTCCAATCGGTCCAATCGCAATTCAGGCGGCAAGGGCATTCTGGTGGTTGGCGCGTTGGTCCTGCTGGCCGGTGGCGGAGCCGGGGCGTGGTACTTCATGCGCGGCAGGCATGCCCCCGTGCTTCCCGTGGCAGAAGCCAAGGAAGGGACGCCAGCCCCCGGCGCCCAAGCCCCCAAGCCGGGCGAGGCGGTGGTGGCGAAGGACCCGGTCAAGACGGAGCCTG
>CAZKVP010000034.1:25388-31683 GCA_964556215.1 uncultured Phycisphaeraceae bacterium
GTCAAAGATCCTGTCAAAGAGCCGGCCAAGGAACCCGTCAAGTCCACCACCGGCACCCCGGCGATTCCGGCCGCCAATTCCACCGCGCCCTTTGTGCCGGTGGCCGTTCCGGCCGCCCTCACCCCGCAGACCGGCAACATCCAGAAGGAACTTGAACAAGGCATGGCCCTGCTCAAGGCCAACAAGGTGGTGGAAGGCCGGGCCGTGCTGTCCGAAGTGCTGTTCAACTACACCGCCGAATTGAAGCCTGAGAATGCGGCTTGGATTCGCGCCACGCTCACCGACATCAACAACACTTACGCTTATGGCAAGCGCAATTTGACCGATGACGACATCACCGCCATCTACACCGTCAAAAATAACGACGCGCTGGAGCTCATTGCCAATAAATACCGCGTACCCAGCGGCTTGCTGCTGCAGATTTCCGGCATGAAGAGCGCCAAGAATCTGCAGGCTGGCCAGAAAATCAAGACCATCCTTGGCCCCATCAGTGCCCGGGTGAGCAAGCACGAATACCGCATGGATCTGTACACGCAAAACGCCAATGGTGCGAAGATTTACCTCAAATCTTTCCCCATTTGCCTTGGCATGGACAACAAAACCCCGGTGGGCAAGTTCCGCATTGGTGTTTTGGACGGCGATGCTTTCCGCGGAAAGGTGGAGAACTCAGCTTGGACTGATCCGGAAACAGGCAAACATTATCTTGGCGGCGCCGCCGACAATCCCATCGGGAAATTCTGGATTCCGGTGCAAGGCGTGGAACCGACCACCGCCAGTTTCACCGGGTATGGCATCCACGGCACCAATGATCCGACCTCCATCGGACAGAACAAGTCGCACGGCTGCATCCGCTTGGTGCCGGCGGACATTGAAGAGGTCTACCACACGTTGTTCTGCGGCAGGAGCACATTCTCAATGCTGGAAATCCTGCCGTAATCCAAAATAAAACGCGCCGTCTGGCCCATTAAAAACACCGCCTCAAGGGCGGCATTTTTAATGGGCCAGACGGCGCGTTTTTTCAAACAGGATCACGTGGTGTATTCGGCGTTGATCTTCACATAGTCATACGACAGGTCGCAGCCCAGCCAGGTGACCTGCGACTTGCCGGCGCCCATCGCGAGCGTCATGAAGATGTCTTTGGCCTGCATCGCCGCCTGCAACTTTTTGAAGTTGGCCGCCGACTGCTTGACCGGCGCGCCGTTTTGATAGACGGCGATGGCGGCCTTGCCTTTTTCGCCGATGGTCAGTTTCATCTTTTTCAAATCCACGCCGGAGGCGCCGCTGTAGCCGGCGGCGGTCACGATGCGGCCCCAGTTGGGGTCGCCGCCGTAGACCGCGCACTTGACCAACGGCGAATTGACGATGGCTTTGGCGATCAGGTCGGCTTCTTTTTCACTCTTGGCATTGGCGACCGTCACATGGAACACCTTGGTCGCGCCTTCGCCGTCGCGCACGATCATTTCGGCCATCCGCTGGCACAGGTCGGTGAGCGCGGCCAGGAATTTTTTGTAATCGGCCGAGCCGCCTTTGACTTCGGCGTTATCCGCCGCGCCGTTGGCCAGCACCAGCACCGCATCCGAGCAGGAGGTGTGTTGGTCCACGCTGATGCGGTTGAAGGAGGTCTTGGTCGCCTCCTTGAGCGCTTTGGACAGGGCCGCGGGCGCAACTTGCGCGTCGCAGGCAATGAAGCCGAGCATGGTGGCCATGTTGGGCGCGATCATGCCCGAGCCTTTGCAGATGCCGGCCAGGGTGCAGGTCTTGCCGCCGAGTTTGAGTTGGACGCCGGCGACCTTGGCGGTCAGGTCGGTGGTCATGATGGCCTCGGCGGCGTTTTGCGCGGCCAATGCATCGGAGCCCAATTCGGGGATGGCGGCGCCAATGCCGGCCACCACTTTGTCCATCGGCAACGGCACACCGATGATGCCGGTGGAGGCCACCAGCACTTCTTGGGTGGCGCAGCCGATTTCATCAGCGACCAGTTTGCACATGAGCTGCGCATTCTTAAGCCCCTGCGCGCCGGTGGAGGCGTTGGCATTGCCGGCGTTGACCACCACCGCGCGGGTGCCCTTGGTTTTCAGGTGGGCCTTGGTGACGATGATCGGCTCGGCCGGCGTCAGCGAGGTGGTGAACACCCCGGCGGCGGCGCACGGGCGGTCGGAGACCAGTAGCATCAAGTCCTTTTTGCCGGACTTTTTGATGTGCGCAGCGATGCCGGCGGCGTAAAAGCCCTTGGGGGAAGTGATGCCAAGTGCGTTGGCGGCGGATTTTTGAGGGGAGGTTTTGGCCATGGGGTGGATGTTTTAGCAAAAAGACGCCCGGCGAGCCGGGCGTCTTTTTTGGGGTTTTGAGTGAATGCCTTAGCCGTTCTTCTTGGCGAAATCCACCATGAACTGGGCCAGGCCTTGTGCGCCTTCCAGCGGCATGGCGTTGTAGACGCTGGCGCGGATGCCGCCGACCGAGCGGTGCCCCTTGAGACCGTCGAATTGATGGGCTTTGGCTTCCTTGACGAATTGTTCTTCCAGCGCTTCGGTGGGCAGGCGGAAGACGATGTTCATCTTCGAGCGCACGGCGGCGTCCACCGGGCTCTTGTAGAAGCCGTTGCTGGCGGAGATGGCGTTGTACAGCGCGTCGCTGCGCTTTTGGGCCATGTCCTGCGCGAATTTCAGGCCGCCCTTGCCGGCCAGCCATTCGTTGACCAGCTTGAGCATCCAGATCTGGAACACCGGCGGGGTGTTGAGCATGGAGTTTTCTTTGGCGTGGTTTTTGTAGCTGAAGTAGCCGGGCAGGTTGTCGGGGCAACTTTCCAGCACATCTTTGCGGATGATGACCAGAGTCATGCCGGCGGGGCCCATGTTCTTTTGCGCGCCGGCGTAGATCAGGCCGAATTTCTCGAAGGGAATCGGCTTGCTCATGATGTCGCTGGACATGTCGGCCACGATCGGGCACTTCAAGGTGGGGAAGTCCTGCCACTGGATGCCGCCGATGGTTTCGTTGCTGGTCAGATGGTAATAGGCGGCGTCGTCGGCCACCTGCACGGCCTTGGGGTCCGGCAGGCGCGAGTAATTGTTGGCTTTGTCGTCGAACGACACCGTGATGTTGCCGAGTTTCTTGGCGTCTTCAATGGCTTTTTTGGCCCAGGCGCCGGAGTTGGTGTAATCTGCTTTTTTGCCGCCAGCCAAGAGGTTCATCGGCGCCATGGCGAACTGCAAAGTCGCGCCGCCGCCCAAAAGCAGAATCTGGTGGGTGTCGGGCACGCCAAGCAGGGCTTTGGTGGAATCCAACGCGGCTTGGTGCATGGCTTCGACCGGCTTGGTGCGGTGGCTCATTTCCACCAGACCCATGCCAAGGCCCTGATAGTCGGAGAATTGCGCCTTGGCGGCTTCCAAGGCTTCAAGGGGCAGGGTGCAGGGGCCGGCGGAGAAATTGAAGATTCTGGACATGGTGGGGGCGATAGGAGGTGGAAAAGGGAAGCGGAAATAATAACAGGGGGAAAGTCGTCCTTATTTTGTCGAAATGCCCTTGATTGCCGCCAGCACATAAGGCCAGCCGGAGGCGACGGTGATGCCCACCGTCAGGTAGACCAGGCCGTCGCGCACCAGGGCCATCCAGGTTGGGCAGGCTGGCAGGAAGTCCACGCCGTCCATCCACCAGACGATGGCCAGCAAAGTGGGCACGGCGATGGATTGCACGATCATTTTGGCCTTGCCCGACCAGTTGGCGCCGAATTTCACGCCGGAACTTTCCATCTCGTCGCGGATGCCGGTCACCAGCAGTTCGCGGGCCAAAACCGCCACCACCATCCACGGCGCCACGCCGGTGGCGCTACTGAAGCCGGCGCTGGCCAGGTACAAGAAAGCGCCGATAACCAGCACCTTGTCGCAAAACGGGTCCATGATCCGCCCAAAGCGGGATTCAGCCTGCCATTTGCGGGCCAGATAGCCGTCAAGCGCATCGGTCACTGCCGCCAAAATAAACAGCAGCACCGCCACCGGTAACACCCAGCGCGGCGCATTGGCGCCAAAGCGAAAGCCTTCCAGCGTGGCGAAAAAAGCCACGGCAAAAACCAGGCGCAAAAGGGTGACGAGATTGGGAATTTGTTTGCGGGACATGGGGAGAGGGGATTGTAGGCGGTGCTCTCTTCCGCAGCTTTTTGCCCGCCCATTCACGCATCCTCAATCCCCCGCTTATTTCCCATCCGCCTTGAACGGATTGGCGTCTTCGCCGGTGGGCAGGGCTTCCTTGCCGTTGTCGCCGCCAGTCTTGGGTGCCGTTTGCGCTTTGGGTGCCTTAACCCCGGTCAGGTGTTCGCGCAGCAGGTAGAAACTGGCCTTTGGCTGGCGGTCAAACGAAACCAGGCCTTTGTTGTTGAACAGTTTCGGGTTGCTGCTGGCGGCCCAGCCAAAATCGGCGAAGTTCCACCAGTTGTAGCCGCAGATCCACGGATTGGCGTCGAGTTGGCGCAAATGTTCCTTGAGGAAATAGGCTTGGTATTCCTCGCTCATGTCCCAGGCTTTGGGGTGGTCGCTGTGCTTGCCGAATTTGGCCCCGGCGCCGAATTCCGACAGGAACATCGGCTTGTCGGGGTTCATGTGGTGCAATTGCTCCAGGCGCGCGGTCAGTTCTTCGATCCTGCCGCCGTACCAGCCTTTGTAGACGTTGTAGCCGATGACATCCGGGATGCCCATGATTTTCAAGTTGCTGGCATTGTTGGCGTCGCCGTTGACGATCACGCTTTTGCGCACCGGGTCCTCTTGGTGGATGGTGTCATTGAGGCGGGAGATCAGGCCGAATTGGCTGGCCCGGCCGTCGGCGCCCTTGCCGTAGTAGATTTCGTTGCCCATGCCCCACAGGATGATCGCGGGGTGGTTGAAGTGCTGGGCGATCATGTCATGCAG
This sequence comes from uncultured Phycisphaeraceae bacterium, assembly GCA_964556215.1. Classification (GTDB taxonomy): domain Bacteria; phylum Planctomycetota; class Phycisphaerae; order Phycisphaerales; family Phycisphaeraceae; genus CANIYR01. The sequence goes on from CAZKVP010000034.1 coordinate 30,284, forward strand.
CATGCTTTGGGTGCTTTGCTCGTATTCCGGCAGGGCGGAGTTGCCGCGCACAAAGGGGATTTCTTCCCACACCAAAATGCCGAGTTGGTCGCAGAGTTGCAGCACATAGTCGTCCTGCTGATAGTGGGCCAGGCGCAGCCAGTTGACGCCCAGTTCCTTCATCAGGCGCAAGTCTTTGGCATGCTGTTCGGGGTGCAGGGCGTTGCCCATGCCTTTGAAGTCCTGGTGGCGGTTGACGCCGTGCAATTTATAGGGCGCGCCGTTGAGGAAGAAGCCGTGGTCGGCGGTGAAGCGGAAGAAGCGGAAGCCGTGGTGCACGCTGACGCGGTCGGCCTCGGCGCCGTCCTTCATCAGGCGCAGAGTCAGGGTGTAGAGCGTCGGGTGTTCGGGCGACCAGAGTTGCGGGTGGGCGACCGGCGGCAGGGTCAGGTGCAGGGCGGCCCGGGCCGGCACGGAAATTTGCGACACCACTTGGCCGTCGGCGTCGGCCAGTTGCGCTTGCACGGTGTAATCGCGAGGGCTTTGGCTTTCACTGGCGTCGTCCATCAGGGCTTCGACATGCAGGTCGGCGCTGTCGGCTGACACATTCTGCGACCACACGCGCACGCCCGGACCGCCCTGCTTGGCGCGGGCGAAGCCGATGCGCGGGGCGTGCAGGAATTCGACCGAGCGGTACAGGCCGCCGTAGAGATTGAACAAGCCGTCGCTGGTGGGGTTGAGCGTGGGGATGGGGCGGTTGTCCACCCGCACTTCCAGCACATTGTCGCCTTCGCGCAGCAGGCCGGTGAGTTCCACGGTGAAGGCGCTGTAGCCGCCGACATGCTCGCCGATCAGACGGCCGTTGAGAAACACTTGCGCCTGCGCGTTGGCCGCGCCGAAGCGCACGAAATGGCGCAAGTCCTTGGCGAGGAATTCCGGGGTGATGGCCAAATGTTTGCGGTACCAGCCCAGGCCGCGGCGGTAGTCACGGGTTTCCAGGGTGTCTTTGGCGTTCCAGGTGTGGGGCAGGGCAATTTTTTCCCATTGCGCCTCGGGCGTTTTGGGCGCTTTGACGGCGGCGACGGGTGCGCCGGCGGGGGCGGGGTCTTCGGGCAGGAACAGCCAATCGGCGTCCAGTGATACGGTGTTCGGCCACACGGCGTCCTTGGCCGGTACGGACCGCAGCGGGGCGATGGCCGGCGGCGCAACGGGAGCAGAGGTGGCGCAGGCGGCGGAGCAGACCAAGCCGAAGGCGAGGCCCAAGGAAGTGGTGAAGTGCCGGGGATTTTTCATAGGTCGATTTTAGGGCAGTTTCAGCCACTGCCGTCCGCCAGGCGCGGGTTGCGGCCCAAGCGGCGCCCCATCAGGCATGCGCGTCAACCTAAGGGTTCTTTCTTCTTTTTCAAAATGGACTTGCTTGG
>CAZKVP010000035.1:0-7606 GCA_964556215.1 uncultured Phycisphaeraceae bacterium
AAACAAAAACCCCGCCCAATGACAGGCGGGGTTCTTCAATGTTTCACTGCGGCCTGCGGCCGAAATTCACTTCACCAACGCCACCGCCTCGGCCACCGCTTTTTCAAACGCCGGGCCGTCCGCGCGCGGATGAGGGTTGCCTTCCCAGCGCAGGGTGCCGTCGGGGTTGAACACCATGGCGTGCGGCACGCCGTCGACTTCCGCACCCTTGACGGCGCCGTGGTTGACCACGCTCACCTGGTAATCCTTGGGCGCGTGTTTTTCAAAGGCGGCCTTGGCCACCGCCACGTCTTCGGTCCACACCTGGTTGGCCACCACGATCAGCTTTTCGCGGCCGTGCTCTTTTTGCACGGCGCACACATGGGGGATGGAGGCCAGGCACGGTCCGCACTGGTCGCCCCAGTATTCGAACACCACGGCCTTGCCCTTGAGGTCGGCGGCCTTCACCGCCGGGCCGGCGACCTCTTTGCCAAGGTCCACGCCCTCAAGCGTGAGCTTCTCGCCATTGGCCGGGGCCAAGGTGAATGAGACCTGTTCCTTGGGCTCCGCCGGCGCGGCGGGCGGGGCCGGCTCCTTGGGGCACTTGGGGCAATCCGGACACTCTTCGCCGCCCGCCATGGCCAGCGAACCTGCAAACGCCACTGCCGCAACCGGAACAATGAATTTCCACATGACAAGTCTCCTATAAAAGAACGGGGATGGCAAAAAAAGACCGATACCAACTGGACAATACCACCTCCGCGTGAGTTTTTCCGCAATTTTTGCTTTTTCGCCCTTGCCTATCATGCTCCTTGGCAGGCAACCCCTTGTGCCACAACCCCCTGAACCCTCCCATGCGCATTCTGATTACCGCCGGCCCCACCCGCGAGCCGATTGACCAAGTCCGCTTTTTCTCCAACCGCTCCAGCGGGACGCTGGGAATTGCCATGGCCAAGGCGGCGGCAGAAGCCGGCCACGACACCACGTTGCTGCTCGGGCCCGTGTGTGCCGTGCCGCCCGCGCATGTGAACACCATGCGGTTTGATTCGTGTGCCGATCTGGAAGCCGCTTTGCAAACCCACTTTCCCGATTGCGATGTGCTGATCATGGTCGCTGCCGTGGCTGATTACCGGATGGCCGCGCCTTTGACTGGCAAAGTCGAGCGCGGCGCCAATCTCACCTTGACCCTGACCCCGACGCCCGACTTGGTCGCCGGTTGCGCCAAGCGCAAACGCGCCGACCAAAAAGTGATCGCGTTTGCGTTGGAAGAATCACAGCGTTTGAACGAGCGCGCGCAGGAGAAGATGAAGCGCAAGGGGGTGGACGCCATCGTGGCCAATCCGTTGGAGACGATGAACGCGGCGGAAATCCACGGCACCTTGATGTGGGCGGACGGGCGCAGCGAATCGCCGGGCAAGGTCGGCAAGGCGGAATTTGCGCGGTGGTTGGTGGGGGAGTTGGGGAAGTAAGCCGGGAGGGCAGACCTCTTTATTTCTCCGAAGTCCGCCGTCCGCTCCGCGTTTTGCTCGGCCCAAGATGCCGCAACTTCTTCAGGATGGAATCGGGATTTCGACGACAATCCACCACCGCGCGCACTCGGACAATGTCATCTTCTACCAAGTAGTAAACCGCATATGGGAAACGGTCTGCCAGCAGGCGGTGATAGCCCAAACGGACAGCGTGGACGCCGCCGTAGAGTTGTAGAGAATCAATATCAGAGAATAGGGAGTCTAGAAAGTAGTCCCCAAGGCCCGCCTCTTGAGCTTCGTAAAAACGGAATCCGTTTTCCTCATCCCGCATTGCCTCATCGAGGATCTGAGCTTTCATCGCGTGCGCTTCCGAATGGTCTCTTTGGCCTCCGACCAATCGACAAAGACAGCTTTCTTGGCCTTGATGCGTTCCTCGCGTGCGGCTAACACATCCGCATGCCACGCGGGCGATGGAATGCTGGCCGGAGTGTGCAGTAGGTCTGTCCAAATGGCGTCAATCGTGCGGAGTTTTTCCGAAACGGACATTTTGGAAAGGGGTAGGGTGGCAAGCATAAAGAGTCTCCTTGAAGGTAGGGGCATTGTATGCCCACAGAAAGCGAACATCACCTAAAAAACCGCAACGCCCCCTCAATCCCCTTCCCCAAAACCTCCACCCCCTCCACCGTGTTGTAAAGCGCAAATGAAGCCCGCACGGTGGCGGGTACCTTGAAGAAATCCATCACCGGCTGCGCGCAGTGATGGCCGATGCGGGTGGCGCCCCTCACCCCACCTTCCGGCGCAACTCCTGCAACCTTCCAAACGCCTCAAAATCCTCTTTCAATTCCAACAGCGGCTCCAACTCGCTCTCAATGACGCCCCACTTCAGCTTGCCTTTTTGGCGCAGCAAAATGCCTTCCACATCTTGCCAATCCACCGGGCGCCCGGCAAACACTTTGTAGGTCACCAAATCCTCGGCGCAGCACACGCATAGGCGAGCGCCCGGGGCATAGTCGGCCTCCACCGAACGCGCCAGCACGCGCTCCTCAAACTGATCCCCCGCGAGTGAAATGTCCACGGGCACGCGGCCCTGAAACAATCCCAGATAAATGCGCGTCTCCATGGCGAAGGCCACCGGATCCGGCTCGCGCGATGGCAGCCATTTCTCCAGTCGTTTGATGTAGGCGTTCTCCCCGCCCAATCCGGTCAAAAGGGAAGCATCAATATCACGGGTGAAGCGCGGCTCGCCCCAATGTTGAACCGCAAGGCCGCCTATGAAGCAAAAATTCCAGCCTTCGGCGCGCAGGGCTTCTTGAATGCGGGCGGCTGCTTGGTACAGATCATTCATGGTTTTCTCCGCGCCAACAGCCGCTGAAATTCCGCCAGGCCAGACCTCTTGCGCGGCGGCAATTCCGCCAGTGCTTTGGCCAGAGCCCCGTCAAATTGCGCGCCCTGCTCCGCTGTCACCAAATGTGGCAGCGTTTCCATCTTCCAGCGAAATTGCGCTTCGGCCACGGCAGTCCAACGGGCACGCAGGGCCTGGGCTGGGGAGGCGGTGGAATGGATGGGCATGGGTGAATTCTAAGAGATGCTTGGTCTGAACGCGGCGAGCCGCCGCGTCTACTTTTTTACCTGAAAAACTTCAACGCCTTCTCAACCCCTTGCCCCAACGCCTCCACCTCTTCCGCCGTGTTGTAAAGCGCAAATGATGCGCGCAAGGTGGCGGGAACCCCGAAGAAATCCATCACCGGCTGGGCGCAGTGATGGCCGGTGCGGGTCGCCAGGCCGGCGCGATCCAGCGGCTCGGCCAAATCCAAAGGCGAGACACCTTCAATGGTGAACGAGATCACCGGCACTTTGTCTTTGGCGGTGCCGATGATTTTTAGGCCGTCGATTTGTTGCAAGCGTGCGGTGGCCAAGGCCAACAGATTCGCTTCATGGGCGCGAATCGCATCCCAATCCAACTTCATCATCCATTCCAAGGCCGTGCCAAGGCCGATGGCCCCGGCGATGTTGGGCGTGCCGGCTTCGAAGCGTTGCGGGGCTTTGGCGTAAGTCGTGCCGGAAAATTTCACCTGCTCGATCATCTCGCCGCCGCCGTGATACGGCGGCATGGCGTTGAGCAAATCGACCTTGCCCCACAACACGCCGATGCCGGTGGGGCCGTAGGTCTTGTGGCCGGAAAACACCAAAAAGTCGCAGCCCAGCCCCTGCACATCGAGGGGCCCGTGCGGTGCGGCTTGGCAGGCATCGACCAAGGTGAGGGCGCCGGCGGCTTTGGCTTGCTTGACCAGTTCATGAATCGGGTTGATGGTGCCCAGCGAATTCGACACCCACGCCGCCGCGACCATCTTGGGTTTCTTGGCCAGCAGCGCCGGCAATTGCGCCATGTCCCATTCACCCGTTTGGGTGATGGGCAGCACATCCAAGGTTGCGCCTTGCTGTTCGCAGATGAGTTGCCACGGCACGATGTTGGAATGATGCTCGCTGTGTGAAATGAGCACGCGGTCGCCTTGGCGCAAGTTTTGCCGGCCCCAGCTGGCGGCGACCAGATTGATGCCTTCGGTGGCACCGCGCACGAACAGGCAGCCTTGGGTGCTGGGTGCATTCAAAAACTTGCGCACGGTTTCGCGCGCGCCTTCGTAGCCTTCGGTGGCGCGCGCGGCCAAGGCGTGAATGCCGCGATGCACATTGGCGTTGTCTTTGGCGTAATAATGCGCCACCGCGTCCAGCACGCATTGCGGTTTTTGCGAAGTGGCGGCGGAGTCGAGATAGACCAGCGGTTTGCCATGCACCCACTGGTGCAGGATGGGGAATTGCGCGCGGATTTCGGTGGGATTGAAAGACATGGGGGGATTGTAAAGTAGCCGTCGCGTCTACTTTTCCCCGCGTTTGGCCGCCCGTTTTTCCGCACTCTTGGCGCGACGCTTGGCGGCCCGCTTGATCGAACGCGCCGAGGGCGCCCCATCATCCGCCGCGCATTTGGCGCATTTGCGCCTGCGGTCCCATTCCGGCAGCGCCTGTTCTTCAAGCGTCACCGGTTGCCCGCAGTGGAAACAAATCTTGGCATCGCCCTCGGCCAGCCCGTGGCCGACCGCTGCACGGGTGTCGAACACAAAGCACTCGCCCTGCCATTTGCTTGCTTCCTTGGGCACTTCTTCCAGGTATTGCAAAATGCCGCCTTGCAAATGGAATACATCCTTGAAGCCTTGCTTGAGCAAGAGGCTGGTGCTCTTTTCGCAGCGGATGCCGCCGGTGCAGAACATTGCCACCTTGGTGTGCTTTTTCGGATCCAGATTTTTTTCCACCCATTGGGGGAATTGGCTGAAGTTTTGAGTCTTGGGATCAATGGCGTTTTCAAAGGTGCCGATGCGCACTTCATAATCGTTGCGGGTGTCCACCAGCAGCACATCGGGTTGGCGGATCAAATCATTCCAATCCTTGGGCGCCACATAGGTGCCGACTTGCGCCGCCGGATCCAGATCCGGCACGCGCAGCGTCACAATTTCCGGCTTCAACTTCACCCGCAAATCGCGGAAGGGGCGGGCGGACGCATGCGAATATTTCCACGACAGGCGCTGGGCAGAAAAATGGCCGTCGGCCAGCAAAAAGGCATGGAAAGATTCCAAGTCTTCGCGGGTGCCGGCGAGGGTGCCGTTGATACCCTCCGCCGCGACCAAGAGCAAGCCGATCAAGTTGCGCGCCGCCCCCGCATCGGCCAGCGTCTGGCGCATGGCCGCCGGATCAGCCAAGCGGGTGAATTGATAGAGGGCGGCCACCGTGAAAGACATCGGCGCATTTTACGCGGACGACCCGGACCAGCGGCCGTACGGTAAACGCCGGCTGAATCCGCCGGCCAACCTTTTCGGATGTCGTACAATTCCACCCTCTTTTCCCTCCCTTCGCAGGAACGCCCATGCCCGCCAAACCATCCACCAAACCGTCCGCCAAGTCCGCCGCCAAAAAGCGGGGCACCGGCAAAGGCAAACTCGCCGGCAAGTTGGCCGCCGTCACCGGCGGCGCCTCCGGCATCGGCCGGGCCATCGCCGAGTTGTACGCGGCCGAAGGCGCCAAGGTGCTGATCATTGACGTCAACGCCGTCAACGGCAAAGCCGCCGTCAAGGCCATCAAGGCCGCCGGCGGCCAGGCCGAGTTCCACCAGACCGACATCACCAACCTGGCCGCGGTCGAAAAACTCTTCAAATCCGCCGCCAAAAAGCACGGCTCCTTCGACATCCTGACCAACTCCGCCGGCATCGCCGCCATCGGCAATGTGGAGGTCTGCACCACTGAAGACCTGGACCGCGTCTACGCCGTCAACATCAAGGGCTCGTTCAACACCATGAAGGCCGCCGTGCCGTTGATGAAGAACAAGAGCGGCGTCATCGTCAACCTTGCCTCCATCGCCTCGCGCGTGGGCATCCCCGACCGCATGGCGTATTCGATGAGCAAGGGCGCCATGCTGACCATGACCTACGCGGTCGCCACCGACTATGTGCGCCAGGGCATCCGCTGCAACGCCATCGCCCCGGCCCGCGTGCACACGCCGTTCGTCGACGGCTTCCTCGCCAAGAACTACCCGGGCAAGGAGCAGGAAATGTTCGAAAAACTCTCCGCCACCCAGCCCATCGGTCGCATGGCGCAGCCGGTGGAAATCGCCAAACTGGCGCTGTTTTTGGCCTCCGATGATTCCGCCTTCATGACCGGCACCTGCGTGGACATTGACGGCGGCTTCGCCCACTGCAAACTCAACTGATTCTTCTTTTTCTCTTCACCCTTTTACCCCAGCATCCCATGAAACTCATCCGTTTTGGCAAAGACGGCGCCGAAAAACCCGGCGTCATTCATCAGGGCAAGCGCCTCGACGTGTCGGCCTTCACCAAGGATTTCGACGAAGCCTTCTTCACCGCCAACGGCGTCAAGAAATTGGCCGCCTGGCTCAAGAAGAACGCGGCTTCCTGCCCGGTGGTGTCCGAAAAAGCCCGCCTCGGCTCCTGCGTGGCCCGCCCGTCGAAGATCATCTGCATCGGCCTCAACTACACCAAGCACGCCATCGAAACCGGCGCGCCGATCCCCAAAGAACCGATCATCTTCTTCAAGTCCACCACCGCGCTGACCGGGCCTTTCGACGGCGTGGTCATCCCCAAGGGCTCCAAGAAGAGCGACTGGGAAGTGGAACTGGCCATCGTCATCGGCAAGAAGGCGCAATATGTCAGCAAGAAGGACGCGCTGGATTATGTGGCCGGCTACTGCACCCACAACGACTACTCCGAGCGTGAATGGCAAGTTGAGCGCGGCGGCCAATGGGCCAAGGGCAAATCGGCCGACACCTTTGCGCCACTCGGGCCTTTCCTGGCCACCACCGACGAAGTCCCCAATCCGCAAAAACTGGGTCTGTGGCTGGATGTCAACGGCGAGCGGTTGCAGGATTCCAGCACCGCCGACATGATTTTCAATTGCGCCTACATCGTGTCCTACCTGTCGCAGTTCATGACCCTGTTGCCCGGCGATGTGATCTCCACCGGCACCCCGTCGGGCGTGGGCTTGGGCTTCAAACCGCCGCGTTTCTTGAAGCCCGGCGATGTGGTGGAACTGGGCATCGACAGCCTGGGCACCCAGCGCCAGGTTGCCAGTGCGTATGGCAAGAAGGCGCCGGCGAAGAAGAAAGTCGCCGCCAAGCCTGCGGCCAAGAAAATGAAGTAACGCAAAAAACCTGAAAATAAAAAAGGCCAAGCGCAAATGCTTGGCCTTTTTTATTTTCAGGTTCTCATTCAAAGATTCTGCTGCAAGCGCGGCAGGCCCACGCCGGCATCCACATTCAAAATGTTGCCGACCACTTCATCGGCCAGATGCGAGCACAGGTAGAGGAAGCCGTTGGCAATGGCTTCCGGGGTGTTGCGGCCATGGGGCGAGACGGCATCGACTGCTTTGCGATAAGGCTCTTCGGTGTCGTAGGCAGCCTTTGAGGCGCCGGCGGCGACATTGCCGGGGGCCAGCAGATTGAAGCGGATGCCGTCTTTGGCATATTCCAAGGCCATGGTCTTGGCGAACATGTCAACGCCGGCCTTGGCGGCGATGTAGGCGGAAATACCCTGCCATGGGATGCTGTTGACCCAGGTGGAGGTGTAGATGATGTGCCCTTTGCATTTGGAGGCGGTCCA
>CAZKVP010000035.1:7706-18753 GCA_964556215.1 uncultured Phycisphaeraceae bacterium
TGTTGACCCAGGTGGAGGTGTAGATGATGTGCCCTTTGCATTTGGAGGCGGTCCAATGGCGCAAAATGGCGCGGGTCAAATAGACTTGGCCATGCAGGTTGAAGGCGAGGATTTTGTCGAAGGCCTCTGCCGTGGAATCGCGGAAGTATTGGGTGCCGGTGCCGCCGGCGTGGCCGAGCACGGTGTTGATTTCTGGATGGCGGGCAAAGGCGGCGTCCACCACTTGGTCGACGGTGGCATGGTCGGTCACATCCATTTGCAGATAGGTGAAACGACTGGCGTCATAGCCGCGCTCTGCCAACAAGGCGGTGGCTTTTTCAGGCGGCAGGGCATCGGTCAGCACCATAAAAGCACCGGCATCAAGCAAGGTGCGGATCACGGCTTCGGCAATGCCGCCCAAGGCACCGGTCATGAAGATGGTTTTGTCGTTGAGGTTGAGGTCCATGGGGACTCCTGCAAAAAAGAAAAGCAAAGGGCGCAAGTTGCGCCTAAAAATAAAACGGGGGCGACTTACTTGAGTTTGGCCCAGCGCTCTTCCGGCAGCACGGCGAACCAGCCGGGGCGCTTGGGGTCGCGGTCGTAGGAATAGCCGCCGAGTTCCTTGTACAGCTCGGCGTATTGCGCCAATTTGTCGCGGTCGAGTTCGACGCCAAGGCCCGGGCCCTTGGGCACCGCGATGGCGCCGTTTTTGTACTTCATCTTGCCGCCCTTGATGATGTCGTCGGTCAGGTGGTGGTAGTGAGCGTCGGCGGAGAAGTTGAGGTTGGGCAAGGCCGCGCCCAGATGCAGCATGGTGGCCAACTGGATGCCCAATTCGCCGGAACTGTGCACGGCGCAGCCGAGTTGGAAGTTGCCGCAGATGATGCCGCCCTTCCACGCCTGGCGCAGGCCGCCCCAGAAGGTGGTGTCGAGCAGGATCACATCCACCGTCGGGGTGCGGATGTTGGTGGCCAACTGGTCGCAGTTGATCACCACCTGGTTGGTGCCGGTGGGGATGCGCACGAATTCGCGCACGCGGCGCATGCCTTCCAGGCCCCAGGTCGGGTCTTCGAAATAATCGTTGGGCAATTTTTCAATCGCCTGGCCGACGCGGATGGCCTGCTCCACCGACCACACGCCGTTGGGGTCGATGCGCACGGTGTGCTTGGGGAATTCGGCCGAGATGGCGCTCAACACTTCCACCTCATGGTCGGGGTGGAACACGCCGGCCTTGAGTTTGTGCGAGGTGAAGCCGTGTTCGTCGTGCAGGCGGCGGGCCATGGCGGCCATCGCCGCCGGGCTTTCTTCGCCGCCCTTGCCGGTTTTGGCGTTTTCATCGCGGAAGAACAGGTAAGAGGCGAAGCGCACCTCGTCGCGGACCGAACCGCCGAGCAGGTCGCAGGCGCGGATGCCGAGCTTCTTGCCGATGATGTCGATGCAGGCGAATTCCAAGGCGGCATGCACTTGCGCCCGGTTGTTGTACAGCGAGGCGGTGGGGTTGCAGATCTTCCAATACAACTGTTCGAGTTGCAGGGGATCGTGGCCGACCAGGTAGGGCTTGAGGCCGCGGAACACGGCTTCGGCGGATTCACCGCCGCCGCCCATTTCGCCAAGGCCGGTGATGCCTTCATCGGTCTCCACCTCGATGATGGTGCGCACGAAGCGGCCCCAATGCGAACCCACCGCGTGGCGCAGCGGCGCTTCCAGCGGAACGGTGACGGTGGTGGCTTTGATGTCGGTGATTTTCATACGGAAAATGTAAAGGGACGGGGCAAAGGGTTAGGCCAAGGGCCAGGGGTTGACGGGCAGTTTGGTTTCAGACTCGATGAGCAACAAGCGGTTGTATTTGGCCAAGCGTTCGGATTGGGTGATCGAACCAATTTTGATTTGGTCGCCGCTCCAGCCGGTGGCCAGGTCGGCCAGCCAATCGTCTTCGGTCTCGCCGCTGCGGGCGCTGACCGTCACGCGCCAACCGGCGGCCTTGGCCAAGCGGCGGGCTTCGGCGGCTTGGGTCAGGGTGCCGATCTGGTTGACTTTGAGCAGCAGGGCGTTGGCGGCTTTTTCTTTCACCGCGCGGCTGATGCGGGCGGGGGTGGTGCACAGGAAGTCGTCGCCGACCACGATCGCCTTGCCGGCCAACGCTTCGCACAGGGCGGGCCAGTTGGCCCAGTCTTCTTCAGCCAGACCGTCTTCCACGCTGACGATGGGGTAACGCTCGACCCAGCCCTTGAGGTGGGCGATCATTTCCTTGCTGGTCAAACTTTGGCCGCGCAGGTTGTATTTGCCGTCGGCATAGAAATGGCTGGAGGCCACATCGACGGCCAGCGATACATCTTTGCCCGGCTCATAGCCGGCGGCGCGGATGGCTTCCACCGCGTCGGACAGCATGGTTTCTTCGTCGGGGAACGGCGGGGCCAAGCCGCCTTCGTCGGCGCGCAGGGCGCGCACGTTGTACTTGGCCGCGGTGAGTTTGGCGGCGGCCTGGAACACGGCATAAGTCGCAGCCAAGGCTTCGTCGACGGTCATGGCGGAGGCCGGCACCACCAGCACATCCTGGATTTCCACCTGGCCGCCGGCGTGCTTGCCGCCGCTGAACAAATTGATGGTCACGCGCGGCAAGGCGGTGGGCGCTTGGCCGACCATCTCGCCAAAGTGTTGGTACAACGGCACGCCGCGCTCGGCGGCTTGGGCGCGGGCAAAAGCGATGGAGACAGCCAGCAAGGCATTGGCGCCCAAACGCGATTTGTTGGGCGTGCCATCAAGGTCAAGCATGGCTTGGTCGAGATCGGCTTGGGTGGCGAAGGTCTTGCCGGCCAAAGCGGCGTGCAATTCGTGGTTGATGTGGCTCACCGCCTTGCGGCAGCCCAAACCGCCGTAGCGCTTGGGTTCACCATCGCGCAATTCAAGGGCTTCGGCACGGCCGGTGGAAGCGCCGGAAGGCACCGAGGCGCTGGCGGAAATGCCATTGTCAAAAGTGCAGCGGGCCAGCACGGTGGGGCGGCCGCGGCTGTCGAGAATTTCAAAACCTTCGAGTTGCTTGATCAGAGACATGCGGTGAATTCCTGGATAAGTTGGGGAATGGAAGCGGATGGGTGTTGAATGAGTTTGAGCACGGCGGCGCGTTGGACAGCGCGTTCATCGACGCCAAGATATTCCAACGGCGAGCGGCCGGCCACGCGGGCCAGCAAGCAGGCCAAGGTGTGGCGCACGGCGCGGCCTTCATCGGCCAAGTCGCCGGCGGCGGCGCGGTAGGTGTCAAAGTACAGTTGCGCCGCCGATGCGAAATCGGCGCGGCGGCCGACCAGGTGATGGGCTTTGCTGAGCAAATGCGTCATCGAAAAACCGATGTCAAAGGCCGGGTCGCCCCAGTGGATGACTTCATGATCGAGCAAAATCAATTGGCCATCGCGGACCAAGACATTTTTCGGACTGTAATCGCCGTGCACCAAAGCCAAGCCGGTGGCGCGGGTGTCGGCCAGCAGGCTTTCAATGAACGCGGTGGCTTCGGGCACTTGGCTGGCGGTGTAGGCGTAATAGGCTTCCAGGCGCAAGGACTCGAAAAACCCGCGTTCAGCGAACAAGGGTTCAAGCTCGTCGCGTTTGGCGGCGGACTTGCTGTGGATGGAGCCGATCAAGTTGCCGAACTGGCGCACATGGTCATCTTCCAACCGGCCGGCGAGCAACATCGTCTTCCAGTTTTCATGCGGCTGCGGCACCGCTTCCATCGCCAGCAGATTCACTTCCTGGTCTTCAAACACCAATGGCGTGATGGTTCCGGCCGGCGCCAGCGCCGGCAGATGGCGCAAGCCCAAGGCCTCGCGGCGGATGCGCAGCGGGTCGCTGAACCAATCCACCTTGACCCGCAATTTGGCCAAAGCCTGCTTCATCACCCAGCCGTGGTCGGGCCACTGCACCAGCACCGTGCGGCAGGAAACGCCGCCGGGCAGGTTGGTCAAACGGGGCAGGTCGGCGGAGACCTCATAATTGTGCGCTTGTAAATAGGCGCGCAAATCGGTGTGATTTTCAATGTCGAGGGGCATAAATGCGGTGGCCGTGAGGTTATTTGGCCCAAGTGGCGGAGATTTCTTCCAAACTGCGACCCTTGGTTTCGGGCAGGAAGAATAGCACGAACAACAGGGTCAACAGGGAACAGACGGCATAGAAACCGAAGGTCGGTCCTTCCCCCATGAAGGCTTTGAATTGCGGGAAAGTTTGCGACACCGCCAGGGCAGCGCCCCAGATGAAGAAGGTCGCCACCGACATCGCCCGGCCGCGCAGGCCGTCGGGGAAAATCTCCGAGCAGATGACCCACGGCAGCGGCCCCATGGCCATGGAGAAGGCGGCCACATACAAAATCACGCCCCACAGCAGCAACGGCGAATGCGGGTTGTATTTGAACAGGTAGCCCACGCCGGCCAACGCCAGCACCTGAACGGCATTGCCGATCAAAAGCAACGGTTTGCGCCCCAACTTGTCGACAAACGCCACGGCGATCAGGGTGGCGACCATGTTGACCAGGCCCAGCCAGACCGAGGCCATGAAACCGGCGTTGGCGTCGCCGGTGGCGGTCTTGAAAATATTGGTCGAGTAGTACATGATCACATTGATGCCGCTCAATTGCGAACCGGCCATGAGCACCAGGGAAATCATCAAAGGCAGGCGGTATTTGCGGGTGAACAGGTTGAAAAAAGAGCCGTGCTCCACCAACAGGTCGGCGCGGGTGGCGGCGATTTCCTCCCGGGCGTATTCGGCGCCGCCGATGCTGGAGAGCACCTTTTCCGCTTCCGGCTCCCGCTTGACCTTGACCAACCACTTGGGGCTTTCCGGCGCAGGAAACAGCAGCAAGAACAGAAACAGCGCCGGGGCGACTTCGCTGGCCAGCATCCAGCGCCAGGCATAGGCGGTGTTCCAGGCGGTGTTGGCCGCAATCACTTCCGGTGAACAGGTCGCCGCATCGGTGGGCCTGGCGATCAGCAGGTTGATGTACAGGGTGATGAAGATGCCGACCACGATGCCGACCTGGAACAGCGTGCCCAGCCGGCCGCGCCATTTGGCCGGCGCCAGTTCGGCGATGTACACCGGGCAGATCATCGAGGAAATGCCGACCGCGACGCCGCCGATGGTGCGAGCAAGAATAAACTGGGTGAAAGTCTGCGGCACCGCCGACAGCACCGCCGACAGGGCGTACAGGAAGGCGCAAATGAACAGCACTTTGCGCCGGCCGAATTTGTCACTCAAAAAACCCGCCGACATCGCGCCGGGGATGCAGCCGATCAGCGCCGAAGCGGTGGCCAGACCGATCAGGAACGCATCTCTCTTTTCATCCAGATTGAAATGGGTCTGCAAAAAAGTGTTGGCGCCGTTGATGACCGCCGTGTCATAGCCAAACAAAAAGCCGCCCAAAATGGCGACCAGCGCTGGCAGAAGAACGGGACGAAGCGATGTTTTTTGTTGCATAAAAGGATGGTCTTGGATGAAAAAAAGGGCACGCACAAAATGTAGGCACATTATAGGGCGCCTGTGCGGCAACGCCAAACTTTTCCCGCCAAAAAGCAGGGCCGCTGCGCGTCCATCGTCCGGCTTCGCCGGCCGTCGATGAAAAAACCGCCTTGCGGCGGTTTGTTTCATCGGGGCGGCCGGATTCCCTGCGGGGATCAGTCCGCGATGCGCTACGCGCATCATGGCCCGCTGTGCGGTCCATCCCAACTAAAAACCCGCTTGCGCGGGTTTGTTAGTCGGGGCGGCCGGATTCGAACCGACGACTTTCGCCACCCAAAGACGACGCTCTACCAAGCTGAGCTACGCCCCGGATTCCAAGTGGGAAGGAGGGGAATTGTAGGGGCAAGCCGTTTTTCCGTTTTCATCACTCTTTCACGCTGATCCGCTCGATGTCCGCGCCCAGCGCGCGCAACGTCACTTCCATCTGCTGGTAACCGCGGTCCAGGTGGTACACCCGGTTGATGGTGGTTTCGCCGCGGGCGGCCAGGCCGGCGATCACCAGGCTGGCCGAGGCGCGCAGGTCGCTGGCCATCACCGGGGCGCCGGTCAGGGCGCGCACGCCGCTGATCACCGCCACATGGTTGACGCGGGTGATCTTGGCCCCAAGGCGCGCCAACTCCGGCGCGTGCATGTAGCGGTCGGGGTAGATTTTTTCGGTGATGATCGAGTTGCCTTCGGCCAGCGCCATCACCGCCATGAATTGCGCCTGCAAATCGGTGGGGAAGCCGGGGTGGGGCTGAGTGACCACTTCGGTGGCGCGGATGACGCGGTCGCAGACCACCCGCACCGTGTCGGACAGGCCGGGCTCGAACGCCTGGCCGCGCTTGAGGTTCGCCGGCTCCAGGGTGATGCCCATTTCGTTCCAGCGGTCGATGGCGGCGGACAAGGTGTCGGTGGGGAAATTCTCCAGCACCACATCGCCGCCGGTGATGGCGGCGGCGCACACATAGGTGCCGGCTTCGATGCGGTCGGGCATCACCTGATGAACGGCCGCCTTCAAAGCATCCACGCCGTGGATGGTCATGCGCGGGGTGCCGGCGCCGGAAATTTGCGCCCCCATCTTGGTCAGGAAGGCGGCCAAATCCACCACTTCCGGCTCGCAGGCGGCACATTCGATGACGGTGGTGCCCTTGGCCAAGACGGCGGCGGACAAAATGTTGGCGGTGCCGGTCACGGTCGAACCGTTGGGCCCGCCCAAAAACACGCGGGCGCCGATCAGGCGGTGGTCCTTGCCCGGGGCTTTGACCACGATGTAGCCGCCATCCAATTCGATTTTGGCGCCCAAGGCCTTGAGCCCGCGCAAGTGCAGGTCGATGGGGCGGTCGCCCAAGGCGCAACCGCCGGGCATCGAGACGCGGGCCTCGCCGCGGGCGGCGACCATCGGGCCCAAGACGCAGATGCCGGCGCGCATGGTTTTCATGATGTCGTAACTGGCCGAGTTCTGCTCGGTGCTGACGACCTTGCAGGCCAGGTCCATGCCCGGCGCGCCTTTGACCGCCGACGGGGTGATTTGCGCCTCGACACCCAGCGAGGCCATCAATTTGACCATGCTGCGGGTGTCGAGCAGATCCGGCACCCCGAGCAGGGTGGATTCGGGGGCCATCAAGGTGGCGGCCATCAGGGGCAGGGCGGCGTTTTTGGCGCTGTTGATGCGGACCGTGCCCTTGAGCGGGCGGCCGCCGATGATGCGGAATGCGTCCATGCGTTGCCTTGAAAAATGGGCGCGGCGGTTTGCCGCGCGGTGAAAATGGGAAAAATCCCCGTCCTTGGGAGATGGAAGAGTATCGGCTATCAGGGAAGGGTGGGTGCAAGGAATGTTGCGGTTTGTTGAACCGTGTTCAGCGCGAAATCCGGCCCCGGCCCCATGCATGGCCGATATAACTCACCCCATGCACGAGCCCGCGCCCGCCTACTTTGAACGTTCCAAGTGGACGATCCATGCCCTGTGGTTTTTGCTGCTGCCCGTCGTGGCGTACGAGTTGTGGGCCGTCACCCTGGCCAAGCAAACGGGGGCGCCGACGCTGGTGGCCCATTCGTTGATTGACAAATTGTTTCACCAAATCGGCTTTTCATGGGCGTTTTTGCCGGGATTGGTGGCGGTGGTGTCGCTGCTGGCGGTCCACGTGGCCGAGAATTGGAAGCTGGGCAAAAGCCGCCTTTTGGTTCCTCCCGAGCCGTTGCTTTACGGCATCATGTTGCTGGAATCGCTGGCCTGGACCGTGCCGTTGTTCGTGATCGGGGCGCTGCTTTCGATGTATGAGCAAACCCAGGGCAGCATGGGGTTGGCGCAAACCGCGCCCGCCTTGGCGGCGCACCCGCAGGTGCTCATGCATCAGGAGCCGTGGAGCCTTTGGCGCCAGGGCATGATGCTCTCGCTGGGCGCCGGTATTTTCGAGGAATTGGTGTTCCGCCTGTTCGGGCTCAACCTGTTCGACCTGATCACGTCGGCCCTGTTTGGCAAACAGCACCCGGTGGGCATGGCGGTGGGGATGGCGGCCACGGCCGCATTGTTTGCGGCCGCGCACTTTTTGGGGGACAACAACTTCACGCTGCCCAAGGCCGCGTTCTATTTTTTCGGCGGGGTGTACTTCGCCTTCATTTTCCTCTGGCGCGGCTTTGGCATCGCCGCCGCCACCCATGTGCTCTTTGACATGCTGGTGACCACCCTGCTGCTGCGCGCCCAACTGGCGTGAGGGAGGGCCCCGATTTTTTACCCGTTTTCCGCGCACCAGTGGAACAGGGCGATCCATTCGCGTTGCTGCAGGGCGACCAGATCCGCCGGCGGATGGGCGTCGGATCCGTGGCGGCGCACATGGGCCACGAAGGTGGCGGGGTCAAAGTGCGCCACCTGGGTGCCCGCGCCCCCCGGCCCGCCGGAGAGGTTCATGCCGGCCATGGCCGGGTGGTGGGCGGCCCGGCCGTACCACAGCAAAGCCTGGTCGTAGTCGCCGGAGCGCCGGCAGCAGAGGGCATGCCAAAAGGCGCCGGCCGGGCCGCGATCCAGGGTTGCGGCCTGCCCGGCACGCGCAAAGTCGCCCACATACAGCCACAAGCCGGCCTGCAAATCAAAACGTCCCCGCAATTCGGGTGCGCTCACGGCCTTGGCCACCGCCGCATGGGCCGCGGCCAAGGCCGGGGTGGGCGGCGCACCAAGCAGGGCGGGCATGGCCTGTTCCAAGGGCAGCGCCGCAAACAGGGGGTGCAGCAGGGCTTCGATGGATGGCGCAAGGAGGGACATGGCATTTCCTTTCAAAGGGCGGGGCGCCTGCACTCTAGCACCCGGCAACGCCCAAGCCAATAGAATCTTCCCCCTATGCCCGCACCCAGCCCAGAAAAACTTCCGCTCATCCCCAAGGTCAAACCCGCGTGGTTTTGGCCGTTGGTCATTCTGCTGTGCATGTCCTTCACCGGATTTGCCGCAACCCTGTGCATCACCATGCAGGTGCGCCGCCACAGCGCGCCGGTCTTGGCGGCCATTGCGGAAGCGAAAAAAGACGTGCGCGTGCAGGCATTGGGCGAGCCGCTTTCGGCCGGTTTTTTGGTTTCCGCGGTGGATGATCTCACCGCCGGGGTGGAGCGTCGCGACATGAATTTCTTCCTGAAGGGGCCGCAGGGCGAAGGCACGGCCCAGATGCGCGCCGCCCGTCCGGCGGCCGGCGGCGCCTGGCAGATCGAGTATTTGCGGGTGTTTCTGCCCTCCGGGGGGGATTGGGTCGTGCTGGTGGGCGACCAAGAGAAGCAACCCGAGGATTTCAAAACCCTGACCACCCGGCGGGAATTGCCGTCGGTCCAGCAGGCCTTCGGGCGGGCCCAGAAGGATGTGCGCGTTGGCGCGCTGGGCGCCCCGCTGGAGGTCGGCTTTCTGGTTGAGTCGGCCGCTGAAACCAAGGATGGGATTGAACGCTGCGATGTGCGTTTCCCCATCCACGGCGCGCGCGGGCAAGCGGAGGTGCGGGCCTGCGGGACGCGCAAAGCGGACAGCATCGCGTGGGAGTTCCAATACCTTGAAGTGACGCTGCCCGGCGGCGAACGGGTGGCTTTGATCGGCGACCCGGACCACCCGCCGGAAAAATGGGACCCATCCGCAAAAGAAGCGAAAAATCCCGGGGAGAAGCCCGGTGTGCATGCTGCCCCCGCGCGCTAGGCCATCTTTGTTTCATTTCCGGCATTTCTTTCCTGCTTCCCGATTCCCATGCCCATCCCCCTTGCCGCCTGGCTCCACGACATCGACAAAATGGCCCTGCACCTGTCCTGGCTGCCCAACGGCGGGTTGGCGTGGTACGGCCTGTCCTACCTGCTGGGGTTCGTCATCGCCTGGCTGCTGATGCGCAAGGTGATGTGCTCGGGCATCACGCCGATGGGCGCGCCGTTCCACAAGGATGCGCCGGCGGACCTGGTGATGACCGTGGCGCTGGGCGTTTTGCTGGGCGGGCGTTTGGGCTACTGCGTGTTTTACAAGCCCGGATTGTTCATTGATTTTTCAAAGGACATGCCGTTTTGGGGCGTGCTGGCCATCAACCAGGGCGGCATGGCCTCGCACGGCGGCATGATCGGCGCGCTGCTGGCCGCCTGGTGGTGGGGCTACAGGAACAAGCTCATCACCAGCAGATTGCCGGCTTCCTGCGCAGGCGATGCGCGCGCGCAAAGCCGCTTGGCCGGGGCTTGGCAGTGGGTGCGCAAGAATGCGGGCCCGATGCTGTACATGCTCGACCTGATCGCCTTCGCCGCGCCCTTGGGCCTGTGTTTCGGGCGCCTGGCCAACTTCATCAACGGCGAGTTGTACGGCCGGGCCTGCGACGCGTCGTACCGTTTCGCGGTGCAGTTCCCGCAGGAAATCGCCGGCGACTGGCTGCGGGAGGGCAATGTGAAAGGCCGTGAAAAATACGATGCGCTGGTGCGCGCGCTGCCGCCGCAATACATGCCGGCCGTGGACGGCAAGGGGAACATTGACGTCCACCGTTTCGATGAATTGGGCCTGGCCGCCAAAAACGACCCGCAGTTGGCCGAGATTTTGCACACGCACCTCACGGCGCGCCACCCCTCGCAGCTTTACGGCGCGGCGGTGGAGGGATTGCTGGTGTTCCTGGTGCTGTTCGTGGTCTGGCGCAAACCGCGTTCGCCGGGGTTGATCGCCGGCCTGTTCGGCATCGTGTACGCCTTCGCCCGCGTGATGGACGAATTTTTCCGCATGCCGGATGCGCAATTCATCGAAGGCGAAAAACTGCCATTGGTTACCCAGGGTCAGTTGCTGAGCTTCTTCGTGTTCGCCTTCGGTGTGCTGTGCGTGGTGCTGGCGATGCGCAGCAAGGGGAAGAAGTTGGGCGGGTGGGGGAAGGTGTGACTGGGAGGGCGGACTTTAGTCTGCCCTCCCAGTTTTACTTCATGCGGTCCGCCAACCCCGCCAGCACCATTTCCGTCTGTTCGCCGCTGATCAGATTCTTGACTTGCGCCTGGCCCTGCGCCGCCTCATCCCCCAAAATCACTGCCCACCTCGCCCCGCACTTCTGCGCATCCGGCAGCAGTTTGCCCACATTGCGCGTGGTCTTGTAACTCATGCGGGTGTGCAAGC
>CAZKVP010000035.1:18853-31480 GCA_964556215.1 uncultured Phycisphaeraceae bacterium
GGCAGCAGTTTGCCCACATTGCGCGTGGTCTTGTAACTCATGCGGGTGTGCAAGCCGGCCGAGCGCAATTGCGCCGTCACCGGTGCCAATTGCCCCGCGCCCAAATCCGAAGCCGCCAGCACGAACACATCCGCCGCCGGCGCCAGGCGCTCGGGCAACTTCTTCAAATCGGTGAGCAAATTGCCCAGCACCACATCACCCATGCCGAAGCCCACGGCGGGGACGGACGGGCCGCCGAACATCTCCACCAATTTGTCATAACGGCCGCCGCCGCCCAAGGCGCGTTCTTTGCCGCCGACCACATGCAGTTCAAACACCGTGCCGGTGTAATAGGCTAAACCGCGCACGATGGACAAGTCATAAACACACCAGTCGGCAATGCCAAAGGCTTGCAGCGCATCGCCCAAGCTTTTGAGATCGGCCAAATCCGCATCAATGCCAGCAGCGAGGCGCAAGTCATCTTCTTGGCCGATGGCAAAAGAGCGCGCCGACAAATCGGCGAAGCGGGTGATGCTTTCATTCGACAAGCCCAGCGCGGCGGCTTTGGTTTTGAACTCTTCATCGCGCATTTTTCCCTTGGCATCCAGCAGGGTGAAGGCGCCGTCCATGTGTTCACCCGTCACGCCCAAGTGCGACAAAATCAATCGCACTGCTTCGCGATGAGACAGGCGCACTTTGACTTCATCACTGGTGAGCCCCAATTCACGCAAGAGGTCCACCGCGCAGAAAATCACCTCGGCATCGGCCATCGGCGAGTCGGATCCCAGGAAGTCCACATTCCATTGGTCGAATTCGCGCAGGCGCCCGCGCTGCGGCTTTTCGGCCCGGCACAGGGTGGGGATGGTGAACCACTTGATCGGCCGCGGCAGCGCGTTGGCCTTGGCCGCCACCATGCGCGCCAGAGTCGGCGTGAACTCGGGCCTAAGCGCCAGTTCCCGTTCGCCGCGATCCTCGAAGTGGAACAACTCCGACACGATGCCATCGCCGGATTTCACCTTGTAGAGGTCGAGCGTTTCAAAGATCGGCCCGTCCACTTCCTCAAAGCCGTGACGGATCGAGACGCGCTCCCAGGCATTGTGGATGTAGCGGCGGAAAGCCTGCTCGGCGGGGTAGAAATCGCGGGTGCCTTTGGGGCTTTGGAGGATGGGCATAGGGGGGAAATTGTAGACGCGGCGGCTCGCCGCGTTGGTTTTGCGCCGTTTTGGGGCCTTGAACATATCATGCACCCAGGGAATATTCCCCCGCCCCTCCGTGTTGTTCAATCATGCGCAACCTCCTCCTCGCCCCGCTCCTCTTCCTCCTCTCCTGCTGCACGCCCCAAGCCCCGCAGGCGCAAGTTGCGCCTACCTCTGATTCCTCCAAACCCCAACCCGCCATGTCCACCGCCCACGCCCAAACCGAAACCCTTGTCCTCGCCGGCGGCTGCTTTTGGTGCGTGGAGGGCGTGTACCGCCAGCTCAAAGGCGTGACCGATGCCAAGAGCGGTTATGCCGGCGGCACCAAGGAAACCGCGAATTATGCGGCCGTTTGTTCGCACGAAACCAAGCACGCCGAGGCCGTGCAACTGACGTTTGATCCCGCCGTCTGCCCGGCCGAACGCATCTACGAGGTGTTCTTCACCATCGCCCACGACCCGACCCAGTTGAACGCGCAGGGGCAAGACCATGGCACGCAATACCGCTCGGCGATTTTCTTTGCCGATGATGCGCAAAAGGCGGAGGCGCAAAAAGAGATCGCCAAGTTCCAACCCTTGTTTGGTGGCAAGATCACCACCACGCTGGAAGATTTGCGCCTGACCCCGTTCTACCCGGCCGAGGATTACCACCAAGACTATGTCGGCCAATACAACGCCGGCATCCCGGTGCAAAACAGCGGCTACCTGGAATGCACGGCGCTGCCGAAGATCGACAAATTGCGGGCCAAGCACCCGGAGTGGTGCAAGTAAAGTAGACGCGCCGGCTCGGCGCGTTCACCGAAAATTCAGTTGAAAACAACGCGCGTTCCGGGTGGAGCGCGCGTTGTTTTTTGTTGCGTTACTTCAAACGCGCCGAGCCGGCGCGTCTACTTTTACTTTGCCCCGTGAAGCGCCTTGAGCGTCCCCATATCCGCCTTGTGCAAGCCGGCTTCCTTGAGCGGCGTCCATTGGCAGGCGATCACATCGCCGCGCTCGAAGCGGGACTCAAATTCTTTTTCTTCTTTGCGCGACATGCCGCGCAGGGGCACCTGCACCGACACGCGCTGGCCGTCGGCAGTCACGGCGGCGAACACGAAGCGGCCCTTGAGCGGGGTCATCGGCGAGGCCAGGCGCAGCAAGGCGCCGTTTTCCGGTGCGGCCGGCAGCGGCGCCGGCTTGCTGGCACCCAAAATGGCGCAGCAGAATTTGAGGGTGCTGATGTCGCGGAACAGGCGGCGGTTGACGAATTCCAGGGAATCCGGTGCGGTCCACAGGCGCACTTCGTGGTCCCAGTATTTGCCGCCGGGGCCTTCGGCCAGAAAGGGGCAGGGCGCGGCGGAGAGTTGCGGGCCCCAGCGGAAGAATTCCGGGCCGTTGGCCAGCGCGTCCGAAACGCGGGTGAGCGGTTCGGCGGTGGGCTTGAAGGCCGGCTCGAGCATGATGAGCAGGCCGTGGTCGGCAAGCAGGGGGCGCAACTGTTTGACGAAGTCCACCCTCGAAGCATGCTCGCGGGCGACGAAAATTTCATTGAAGGCGAAGCCGGCGATCACCAGGTCGAACTTGGCGCCAAGGGCCGGCAGCACGCCGGACTTGAGGTCGTGGCGCACGGTTTCCAGCGTCAGCCAGCCACCAAGCTCGGGCAGCAGCGCCAACTCCTTGAGCGCCGCCAGCGCATGCGGCGAATGATCGAGTGCCGTCAGGCGGATTTTGCGGTCGGGATGTTGTTCATGCAAAGCCAGGGCCAGGCCAAGGCCGCAGGGCCCGGCGCCGGCGCCCAGATCCAAAATGCGGATGGCCTGGTCGCCGGCGGCGGGCGCAAAGCCGCGCAGGCGGATGGCGAAATCCAGGGCCCATTGCGCCTTGGCGAAGGACTGCGGGAAAAAGAACACGCCATAGGCCGCCAACAGCGAGCGGTCGGCGAAGTAATCGGGGAATGCCTTGTCCGGCCGCTCGGCCGTGAACAAATCCGACAGCATCTGCACTTTGGGCTCCAGCCGGCGCAGGGTGGTGTCCTGCTCCTCGGCGGCGCCGGTGGCTTGGGCGGCGTGGTTGATCCAGAATTTTTCGAGGGCGGCGGGGTAGGGCATTGGGGAATTCTACGGCTTGCGCTCACGAGCCCTGAGCGCAAGCTCAGGGGAATTCGGTTGTCGGGCGTGCAATCCCCGGAGCTTGCGCTCGGGGCTCGTGAGCGCAAAGACATTGCGGCTTAGAATCATCCCATGAACGCCCCCGACTTCTCCCTGCCCGACCAAACCAACACCGTGCGTTCGCTGGCCGACGCCAAAGGCCGCTACCTGGTGCTGTTCTTCTACCCCCGCGACTCAACCCCCGGCTGCACGGTGGAGGCCGGCGACTTCCAGCGCCTGCTGATCGAATTCAAAAAGAAAAACGCCTTGGTTTACGGCATCTCGCAGGGCAAGGTCAAAGGCAAGGAAAAATTCGCCTGCGCCCTGGGCCTGACTTACCCGATGCTGGCCGACGAAGACAAGGAAGTGTGCAAAGCCTTCGGCATCTGGAAGCCCAAGAAATTCATGGGCCGCGAATTCCTCGGTATCGTGCGCTCAACTTTTTTGATTGATCCCCAAGGCAAGATCGTGAAGCATTGGGACAAGGTGAGCGTGAAGGGGCACGCGGAGGAAGTGTTGGCGGAACTGGAGGGTCGGCTTTAGCCGACCAGAGGCGCATTCATTTGCCAACCCCCTCAAAGCAAGCGGCCCTTGGCATCATGCCAAGGGCCGCTTGCTTTGAGGGGGTTGGCTGCTTGGCGCGCGGCAGGTCGGCTAAAGCCGACCCTCCTTCTCAAACTCCAGCAACCACGCCTTGTTTTCCAGTCCCGCCGAAAATCCCCCCAAGCCGCCGTCTTTGGAAATGACGCGGTGGCACGGGGTGACGATCAAAAGCGGGTTGGCGCCGCAGGCGGTGCCGATGGCGCGCGGGCTTTCGCAGGGGACTTTCTTGGCCACGCTGGCGTAGGAGCGGGTTTTGCCGAAGGGGATGCCGCGCAATTCCTTCCACACTTTCAGTTGGAATTCGGTGCCCTTGGGATCCAGCGGCAGGTCGAAGTCGGTGCGCTTGCCGGCGAAATATTCGATCAGTTGCGCCTCCGCCCTGGCCGCCAGTGATTTGGGCTTGGCGCGCACCGGATCGCCAAGCTCCATGCGCTCAATGGAGGTGACGTGGGTGTTGTTGCAGGTGATGCACAGGTTGCCGATGGGCGTGGTCAGGATGGCGATGGACATGCGGGGATTGTCCCACTAAACATCCGTCTGCGCACTGGATCCGCTGGGCGGGGCCTGCGCCTCTTCCTTGGCGGCCGGCGGATGCGCCGGGTTGTCGCGCCAGCGGCCGAAGAACAGCACGCCCAAACCCAGCGTCATCACCGCCGCCGAGCCCAAAAAAGTCGCCGGCAGCCCGAGGGTTTCGGCCACACGCCCGAACGCCAAATTGCCAATCAGCACCCCGCCGCCGACCGCCAGCATGGTGTACAGGGCCTGCACGCTGTTGCGGCAGGTGGGGGTGGCCATGCGGTTGAGCAGGATCGGCGGTACCACATACAGGCCGATGATGACCGGCCCGTGCAGCAGGCTCTTGATGCCGATGGCCGCCCACAGCGGCGCGCAGCCGGCCAGCGAACCGGCGTCCGCGCCATAGGCCGCGCACCAAGGGGCGATCCAGGACGGCGCCAACGCGAACAGAACGTAGCGGATCACCTGCGCCGCCACCGCCCACAACAAAACTTTGCGCGCGCCGAAGCGGTCGATCAGCCATGGCGCCAGCAGCATGGGTGCCAATTCCAGCACGACATCCAGCGCCGGCACCCAACTCACCCAGTCCTCCGGCAAGCCGTAGGTGGTGGTGAGCAGTTTGGGCTGGTAACTGAAGTAGGCGACGGTCCCCATGTGCACCAGCGTCATGCCGGCAAACAGCGGCCAGGCGCCAAAGCGCGACACTTGCGCCGCCGCTTCGGCGGTGGGCAGGCCTTTGCCTTCGCGTGCGGGCAATTCCGCCGGCGGCAGGCCCAGCGTGTTGAGCAACCCGGCCAAGGCGCAAGCGGCGGCGACGGCCATCGGGATCCACATCGGCAGGTGGCGGCCATGGTGGGTTTGCCAGGCCGCCGCCGAGCCGAGCAACAGCAGCGGCGCCAGATAACCCCAGGAGCCGAAGATCCGCACCGTGGCATAGGGCGGGGGTTTTTGGCCGCAGGCTTCCAACGCGTGGGCCTGGGTGAAATACAGGCCGTCCTGCAAAGTGCCCTGCGGCCGCACCGCAAAGGTGTAGAACAGATAGCCGCCGGCCATGGCGGCAATCACCCACGGTGCGCCATCGCCGCCGCCATGGGCGGCGCACATCAGCAGGGCCGCGCCCAGGCCGCACAGGCCGAAACTGGCCGCCAGCAAAGTGCGGATGCGCACATGGGTGTCGGCCAGATAAGCCATGAACACCGGCGCCAGCACGATGGCCAGGCCGTTGAGGGCGAGAATGGGCCCCTTGAGGTTTTGGTGCGGCCCCAATTGCCGGTCCAGCAGCATCGGGATGTACACCCCGACGGCCGACAGCAGCATGTAAGTCAGAAGGAATTGGCGGCGGAGGGCGCGCATGGGGGCGAGAGTTTAGGGCCGGAGGCGATCCGCTTTTTGCATGCCTGCACCGCCTTTTTAAGTATCTAAACACTATCTACCAACTATCTATATACTCTATCTATGAAACTTCCCGAAAAAGCCCCCGCGCTCGATTCTCTGATGGCTTCGGTCACCCCCGAAATCATGGCTTATGCCATGGAAAACGCCATGAACGGCGAATTCAGCGAGGAATACTGGCACTGGGACGACCTCAAATACCGCACCCCGCCGGCCGGGCTGGAAACGCGCGCCGCCTGGTGGTCGGCCTTGCAATGCCAGAGGTTGTTTGCCTCGCGCAAGTTGAAGGGGTTGACCGACAAGGGCGGCACCGAATGGCGGGCGGTGCTGACCGCGCCGCTGCAGGCGCACTTGTCGCGGCTGGACCGGTTGATGGCGGTGCGGGTGCTGATCGGCCAGCCCGACTCGTTGTCGCCGCGCGCCCGCGACCAGTATGTGGCGGAGTATCTGACCCAGGAGGCCTGGGCTTCGTCCTTTATCGAGGGCGCCATCGCCACCCGCGAGCAGGCCCGCGAAATGGTGGAAAAGGGCCGCGCCCCGCGCGACACCAGTGAACGCATGGTGCTCAACAATTACCGGGCCTTGGAGCAGGTGCGGGAATGGAAGGACCGCCCGCTGACGCCGGAAATGGTGCTGCAATTGCAGGCGCAACTGGCGGCCGGCACCGACATCAAGCCGGAGGACGTGGGCAAATTGCGCCTGCGGTCGGTGGTGGTCTCCACCGCCGAGGGCGAAGTGCTGCATGAGCCGCCTTCGTTCGAGGAATTGCCGCGCCGCCTGCATGCCCTGTGCGAATTCGCCAACGCCAACGACGGCCTGCACCCGATCGCCCGCGCGGTGGCGCTGCACTTCATGATGGCCTACGACCACCCCTTTGGCGACGGCAACGGCCGCACCGCGCGGGCGCTGTTTTATTGGTCGATGCTGCACGCCGGCTATTGGCTGATCGAGTTCATGCCGATTTCGGATGTGATCCGCCAGGCCCACACCCAGTACGGCCGCGCCTTTCTGTTGGCGGAAACCGACAACCAGGATTTCACCCACTTCCTCGCCTATCACCTGCGCGTGCTGGAAAAAGCCAGCCACCAATTCGCCGCCCAT
The DNA here is from genome assembly GCA_964556215.1 of uncultured Phycisphaeraceae bacterium. Taxonomy (GTDB): domain Bacteria; phylum Planctomycetota; class Phycisphaerae; order Phycisphaerales; family Phycisphaeraceae; genus CANIYR01. The sequence continues at coordinate 25,766 of CAZKVP010000035.1, forward strand.
GTCGAGGAACGCCGCGCCCGCGAGGCGCAATTGTCGCGCGCCGCCGCCGTGCCCGGCCTCAACGCCCGCCAGCAGGTGGTGCTGCGGCGGATGCTGGCCGGCGAGTTGAAGCATGTGTCCTTTGACGCCCATCTGACCGACCACGCCATCACCTATCTGACCGCGCGCAAGGATCTGGAGGATCTGCTCAAGCGCGGTTTGCTGGTGGAGAAGCCCAAGGAGGGCAAACGCAGGATCTTCGCGCCGGCGCCGGGGTTGGCGAAGAAGTTGAAATAACCGGGAGGGCAGACCTCCGGTCTGCCGATGGCCGCTTGCGGCCAAAAGGAATTTGTTTCCACAGCCCCTTTGCGCTTCGCGCAATTGGCAGACCGGAGGTCTGCCCTCCCGGTTACCCTATCCGCCTCCCGCGCGCGCCTGTTAACGCCGCGCCGGCGGCCCGGCCTTCATGCCCCCGCCGTTTCCACTGGCCCCGCTTTTTTAAGGATCCCATCCATGCCGATTTTTATTGATATGCCCCGTTTGTCCGACACCATGGAAGAGGGCACCCTGATCAAGTGGAGCGCCAAGGTCGGCGACAAGGTGGCGGCCAGCAGCGTGATCGGCGATGTGGAAACCGACAAGGCGACCATGGAATTGCAGGTGTTCGACGAAGGCACCATCGCCAAGTTGCTGATCGAAGGCGGCTCCACCGTGCCGGTCGGCACCGTGATCGCCATTCTGGCCGCCCCCGGCGAAAGCATTGAAGACGCCGCCAAGGCCGCCCCGCCGGCCGCCGCCAGCGCCCCGGTGGCCAAAAAGGAAGAAGCGGCCCCCGCAACGGCCGCCGCCGCCCCGGTGGCCGCCGCTGCGGCGCAAGTTTCGCTCGACGACCTCAAGATTTCGCCCCTGGCCAAGAAGATCGCCGCCCAGCAGCAGGTGAACCTCTCCGGGGTGGAAGGCTCCGGCCCCGGCGGGCGCATCATTCGCCGCGACGTGCTCAAGGCCGCAGTCGGGGCGGACCGCGAACTTTCAGTTCGCAACGATTCCTTGCGCGTTGAAAACGCGCGCTCCGCCCCGCAGCCGGCCCCGGTGGCCGCGCTCACCGGCACTTTGGAAACCAAGAGCATCCCGCTCTCCAACATGCGCAAGACCATCGCCAAGCGTCTGGTCGAGAGCAAGCAGACCGTGCCGCACTTCCAGGTTTCCGTCGCCGTGCGCATGGACGCCTTGATGACCACCCGCGCGCAACTGGCTTCGCAGAACATCAAGTTCTCGGTCAACGATTTCATCACCCGCGCCATCGCCATATGCACCAGCCGCCATCCGGCCGTCAACTCGTCGTGGAATGTCAACACCATCGAGCAGCATGGCACCGTCAATGTCGGCGTGGCCATTTCCTTGCCCGCCGAAAAGGGCGGTGGCCTGGTGGTCGCCACCATCAAGGATGCCCACACCAAGGGTGTGGCGCAGATTTCCAACGAAATCAAGGCCTTGGCCGCCAAGGCCCGCGAAAAGGGCCTGACCCCGGAGGAAATGGGCGGTTCAACCATCACCCTGTCCAACCTGGGCATGCCGCAATACGGCGTGGTGCAGTTCAACCCCATCGTCAACCTGCCCAACGCCGCCATCATCGGCGTGGGCGCCGCCCTTGAGCAGGCGGTGGTGGAGAACGGCAAACTGGTGGTCGGCACCGTGATGAACACCACCTTGTCGGGTGACCACCGCGTGATCGACGGCGCGTTGGGCGCGGAATTCTTGGTGACACTCAAGGGGTTGCTGGAGAATCCGGCTGCGTTGTTGGTGTGAGGGAGGGTCGGGTGCGCTTCGCGGCGCGCTAAGGAGATGAGTGCCTGCGGGCTTGCGCCCGCGCGCGGTAGCCGGCCGGTTGAATAAACGAAAACCAAAGACCCAAGGGTTAACGGCAATCTGTCGCCAGCCCTTGGGTCTTTTTCATGTCACAAGCGCAATTGGTCGGCTAAAGCCGACCCTCCCTCGTTACAACTCCGTTACAAGAAACCCCCGCCTCTGTGGTACAAAGCCTTCCAGTCCGGATTGCACCTTTTCTTATTTTGAGGTTCGCCATGAGAGTTTCCTTGCCATCGTTCTTCCGCGTTCCCTCCCGCGTGGCTTTGGGCGTGTTGGCCTGCGCGCTGGCGCTGGGCACGGCGCTGCCGCAGGTGTTGTCACGGGGCGGGGCATCGGCAGAGGAAGTTGCGCCTGTGGGGAAAGAGGATGTGGCGGGGTTGCGGAGCAAGGCACGGCAGTTGAATCAGGACGGAAACAAAGCGGAAGCCTCGGTGCTCTTCGCCCAACTGTTGGCCATTCCGCAAGCCGGGGAAGACATAGCCGAGGATTTGCATTTTGCGGTGGAGTGCCTGCGCGCCCAGGGTCGTCAGCAAGAAGCCGACACGTTGATTGAAAGCGCCGTCATCACGCAAAGCCAAAATCCCGCGGTTTTGTTTGAGGCCGGCCGAAAGTACGACAACGCTCCGCATTACGGCGCCATGATTGCCGGCAAATTTGAGCGTGGCAATCATCGTGGTGGCACGGCCAGATATGCGAGTTCTTTTGACCGCGACCGGGTGCGCGCCATGCAACTGACACTGGCGGCCATTGCACTGTTGGATTCCGGGAAAGTTCCCAAAACACTCTTCATGACTTCGGGCCGGTGCTGGGAACAAATGGAGGATTACCTCAAACGCGGCAATCAATATGCAAACGCCTGGCAACTGCAATCGCTGACCGACCTGAGCATGCTGCCGGATTACGAAGAGACGCCGTACTACGGTTGGTACGGCTATCGTCAAAGCAGCACCCGTGGCGCGCCGGTGGATGCCGACGGCAAGCCGGTGTTGTATTCCATCCCGAAATCATGGGCTGAAGCCAAAAGCGATGGCGAACGTTGGCGCTTCGCGTTGTCAAAAATGCGCGACCCAAAAGAGGCCAAATGGAAGTTCGCGCAATTTCTGCAGAGCCAGTTCGGCGTGCAGACTTTGGCCCAATATGGTTTTCACGATCGCGAAGGCGACGATACGCAAAAGGACGACAGCGGCATCTACGCCGTCCATACTTTGAAGGAAAACGAAACCATCGCCAAGTTGGCCACCGGCATCAAGCGCTTCACTTTGCCGGATGAATTCAACTTTATTCAATTGTTCAAGGAGTTGGCCGATTTGAAGGAGGTGGCCGGCTCATCCAGATACGCAACCTCCACGCTGGCGCAGGAATTTGAAAACCGCCGCCAATACGACCACGCCGTGGAATACTGGAAGTTGGCCAACAACCAACCCCGCATCGACCAAATCCTCAACCCCTGGTCCCAATTCGAACCCATCGCCACCCAACCCGCCGGCGGCCAAGGCGCAAGCGTGGAGTTGCGCTTCCGCAACGCGACCGAAGCATCCTTTGAAGCGACCGAAATCAACACCGCGCAACTGCTGGAAGATCTGAAAGCCCTGATCCGCAGCAACCCCAAACAGATCGAATGGAACCAATTCGACATCGCCAACCTCGGCCAGCGCTTGGTCGAAGGCAATCAGAACAAATACCTGGGCAAACAGGCCGCGGCGTGGAAGATGGACCTCACCCCGCGCCCCGGCCACTGGGACAAGCGGGTGACGGTGCAGACTCCGCTCAAAAAGGCCGGCGCCTATTGGGTGACGGCCAAGATGAAGGACGGCAACACCGCGCGCATCGTGCTGTGGGTGGCGGACACCGCCATCATTCAAAAGCAGGGTGACCGCAAGAACCTGTACTTCGTGTGCGATGCCGTCACCGGCAAACCGATTGCGAATGCGCAACTGGATTTCTTTGGCTACCGGCAGGACTGGCAGGGCAACGGCCGGGACAACCGCGCGGTGTTCAGCCACAAGGAATTCAAGGCGCAAGCGGATGGCAACGGCGCCTACAACCTGGCCTCGCCTGAAAACCAGAACATGCAGTGGCTGGTGACCGCCAGCGACGCCGCCGGTCGCTTCGCCTACCTCGGCTTCACCGGCGTGTGGGGCGCGAGTTATCAGGAGGCGGCTTACGGCCAGCACAAAGCATTCATCATGACGGATAGGCCCGTGTATCGTCCGGGTCAAAAGGTGCAGTTCAAGGTCTGGGCCGATCAGGCGCAATACGACCGCGAGGGCAAAAGCCCTTATGCCGGTAAGACCTTCGATGTGTACATCCAAAACCCCAAGGGTGAAAAAGTCTTCCAGAAGAAGTTGCTGGCCGACCAATACGGCGGCTTCGGCGGCGAGATGGATTTGCCCAAGGATGCGGCCCTGGGCGTGTACAACATCGTCACCCAATGGCCGGGCGGATCCGGCACCTTCCGCGTCGAGGAATACAAAAAGCCCGAATACGAAGTGAAGATCGACGCCCCAACCGAACCGGTTGCCCTGGGCGACAAAATCACCGCCACCGTCAAAGCCAAGTATTACTTCGGCGGCGCCGTGGCGGATGCCAAGGTGAAGGTGAAAGTGCTGCGCAGCGAACACCTGGCGCACTGGTGGCCCAGAGGCGCATGGGACTGGTACTACGGCCCCGGCTACTGGTGGTTTGCCTATGACTATGCGTGGTATCCGGGTTGGCAAAATTGGAGTTGCAAGCGTCCGGTGTGGGACTGGTGCCCGTGGTGGCGCGTGCCGATGGCGCCGCCAGAAGTGGTGATGGAGGTGGAAGGCAAACTGGCCGCCGACGGCACCTACAAAGTGGAGATTGATTCCAGCGTCGCCAAAGCCTTGCACGGCGACCAGGATCACGAATACAACCTGACTGCTGAAGTCACCGATCTGTCGCGGCGCACCATCGTCGGCACCGGTCGCGTGCTGGCGGCCCGCAAGCCGTTCAAGGTTTACGCTTGGGTGGATAAGGGCCACTACCGGGCCGGCGATGCCATCAAGGCCAATTTCCAGGCGCAAACGCTCGACGGCAAGCCGGTGCAGGGCAAGGGCGAATTGAAACTGCTGCGCTTGACTTACGATGAAAAAGCCCAGCCCATCGAAGCGCAAGTGGAATCATGGCAAGTGGACACCGACGCCCAAGGCGCAGCCGCGCAGCAGATGACCGCCGCCAAGGCCGGCCAATACCGTTTGTCTTACCGCGTGACCGATGCCAAGGGCCATACGATCGAGGGCGGCTATGTGTTCACCGTGTACGGAGAGATGCCGGCAAAGAACCCCGACCGTCAGGGAGGGGGTGCGGATGCCACCGACTACCGTTTCAACGACATCGAGATCGTGCCCGATGCCCGTGAGTATGCGCCGGGACAGACCGTGCATCTTCGCCTCAACACCAAGCGCGCGGACAGCACCGTCTACCTGTTCGTGCGCCCGGCCAACGGCGTGTACCTGGAGCCCAAGGTGCTGACGCAAAAAGGCAAGAGTGGTGCCTTCGACATCCTGGTCGAGAAGCGCGACATGCCCAACTTCTTCGTCGAGGCCGTGACCGTGGCCGACGGCAAGGTCTACACCGATGTGCGCGAAATCGTGGTGCCGCCGGAGAAGAAAGTGCTGACGGTGGAAGTGAAGCCGGAAAAGGCGGAGTACCGCCCCGGCGAACAAGGCAAGTTGAACATCAAAGTGACGGATCAAAACGGCCAACCGGTGGTGGGCACCGCCGCGATCACCCTATACGACAAGAGCGTGGAATACATCTCTGGCGGCTCAAATGTGCCGGAGATCAAGGAGTTTTTCTGGAAGTGGCGGCGGAGCCACTACGCCAATGCGCAGAGCAGCCTCGACAAGA
>CAZKVP010000036.1:0-10296 GCA_964556215.1 uncultured Phycisphaeraceae bacterium
GAAGCCTTTTATTATTTCACCGCCAGCGCTTCTGCCGGGCCAAAGAATTCATAGCGAATGTGCTGGGTGGCGACGCCCCAGTCATGCAGGCCTTGGCTAAAGAGGGCCATCATTGGCTTGGGACCGCAGAAGTAAAAATCAGCGTCGGTCTGGCGCACCAAGGTTTTGATCAAGCTCATATCGAGCAAGCCGGTATCGTGACAAAGCAGACGAGCCAAATCCATGTCAGAAGGATTGCTGTAGCGCACATGCAGGCGCAAGTTGGCGTGTTTTTCATGCAGTTTTTGCACTTCTTGGCGGAAGGCATGGGTCTGGCTGTTCAGCGTGCCGTGGATGAAATAAATGGTGCGACCCGGATGATTTTCAAGGGCACTGTGCAACATGGACAACATGGGCGTGATGCCCACGCCGCCTGAAATAAGCACCAACGGACGCGATGCGTCCTCTGTTTTTTCAAGAATGAATTTTCCGCACGGCGGGCCGATTTCCAGCACATCACCCACTTTGATTTGATCATGCAGATAATTGGACACATGACCGCTGGGCGCAGCCGGGCAGCGGGCCGGTTCGCGCTTGACGCTGATGCGGTAGTGCGGGTCGCCCGGCTTGCACGACAAACTGTAGTTGCGCATGGTGGTGTAGTGGCCGCAGACACCCGGCACGCGAACACTCAGAAATTGGCCTGGCTCAAAGTGCGGCAACTCACCGCCGTTTTTCGACGTGAGATAGAGCGATTGAATGGTGTCGCTTTCATTCTGTTTTTGGGTCACGACAAACGCATCAAAGCCTTGCCAACCGTGGTGGTCGGTGTGGTGGGCATAAATTTCGCCTTCGCGCTTGATGAAGATTTCCGCCAAGAACTGATACGCCTCGCCCCACGCGAGGATCACCTCGTCGGTGGCACCCTCGCCCAACACTTCTTTGATGGAACCAAGCAAGTGTTTGCCGACAATCGGATAGTGCTCGGCCTTGATGCCCAGCGAAGCATGCTTTTGGGCGATGAGTTCAATAGCGGGCATCAAGACACCGGGGTTCTCGATGTGCTCGGCATAGGCGCAAATAGCGCCAGCCAAGGCTTTTTGTTGTGAGCCGCTGTGTTGATGCGCAGGATTGAAAAAAGCCTGCACTTCGGGATTGCCCTTGAACATCCGCTCATAGAAATAACGGGTGAGCGTTTCGCCGTGTTCTTTGAGAACTGGGACAGTGGCTTTAACGGTGGCGATGGTGGAGGCCGAGAGCATGCGGGGGTCCTTAAAAGAGGTATTTTAAATGCTTGTTTATAAGAGGTACAATAAATACTCCTTTTAACGCTGTCAAATACATGGGTAAAGTAGGCATTTATGAAGCTCAGCCAGCACACCGACTACGCCCTGCGCATCTTGATTTACTTGGCCATTCGCGAGCATGGCAAGGACGCGACGCCTACCACCATTGATCAGATCGCCAAGGTTTACGCTTTATCGCCCCATCATTTGGCCAAAATCGTCCAAGAATTGGCGCAGCATGGTTGGCTCAAAAGCATTCGCGGCCGCAGTGGTGGCTTGCAGCTGGCGTGCTCGCCCGATGAAATCGTGCTGGGGCAAGTTCTGCGTAAGATGGAAAAATCCATGGCCTTGGTCGAATGCATGGGCGAATCCTCCACTTGCGCCATTGAATCGGCGTGCATTTTAAAAAATGTGCTGTTTAAAGCGCGCCAGGCTTTTTTGGATGTGTTGGACCAACACACTTTGGCAGATGTGATTGATCCGCCGCAGAAGTTCGTGCAGTTGTTTATCTCTCGACCAAATTGCTGAATAAGGGCCAAGTTGCCATGCCGCGCATCCTGCCGTTATTTCCCTTGAAAACAAAACTTTTTATTCAACGCCACAACCACGGCATTGCATGCCGTGGTTGTTTTTTCTCGTTCTCCCCGTCGCCCGGCCCACGCCGCTGACAACTTCAAGCATCTTCCGCCAGAAATTTTGTTGCCTGTCCCTTTATCCCTTTCACTCCACCGTCCGCAGCAACAAACACCCATGGCCCGGCAAGGCCACGGTGATGCCTGCTGCACCAGACACCCGCGTTTCATGCGCCCACAGGTCGCGCAAGGTGGCGGGCTTCGCCAATCCCACCCGGTCCCACGGCAACACGGCATTGGCCGCCTGCGGCCCGGCGTTGAGGATGCCCACCACCTGGGAGCCATCTTCCATCTCTTTCAAAAACAACTTGAGGTTGCCGACCGCCGGCAACTCCCGCGCCGGGCGGCCCAGCGGATCCTGATTCACGGCAATCACCTCGTCATTGGTCAGCAAAGACAGTGTGAAAGCATCCAGCCGGTCCAGGTCGCAGGACAAAATCAGCGGCGAGGCATTCAGGCACCAGAGCGACATTTGCGCCTGCTGTTCGTCGGGCGCGAGCCGGCTGGGGCGAGAATCGGCCACCTGCTGGTTGGGGGTGTTGGTGCGGCCCACTTGCAGCATGTCGGGGTCGTTCCAGTGGCCGGGGCCGGCGAACGGCGCCCACGGAATTTGCCGCAGGCCGTGCGAGGCGACGGTTTCCCAGCTGTCGTTGATGTCGCCGGTGGTGCGCCAGAACTCGGCGAGTTTGGCGTAATCGGCGGCCAGTTCAAAGGAGGCTTCGTTGGAGAGGCTCAGGGCGATGTCGCGTTTCTGGGCGCGCACGGCGGCGCTGATCCGCTGGGTGGTGGGCAGATCGTTGGGGTGCCAATCCACTTTGACCATGTCAAAACCCCATTCGGCCATCTGCCGGATGTCGGCGTCAAAAAACCAATGGGCGCCCCGCCGGTTGAATTGCCCGCGGCCGGGATAGCGCCCGAAAACCTGCCCCGGTTGCAGGCGCTCTTGCGGCGCCAATCCGGCGTAGGAACCTTCCGCGTTGTCGCAGGAACTGCCGATGAAGCCGGCATACGAGCCCAAGGCCGGCACCGTGTAGATGCCGGCCTTGAGGCCCAACCCATGGAGGTGATCCACCGCGCCCTGCATGTCGGGGAATTTTTCGTTGGGCAAAATGGCCTTGGCCGGCCCGCCGCGCACGCCCTGCCAGCAATCGTCAAGCGCGATGTAGGACCAACCGTGACCGGCCAGCCCGTGGCTGACAAAAGAATCGGCCGCGGCGCGGAAATGTTTTTCATTCACGCTTTCCGACCACACATACCACGAGTTCCAACCCATCGGTGGCGTCAGGCAGATGCGATCGCCCACCACGAAGCGGATGCTTTGGCGGCAGTTGCCCGCCGCGTTTTGGGTGGTGAAGACCACTGCGTAAGTTTGTTTCTCCCGGCTCCGGATGGTGCCGGACACCACCCCGGTTTGGGGATCCAGCACCAGCCCATCGGGCAGCCCTTGGGCCGACACGGTCAGCGGCAATGCGCCCGACACCGGCACCCGGAAGAGGAAGGGCGAGCCGGGCCGCACGCCAAAGATGCGCGGATAATTGATGCGGGCCGCGCCGGGCGCCGCCACTTGCGCTGATGGTGCCTGCGCCCCCGGCAAGGCGGCGGGCCCGCCCGAAGCGCAGGCGCTGACGGCGAGAAGCAAAGCGGCAAGCAACAGGGGGTTTTTCACGGAAGGTTCGGCCTGCAAAGAGGAATGGCTCTGGGCGGCGACCGCCGCCTCGCCCAATGGCCGGGGCAATGGTATTCGCCCCCATGGCCATTGCCACTTTTTTTCGTCAGAACACGCGCCGCCGTAAGAAACGCCTCGCCGCCGCGTCATTTAAGACAATCGCGGGTATCTTCACCCGGCCTTGGCCCACCCCCTCCTTTTTCCCTTTGCGCCCATGCCCTTCCCCCGCCTTGCCGTTGCCACTTGCGCCCTGCTGCTGACCCTCGGCACCCCGCCGCTCCATGCCGCCCCGGCCGCCAAACCGGCCATCGCCGCCGCGCCCAACACCTTGGAAACCAGCCCCGAAGGCCGAGCCCTGCACGCCGCCTGGGTCAAAGCCGATTACCGCTTCACGCCGCAAGTCAAAGCCGCCCATCTCGCCTTCGCCAAAGCCCAGGCCCAAGCGCAACTGGCTGCCGCCAACCAAGCCCTGCCCGCCGACTTCTTGGCCTGGGTGGATTCCGACCCGGTGGTGGCCGGCACGGTATACGGCTCCGCCCAGCCGGCCGCCGACATCCTGCGCGTGCTGCGTTCGCTGGAGTTGGATCTGGGGCAGAATGTCGTGCGCAAGCAATACACTCAACTGGTCCTGGCCATGGCGGTGGTCAACGCCAACCAAGGCCCCGCCGCCGACCTCTCCGCGCGCGCGCCGATGACGCTGGTGATCCCGCCCGATCCGCTGACCCCGGTGAACACCAAGGATCCCAAGCGCCCCTTGGATGCCAACGACCACATCATCAATTTTCTCAACGACCACACGCTGGAGTACGAAGTCAAAGTCCAGGGCACCCGCACCGTCACCGAGGCCAACCCCAAGGATCCCAGCCAGCCCCTGGTGCGGGAAGTGCCCGACCCCAAAGCACCCAAGAAAACCGAAAAGCGCAGCCGCCCCATGGTGGCCTACGATGTGATGGCCAGCAAGGATTTGCAGGCGCAATTCAACGCCTACATGAAGGAAAAGGGGCAGGCGGTTGAAATCCACTGCGAAACCCCGCGCCGCGGCACCATCCCCCCGGCCGACCGCGCCGCCATTTTGAAGGCCTCCAACATCTTCCGCGCCGCCTACATCGCCAAAGGCCTGCTGCCGGAAAAACGCGACGCCACGCCGACCTTGGCGGAAACTTGCGCCTTCCTGATCCGCAACGACCGCTACCGCTTCCCCGAAGGCGCCAAACAGGTGTGGCCGCGCTTCCCGCTCACCGCGCCCTGGCCGGTGCTGGTCTACCTGGCGCAAGTCCGCCAACCGCTGCGCGAATGCGAAGACATGTGGCAGCGCTTTGTGACCAAGAACGAAATCCACGGCTACGGCCAATATGTCGGCAACATCGCCCAGTATCCGCCGCTTTTGGAAGCCCGCTCGATGGCCCCCTACGACTTCGGCTACGGCTCCTTCCAGATGATGCTCAAAGACGGCGGCGTCTGCGGCACCATGGCCAACATCGATGCGCGCAACAAACTGGCTTTGGGCGTGCCGGCCTCGACCGCCGGCCAGCCCATGCACTGCGCGCTGGTCTACTTCCGCTTCAACGCCCAAAACAACACTTTCGACCTGGCCGGCGGACAATTCGTCACCGGCGGGGTGTGGCAAACCACCCCGCATGCGCCGTGGATTTTCAACGGCGGCAATGGCCGGCGCGGCATGCTCTGGCATCAGACCGATGCTTGGAACGCCAACTTTGGCCTGCCCGCCTATCTGGACTCCATGCAGGCGGCGCAATTCCTGCGCCTCTTGCCCGAGGCCGACCGCCAAGCCCACGGCCTGACGCTGGCTGAAAACGCCCTGGCCCTCGACCCCTACAACGCCACCCTGACTGAATCCGCACAAGCCCTGGCCACCACGGCCGAGGCGCAATTCCACCTGTGGCAAACGCTGCAAGCCGCCTTCGCCGCCGCCGCCACCAAGCCGGGTTGCCCGGCGGAAAGTCCATACAGCCAAACCCTCAAAAACCGCATGATGGACGCCTTGGCCAAGTTGCCGGTGCCCGCCAACCCGCAAACGGCGCAGGCCATCGATGCTTTTTTAAAGGCGGAAAAAAGCCCTGATTACGCCGCCTTGGCCCATTACCAAGCCGCCCTCGAAGGCCTGCCCGCCACCCTGAGCGCCACCGAAGCCGCACTCAAAGCCCACTTGACCGCGCCGCGCACCCCGGCTCTGTGCAACACCATGGCCGATCGCCTGGCCGGCACATGCGCCCAGATCACCGACGCCAAGGCGCGCAAAGCCTGGGCGCGCGAACGGCTGGGCGAACTCATCGGGCACGAAATGTATTTTGGTGGCAAGTACCGCCTCACCCTTGACGCCAGCGTGCCGGTGACGGCCAAACTGGCCGGGCAAAAAATGCCCCCGGAAAAAGAACAGGTTCAACCGCTGCTGGATGAAGTGGCCGCCCGCCTGCAAACCGGCGTGGCCGGCGCCCGCAACCTCAAGGACAGCCGCGCGCTGGCGGGCCAAATCAATGCCATCGCCCCGCAAATCAAGGATGCGGGGCAAAAAAGCCAATGGCTGGAGACCTTGTCCAAGACCCTCGCCGGGCATGAAAATTTCGACGAAACCATCCGCAAAAAACCCGTCACCCGCCACGACCCCTGCGCCGAGGTGGTCGCCAAACTGACGGCGCCGCCGGCGGTGGTGGAACCCAAAAAATAAACCAAAGACCAAGGGGTGGCCACCGCCGCCCCTTTATGATGCGCATCATGCAAATCCCCGTCCAAATCCTGCGCCTGCCCGGCAACACCCAGCCCCTGCCCGCCTACCAGACCGCCCACGCAGCCGGCATGGATGTGCACGCCAACCTCGCGGCATCCGTCATCATCGAGCCGGGCAAAATCGCCTTCATCCCCACCGGCTTTTCGGTGGCGATTCCGCCCGGCTTTGAAATCCAGATCCGCCCGCGCTCCGGCCTGGCCTGCAAATTCGGCGTCACCCTGCCCAACAGCCCCGGCACCATTGACGCCGACTACCGCGGCGAAGTGAAGGTGGCGCTGATCAACCTTGGCCAAGCCCCCTTCACGGTCGAGCCGGGCATGCGCATTGCGCAGGCCGTGCTGGCCCACGTGCCGGTGTGCGTATGGCATGAAGTGGCACAACTCTCCGAAACCGCGCGCGGCGAAGGCGGCTTCGGCTCCACCGGCGTGCACAAATAACCCTTTTTTGTAGCCGAAATTCCCCGGACAACCGATAAGCCCACGGGGCGCGCCAAGCGCCCGTTTATTCCCATGGACGGATCCCACTCATGGCCAAAAAGACCCCCGAAAAAACCACCCCGCCCGCCGACCCCGCCCCACCTGCGGCGGCGGGCAAGCCGACGCCAGCCGTCATCATGCTCTGGACTTGCGGCGCGCTGCTGTGGGTGTTGGTGGTGGCCTCGGTGATCTCGCACGACCCCATGGACGGCCCCCTGGCCAACAGTTCCGAGGGCGTACTCAACGCCACCCCCGCCAACTGGGTGGGTCCGGTGGGCGCGTGGGTATCCTCCGAACTGCTGACGATGCTGGGCGGCTGGACCTTGGGCGTCCTGATCCTTGGCATCTCGGCTTACCTGGTGCTGCGCGCCTTGCGCCGCCTCTTGCCCGGGGCCGCCATTCGGGGCTTGGGGCTGGTGTTGTTGGCCCTCTCGGTCGGCGTTCTGGTCCACACCGCCTTCCCCTCCAAAAGCCTGGCCCATCCGGAACAGCCGGGCGGCTTGCTGGGGTCCTTTCTCAGCGATTTTCTGGTCAAACGTTTCAACGACCTTGGCACCCTGCTGATCATGGGTGGCACCGCCTTTGTCGGCCTGCTGCTGGCCACCGAAGAAACGGTGTTTGCCTTGTGGAAGTGGGGAAAAACCGGCACCTTGAAAGTGGTGGAACACGCCAAAACTCCCGGCCAAGCCGAAGGTGAAGCCCCCCCCGCCGCAGAGATGGCTCCGGCCGCCAAGAAACCCTGGTTCCGCTGGCCCGCCTTCATGATGAAGGATTCTGCGGAAGCAAAACCTGCCGAGCCCGCGCCGGAACCGGCCATTCCCGCCGGCATTCTGGTCCCCACGCCCGCCGCCCCCCCCTCCCCCACCGACGAAAAACCCAAGCGCCGCAAAAAAGAGGAGGATCCCACCGACTCGAACAAGGCGGAAACCCCCGCTGCCGAATCCAAGACCGAATCCAAAGCCGATCCCGACGCCATCCGCAAAAAACTCGAGGGCATCTTCATCCAAGTGGCCAAGCCAGCCGAAGACAAAAAGAAGAAGCCCGAGGCCGCCGCGCAGCAGGACCTCTCCGGCTACCGGTTCCCCCCACTGGACATCCTCAAACCCGCCGAACTCCAGGACAACGCCGGCCGCGAGGAGGAACTGCGCAACATGGCCATTGACCTGCAGGCCGCCATGGAGCAGTACAAGATCTCCGGCGAAGTGGTCGGCATCGCCTCCGGCCCGGTCGTCACCTTGTTTGAAGTCCGCCTGGCCCCCGGCACCCGCGTGGCCAAGCTTGAGCAGGTCGATGCCGACCTGGCCCGCGCCCTGAAAACCACCAACATCCGCATCGTGCCCACCATCGCCGGCAAAGACACCGTGGGGGTGGAGGTTCCCAACAAACGCCGCCAAACAGTGCGCATCCGCGAATTGATGGAGGAAATGGCCGACGCCAAGGACAAAATGGCCCTGCCGATGTTCCTTGGCCGCGACGCCACCGGCAAGCCGTTGGTCGAAGACTTGGCTAAAGCCCCGCACATGCTGATCGCCGGCACCACCGGCTCGGGCAAATCGGTGTGCATGAACTCCATCCTGCTCTCGCTGCTGTATAACCGCCGCCCCGACGAACTCAAGATGATTCTGGTGGACCCCAAAATGGTGGAGATGGGCATCTACAAAGCCATCCCCCATCTGCTGTGCCCGGTGATCACCGAAATGAGCAAGGCCGCCGGCATTTTGGAATGGGCCTGCGCCCAAATGGACGAGCGCTTCGCCCGCTACAACAAGGCCGGCGTGCGCGACATCAAGGGCTACAACGCCCTCTCCGAAGAAGAACTGCGCGAAGCCTTCCAGCCCGCCAGCGAGGAAGAATGGGCCAGAACACCCAAGAAGATGCCGTATTTCGTCATCGTGGTGGACGAAATGGCCGACCTCATGATGCAGTTCCCCGATGTGGAAAGTCACATCGTGCGCATCGCCCAAAAGGCCCGCGCCTGCGGCATGCACTTGCTGATGGCCACCCAGCGCCCCAGCGCCGATGTGGTGACCGGCCTGATCAAATCCAACATGCCCACCCGCTTGTGCATGAAGGTGAACTCCGGGTTGGATTCGCGCGTGATGCTGGACAAGAGCGGCGGCGAAGTGCTGCTTGGCAACGGCGACATGCTGTTCATGTTCAACGCCAGGCCCGAGTTGGTGCGCGCCCAAGGCTGCTTCATCGAAGACAGCGAAGCCCGCGAAACCGTGAAATTCCTCAAGGATGTGGCCCAGCAGGCCTTCGAGCCCACCTTGCTGCAAATCAAAGGCCCGCGCTCCAAGGACGACGACCAGAACAACGACAGCGCAAGTGACGAAGGCAACCCTTCCGGCGAGCGCGATCCCTTGTTTGAAAAGGCGGTGGACATCATCGTCATGCAGGGCCGCGGCTCGACCACCCTGCTGCAAACCAAAATGGGCGTGGGCTACTCGCGGGCCACCCGCCTGATCGAACAGATCGCCGACGCCGGCGTGCTTGGCCCCCATAAAGGCAGCCAAGCCCGCGAGGTGTTGCTCAGCCAGGCCGAGTGGGAAACCATGAAGGGGCAGGCGGCCGCCGGTGGCGACAACGCACCGGCGTCGGCCAGGACCGAGGGCGGCTGGGAACAGGCGCCGTAAAAACAGCTGTATGCAAGGTAGCGGCGGCAAGATGCCGCCGCTACCTTGCATACGCCGGGATCAATCGCCTTACTTCTTCTCTTCCTTCGCCCCATCCATCTCGCTGCCGAGCATGCCGGTTTTGTCGGTGGCGTCGAAGTTCGCCATGTCGGTGTGCTTGCCGAAGATGCCCACCACCGAGGCGCCGGCGGCTTTGGCCTGATACGCCTTGGACCCGTATCGAAGGATGCCCAAGGCCTCGCCGCCGGGCGCATCTTCGATGGAACTTGAGGAATCGCCGCGCACCACGACCCCGCGCCATTTTCCGCTTCTCTCTTCGGTGTACACGCTGTTGTATTGGCCGGCTTTCTCGCCAAAAATCATGCGCGAGGCCAGCACCACCGCCTGCTGGTTCTGGTTGCTTTTCCATTCCCGCTTGAGGCCCGGCTTGCCGTAGGCCAGCATGGCGTGGGAGAAATGGCGGCCTTCGACCTTGCCCTGCTCGGGATGGGCGGCATTATTGGGCGCAATGGCGGTCATGGCCGGATCCAGGTCACCCTGGGCGATCAACTGCTTGGGCGCGACGGACGCTTCATCGAGCAAAATGGCCATGGCCAGGTTGTTGCCGGTGGCAATGGTGCAGCCGGCCCCGCTGGCCTGCTCGTCCGCATTGCCGGCATTGGCCGCCGCGCCGTAGTATTTGCCCTTGTATGCGTCCACCTGGTATTTGCCGGCGGACGTCATGCCGGGGAACCAATCCTTGTTGCTGCTGCCGTAGACGGTCATCGCCATGTGGATGTTTCTGAGGGTCACCGCATCCTTAAGCCCTTCGCCACGTTTTTTGCCCTGCCCGACCGTGCCAAGATAGTCCTGCCCATGGGCCCCCTGCGCGCATA
>CAZKVP010000036.1:10396-17982 GCA_964556215.1 uncultured Phycisphaeraceae bacterium
TTGTTAGCGGAGAGGGTGGGATTCGAACCCACGGTAACCCGGAGGCTACGGCAGTTTTCAAGACTGCATCATTAGACCGCTCTGACACCTCTCCCGGGGTTTTCACAGGGCGGAATTGTAACGTGCCGGATTGGTGACCAACCCACATTGCGGTGGCACCCGTCCCCCCGCAGGAGACGCGGCATCAAAGCGGAATGCGGCGTGATGCTGAAAAATAAATTCCCCCTGTTAGAATCAGCCGGCCCAATCCCGGCATGCCTGACATATTGGCGACATAAAGCTTGGCATTTGCATGTAAAAGACAACGCCTGCCAATCAATCCGAATCACGGCCCCCCTGTCGCTTACCAACAGAAAGAGCCATGCCCACCGCCAAATCCCATACCACAGTCGCCCCGCGCATCCTGCTGATGACCGTGCGGTATTTTCCGACCATCCAGGAGGCCGTCATGCGTGCCGGCGGTGCGCGCGGCTGGCGCATGCGTTGTGGCTGCACGCCCCCCAACGCATTGCCCCCTGTGGAAAATTATGAGGGCATCCTGTTCCTTGGCAACACTCCTGAAATCCGGGCTTGGGCGAATACGGCCACCTGTCCGGTGGTGCAGATATTCGACTCCCTGGAGGCGGGCGGCTTTCCCGTGGTGGACACGGACGACCAACTCTCCGGCCGTATGGGTGCACGGCATTTTCTTGAATTGGGGTATCACAACCTGGTTTTTTTCCACGTTTCGGATGCGACGGGCAGCCTCCTGCGCAGGGACAGTTTCATTGCCGAAGCCGCCACTGCGGGGCGCAAGGCCATCGCATTAAAAGTCCCAACCCTTGCGGAACCGGGATCAGATGAACAATCCAACCCCGCCGGCAGTCGGGACAATCGTGAAAAGTGGCTGGCACACCAACTGTTGCTCCTGCCCAAACCCGTGGCCATCCTATCGGAAGACGATTCGTACGCGCCCGAACTCGTGCAAGCCGCCCGCTTGGCTGGCTTGCGGGTGCCCCAGGATGTGGCGGTATTGGGTGCCGACAACTTGTTTCCCGACCAATTGGCCGCCTCGCCGGTCCCGCTTTCCACCCTCAAGGCCAATCCGAGCGACGCGGCGGTGGCCCTACTGGCAGACCTTATGGCGGAGCATCCGGCACCCGACCATCCCGTTTTGATCCCTCCCTTGGGCATTGTGATACGCGCCAGCACGGCGTTTTTCGTGTCCGAAGTGCCAGGCATCACCGATGCGGTGCTATTCCTGCGCACCCACTTCCGAGAGCGCGTGTTTGTGGATGAATTGGCTCGGCATGCCGGCATGTCGCTGCGCAAATTGCAGTCAGAAATCAAAAAAGCGCTGGGGTGCACCTTCAGTGAAGAATTGCTCCGTTTGCGCCTTGAACACGCAGAACGCCTATTGCATGAAACCGACATGAAGGTATCCGCAGTGGCGGTGGAATCTGGGTTTGGCGACCATGCAGCCATGCACCGTGCATTCAAGCAAATGCACGATGTGTCCCCTGGGAAATACCGGGAAGCCAATAAATTAAAGCATATTACGATGTCTTGATTTTTTATGTTTTGTTTTTATCCAACTGCATTTCCGAATGACGCATGCGGCACGTATGGCCATTTGCAAAACTTTATTGTAATTTAATTTTGCACGATTCACAATGTTTTTAGCGCCAAATTGAATGATAAAAATATGCCTGGAAATCTATGATGCAGTCAGCCTCGCGTACGGGGCCGATTGGGTATGGATGCGCAATGAAGCGAAATGATTCCCTTAAATCTGGATTATATGCAAACAGTCAATCAAAAAACTAGGCCCATCGGTCGGACCAAAAACCGAGCGTTCACCTTGATTGAGTTACTGGTGGTCATCTCCATCATTGTGCTCTTGGTGGGGTTGATGGCGACTTGGTTCATTGGGGCCAGTGCCCGCCAAGGGCGCCGATCCACCCAGTCCGCGATGGCCTCTTTGTTGACTGTTGCGGATATGCTCAAAAACAAGTCTGCCGTATTGCCCGACCATCGCTTGGCCAATTATATGTGGATCCAACCCCATCAAAACGCAGGGCTGCCCTTATGGTCCGCCAATCCGACCGCCCGCCAAATGAGCTCCATGGAGTTTTTTGTTTTCTTGTCTTCGATGAACCCGGACACGCAAAAGATCGTCCAATCCATCTCCTCAAATAATCTCAAAGAAAGCGCCGTCCCCAGCGGCTGGGGGGCGGTGCCGTCGACGGGTTTTTTGGTGGATATTTTCATGCAGTATCCTGGGGCTTCCGGGGTGTTTGACAAGGATGCGCTGGGCCAGCCCAGCCCGGCTCTGCCGGCGAGTTCCTACGCCCTGATGTCGGGTGTTGACGGCTACCCCCTGCGGTCCATTTACGACACCTGGGGCAACGAATTGATTTACCGTTTTTCAACCGACAAAACCGAGTTGAATATGGCGGATGGCACCTATGCCAAAGTTCCCGCCAGCAGCGGCACCTATACCATCAAAGAAAAAATAACACGGGATGAACAGGTGACCTATGACAGATATGTCGTTTTGGGGCAACCTGTTGTTGCCGGGGTGGAATATGTCCGTCCGGCGGTATCCGCCTTCCCTTATCCCGCATTTGCCTCGCCCGGGAAAGACGGGCTGTGGGGTTCTTTTCAATCCGTAGGTGATTCAGCCGGAACCGGTGATGTGGTTCGCGATGCCCTTGACCCTGACAGCCATGCAAGAGACGCCAAAGCCAAGGACAACATTTATTCCCAAGAGGAGAATCATTAAATGAACCTCGCCATTTGCTGCCAACCACGCCCACTGCAGGCCTTGAAAAATACGGCCACGCGGACCACCTGCAAGGGCCGTAGTGCATTCACGTTGATTGAATTGCTGGTGGTTTTGTCCATTATTTCCCTGGTGATGATGGTGTCTTTTCCCATGCTTGGCTCCATGATTCGTGAAACCAAGATGATTGGGGCCATGAAAGGGATGACGGCGGGAATCCAAGAGACGGCCGCCCTTTTGACGGATTACCCTTTGGTGGATATGGATTTGACATCACCACGGATCCCCGGCGCCATCTATACCGGCGCCGCTTTTGTCGTGCGCTGGATTGACACCCGCAATGAATATGAAATGTTCTATGCGATCTCCAACCAAACGGCCTCCGGCAGCGCCGGCCCTGCGGATTATCTGTGCCAGCGTCCGACCCCCATTCGGGGCTATTCACCGGTTAAAACGCTTGAACCCATTGCGTTGGGAAGTGGGATCCGGGTGGCCGGCTTGCGCCGCAACAACGCCACCCCATCGAAATTGGAATTGCTTCCCGGCAGTTCATTTGCCATCTGCGTCAATCCCTCCGGAACCATGATCCCATACACGCAAAGCATTTGCGTCAATTTGCAGGATGTGCCGATCACCGGCAGCGGCAACGGCGGCAGCCCGTGGGATGTGTGGGACACCACTTTGTATGACGCCCCCGGCGCAACCACCGGCGCTTATGCATCCACCTACCGCTACAGCAGCATGGGGAGTCTGACGGGGAATGTGGGCGAAGCCTTTTTGACGGCGTTGCCCGAGGTTGTTTTTTATCTGGATCAGGATCTGCCGTTGTCCGGCAACGCCCCTTCCGGCGTACCGTGGCGCGTCGCCCGTTCAGACGGCCAACAGGTGGTCAATCCGGCTCTGGATGTCAATGAATTGCTCAAGCAAACCAAGGGACATTTGGTCGTTTTCTCCATTCAGGGTTCTTCATCCGACAGTTACTAAACCAAAGGGCACGCCCATGCATACCTCCGCCGCCACCAACGCGCATTCCACCCCGGGGATCCCTTCGGGGAGCCCGACCCTGCCCACAACGCAAGCACCCGCGACGGGCGGGCAGGCGTGCGGGGCACGCCCGTCTGGCTTCACGCTGATTGAAGTTTTGTTTTGCATGGTCATCTTCGGGGTGGCCTTTGCCGCCATCGCCATGCTGCTGCCGGCCGGCGCCATCATGCAGAAGGACATTGTTTCCAACGCCGTGGGCGGGATCGTGGGGCGCAACACGATGGAAGTACTCAAAGCCAAGGGGCTCAATTCGCTGCCCATCGATATTTTGTATTCGGATTACAAGCCCACCCAGATCAGCAGCGGGTTCTGGGGCGGCGATGCCAACAACTTTGAGACCGACCTCAACGACAGTTGGAATGGCCGCGGCTACCGCAGTTGGATGGTGGCCCAAGGTGGCCGGTTTGGCAATTCGCCGGTCATCGAAAACCCCACTTTTTTGGGTCTTATCAACATCAGCGGAAACTACAACACGGTTTATTACCCCGGCGACGGCACCGGCTACACGCCTCCCCAATGGGACGACACCACCAACTTGGCGTGGGGGCGCATCAGCGTGTTCAAGGGGCGGCCGCCGGCCAATGCGGTCAATCATTTTTCCATGCTGGATTTTTCCTACCCTTCATCGGTGCTGAATTACGCCCAGCGAAGTTATTACTCCACGGTGCTCAAGACCAACCAAAGCCTGCAATTTCAGACCGAGCAGGCGGAATACACGAATGGCGGGGCGGCGCCCAAATCACACCAGTGGAAGGTGTCGGTCATCACCTGCAAACGCCCGGAAAACGGGGAATGGCCGGAATTGGCCGAGTTTGATCCCAACAACCCGGCATATTGCGGTGGCAGCGCGGCAGCAGGTGAAGATTCCTACACCCATGATCGGCAGTATCCCTGCTATCTGCACTCCGTCACGGCCTGCGAGTTCCGCTCGGCGGGCGGCGATTCGTCCGTGGCCGGGCAAGCCGATCCGGGGCCGAATTACCTGTGGCCCAGTTACAACAACGGGCGCCTCGCGGCCGCTTTTTATGTGCCCGATGGGGGCGCTGGCCCTTATCCCATGGGCGTGGTCCCAACCACCGGCGGCGATCCGAACAATGCCAACCCCTATGCCCGAGGTTGGGTGGCGGGCGGCAAATTCGGCTATGAGTGGTACGGCTCCTGCTGGGCGGTCAACAGCGTCAGTTCCGCCGGCAATGCGATCCGCGAAAACCAACCCAGCAAGTACCCGTTCACCTGTTCTGGTTGGCACCCGTATACCGGCGGGATGACCTACAACGAGTACTGGTATGCGGACGGTTCGGTAACCAATGTCATTCCCCCTTACCGCTATCCCATCCCACTGCCGATTCAGATCCCCGCCATTTGCTACGACTTGGAAAAGGATCTGGTGCTGATGCGCTACCCCATGTGTTATGCCAAAACCTGGGCCAACACGCCCAGCAACGGCGCTTCCAAACCCACCAAAGAAGAACTGCAAAATGAACGCATCCGCGCTTGGCGCCAAGGGGTGGGCTACCCCGCCACCTGGCAGGATCGCCGGCTGCAGGTGGGCGATCGGTTCATGTTGGCCAACGGATCGTTCCCCTTCACGGTGAAAGAGGTTTTGGATCCCATTGCAGCGGGCTTGGCCGCACCCGGCGGGGCCATGGATTGGTCCGACGGCACCTATGCCTTGATCCGGGTTTCCCCTTCCCTGCGCGTCACCAATTACACCGCCAACAAACCGGAGGGCGGCGACACCACCCCGTGGAATGGCGCCATGTACCCGCAAAGCGCCATTGTCGCCCCACCACCGGTGGAGGGCGGGTCCAGCCCATGGGTTTCCACCATCCAACTCCAAAATGCCAACGGAGTGGTTTTCCGCGACTGGAACAATCTCACGGATTGAGCCACGGACAAAACCGAGTTTCCCGCCCTTTTCACCCGCCCCTTCCCAAGCCACCGCCATGACATTCCCCTCTGCCTGCCCCCCCAGCCCATCGCCACCGCAATCTGGGTGCACTTTGTGGAGCCCGACCATGCCTGCTTCGCTGGCGCGCCGGGCCGGGTTCGCTTTGCGGAGCCAAGCCATGCCTGCCGCGCAGGCGCCCCCCGTGGGCGGGCTGGCGTGCGATGCACGCCGGTCGGGGTTTACCCTCGTAGAACTCATGATCGCGATGCTGATTTCAATGATCATCATCGGCGTGGTGGTTTACCTTTTTTCACAGGTACAGCGCGGCACCTCCCTTAGCGTGGGACAGACCCAGCTCACCGTGGTTGGCACCACCATTGAGTCCCGGATCCGCATGGACTTCCTGACCCTTAGCGGCCCCGACCGTGCCAATGCCGGCAAGGCGGGCAGCATCGTGATTATCCCGGCCGTTCGGCAGGGATACCTGCCCCTGCCCAACGGGCAAATGTCAAAAAACAAGATCAACCTGCGGCAGGATCAAATCGCTTTCATTTCCGACCGGGATCCGGCCAGATCCCCCTCGTGGAACAATCCGGATGCCAAACCATCCCAGCCATGGGTCAGCCTGGATCCGCAGAACCAAAACCAGGACCTGCCCTCCGCCACCCCTTCGGCCACCACCAGTTGGGAGGCCAAGATCTGGTACGGCCCGGTCAAAAACGGCAACTACACGGCAGGGGACGGCTCCAACACCGACTTGTCCATGCAGGCGCACCTGTGGATGTTCGGACGCCAAGCCAAATTGATGACCGGCGGCGCGGCGATTCCGGATGTGTCGGTGGATGTGAATGCCGACACGACACCCGGCTCGCTGCTGGCGCTTAAAACCGCCGCCGTCTCGGCCCCGTGGACGGATGCCACGTATGAATCCAAGATGGGCATTGTCCCGAATTCAAAGGTGAATTTCACCAACCAACCGGTGGCCACCCCGGTGGTGGATTTGAAAGCGCTCCAGGGCGGCGGCAACATTGTGAACGGGCTTCAACTTGCGGATGTCATCCAAAGCAACCTTGCGTTGTGTTCCAATTGCAGCGAGGTGGTGGTCCAGTGGGCCGGGGATCTGGATAAGGATGGAAAAATCGACGTCTACCCGCTTGGCCACCCCCTGCAAGGCTCCATCATCTGGTATCCGGAGGAACTGCATGACAAAGGCGCGTGGTACGACGGCGCCACCGGACCCAGGAGCCGCGCGCCGGCCTCCACGCGGATTGCCAGCGATATCAACGCCATGTACGGCAACATCATCACCAACGATTGGAGCATTGCCGGCAAAACCTTCCCGACCGGATTTGCGCCGGCGCTGGCCCCCTGGCCCGTCGGGCGTTTCGGGGCGTTGCCTGCCACCGGGTGGAAGGACCGCTTCCAATTCAACTATGGCGAGCAGGACAACTACCCCAATCAAACCACCACCCCCAGCATCAATGTGCCAGAGCCCTATGTGTTCCGTTTTGACGACGACCAGTACCGGCTGGTCCGCTACGGGTTCCGCCAGGATGGCGGCGTCTATGCGAATAAATGGGATGGCAAGCCCCTGCCCGGGCTGCCAGGCGGCGGCAAGCACTGGTTCCCCTATCCGCCCAACCCTTCGGCGTTGACGGTGGGCGGAATCAACGGCGCGGGCGGCAGCATGGGCTACAGCCCCACCATCAATCCCAGCTTTCCCCAGTTGTACGCCGGGCGCGCAGCCCCGCTTGGGCCCTATCCCAAGGCCGCCACGCCGGTGGCAGCAGGCTCGGACTATAAAAATTTCGGTGATGCCATGGGGGCGGCCATGCTGCCGGTGTTCTGGTGGCGCCGGACGCAGGCGGTGGGGATGTCTCAGGCGAA
>CAZKVP010000036.1:18082-22493 GCA_964556215.1 uncultured Phycisphaeraceae bacterium
TGCTGCCGGTGTTCTGGTGGCGCCGGACGCAGGCGGTGGGGATGTCTCAGGCGAAAGCCATGACCACCACCAATGACTTTTACACTCCCGTGTTCAGCTCGGGCCCCGGGAGAAAACTCAACCACACCAGGTTCCGCACATCCGGTAATGGGATCGCGGGCGATCCAGGTGAAAAGGGTTATTTAATCCGCATTGCCTTGAGCAACCCGGCCGATATCCCACCTTTGCCCTACAAATCGCCGTCCACCGTCACCCTGTCCTACGAACCTCCACCGCCTTCATTCTCGACAGCGGCGCCTCTTCCCGTACCACCGGCAGTCAAAGTTCCCAACACGCTGTACGTAGACGATGAGCCCTACCCTGATGAGCCGGTGGGACCCTATTCGGGGACCCGGACGGTGGCCACCGGCACCGAACCATTGTGGCCCTACCGCCAAGGCAACAACTTGGTGGCCATCAACCAAATGGGGGATGTGCTCTCCACCTTGGCTCTGGATGCCGATGACCTGAAAACCGAACCCGTTTTCACCACCGTCTACAACCCCACCCTTTCCGGCGCCTCTGCCAGCGCCGTTTCCGGCCCCGGTCCATTGACCGGAATGAGCCAGAATTTTGCCGCGGACAACAACTACACCTGCAATTACACCGACCTGTGGGCGGAATATCTCAAAAATCTCAACAAAGCGCCGGACTTGTCCGCCGACCCGTCCTACGACCCCAAGGCGGATTGGCGCAACCCCCAATCGGACTGGCCGCGCCTGATCCGGATCCGCTTGCGCCTGCATGACCGCCAAGGCTTGGTCACCTCCTACTCGGACGAAGCCCTGATCAACGGCCGCGATGACGACGGCGACGGCCGCGTGGACAATCCGGAAGAGGGTCGGATCAGCGGCATTTGGTTTGAGTACGTCTTCTCCGTCCCCTATCCGCACGATCCGGCCCCGCGCAACCATTGACCGCTGTCAAAGTGCGGCGTCTTTCCCCTTGGAAAACCTTCCTCCCCTGGAGACCCTCCCATGGCCATGCATCCCTCCACCCGCGCACGGCGGCAAAAACAAGACGGCTTCGCCACCATCTTGGTCTTGGTCCTCATCTTCCTGATGTTTTTACTGGTGGTGTCCTACTTGCGCGTGATGCGCACCTACGCCATCAAACACAACGCGCTGCAAGACGGGTCCATGGGGGTGCTCAGCACCCTGAGCTCCGACATCGCCGGGATCATCGGCGCGGACGGCCTCATCGGGCCGCCCAGCGCGCAAAACCCCAGGCAAACCCGCGTGGACATCCAGGAACCCTACGACTTTCCCTGGGTCAACACGGCCCGCCATGCGTCAGCGGTCCGCGTCACCTATCCAAAAACCAAGACCTCCAGCAAAGGGTTGGGCGACCCCTTGTCCGATGACGCATGGCTGACCTTTGCCGATCCGGTGGGAGGGCTCTGGCCCAATGTGTCTTCCATCACCGGCAGTTTTCTGGTTTACAAGAACGCCGACCTCAAGGGCATCCCCCCTTGCACCGCCACCAAAGAGGCGGTGCCCGAGGATGCCCCGGCAGGCGATGCCATTGCCGGCATCGCCAATGGCCAAAGCGTCGCCTTCACCAACCTGTCCGTGACGGATCCGCGGCTGGTGGACACCGACGGCGACGGGGTGAAGGATTCCCTGTGGTTTTACCCCCGGTCCAATGTCATTGACGGCGTCCGCTACGTGGCGGCGGTCAAAGTGGTGGACCTGTCGGGAATGCTCAATATCAACACCGCACTGGGTGAACTGGGCTCCGCCCCGGGCAGCGCCAGCGGGGTGGCGCGCAAGGGCGAGGGAGCCTACGAAGTGGATGCCTCCCCCCTGCTCGGACCGATGCCCGCCCTTTCAAAAAACTTCCGCCAAACCGATGCGGCCTCGTTCCCCGCCCCGTCGGGCCATGCGCCGGGTGCTTGGACCGACTGGGATTATTGGCTGACCTCCGGCTCTTTGGTGAACGCCCCCACCGCCGAATCGGTGGGCAACAAACTCTCCCTGACCGGCCTGCGCACCGGCATCCGCTACGACCTCAATGATGATGTGGTACTGCGCGACCGCACCGACCGCATCAAGCCAACCCTGACACCGGCACCCGTGGTCTTCGATCATTACGCATCCTTGCTTGGCAACACGTCCTTGCGCGGCAAACTGACCACCCAAAGCGCGGTGTACGACCGGGTGGCGCCCGCGCCGTTCAGCATGGCCGGCAACAACGCATGGGTGGGGTACAACTATTACACCGGCGTGACGCGGCGGGCGATGGATTTGTCCATCAACCAGGCGGGGCAACGCTGGGTGACCTACCCCACCTCCCAGCCGGATGGCAATTACATGTTCTGGAGCGGTGCCTACCCCTTCATGCAGGAATTGATGCAGGGGGTGGATTCCACCACGCCAAACGACGACTTTCCGTTCCCCGCCGGATTCAAGCAATTGTTTGCCGGTTCCGGGAAGCCGGTTTCCGACATGCCGATCCAGTACCAGTTGCAAATGAGCACCTGTCTGGCGGACGCCTTGGACCGAACCAACCAGCCGACCATGGGCTGGAGTTGGATGGGCTGGAAACCGCTGCCAGCGTTGACTGAGTTCTATCTGCAGATGCCGTACGTGGTGGAGGCGCCGTACCAAATCCCGTGGAATGCGAACAGCGCATGGAATGCCACCGCCACCACCAGCGCGGGCTGGACTCCCACGACGCCTGTTTTGGTATTCCCCAACACCACGATCGCCCAATTGGATGCCGGAGGGATGGGGCCAACATATTTGAGAAATCTCAATGCCCTGAACTACGATGTTCCAGCCCAAGTTTATTTTTATACCTACACCGCAGGTTCCGATATCACCGCGCAATTGCAAGGAACCCGTCCAGCGTGGGGAAGCCGCACATCGAGCTGGAAACTCCGCTTCAAGGATTCCGCGGCAGGTGTGACGATGGAACTGCTTTATGGAAAAGCCATGAATGCGGCCACTCCGCTAGGAACTAATTTTGACTCCTTGGTTGCAGATGCCCCGCCTTACCGGTCTGATTTCAAGATCGGCCTGCCCACCGCCGCCGGCTCCAACTGGAATCAGGGCTACGTCAACACCGTCAAGGACCGCACGGCCGCCGACCCAAGCATGGCTCCCACCGCGGGCCAATACAGCGGATATGGAGTCACCGACTGGCGCAATACCGGCATCGCCGGCATCGGCTCCTACGCCTTTGAATTGGCCAATCCGTATGCCATCCCCATCCGGTTGAACAACCTGCGCATCCGCTTGCGCCGCAATGACCGCAACGACTGGAGCGCCGCCAGCGGACTCACGGCCATTGCCACCGCCGCCCCTTCCCAAGACCTCGTCAGTTTCATCACCGCCGCCACCGGGCTGGCCAAGGACGCCGAGAACAACTATGTGCTCAAGCCCGGCGAAAAAATCGTGTTCTACCGCAACGGGCTTGAATTCTCCGGCCCGGGCGGCGCGCGCCGGCGCCCGATGAGCGGCCCGACTTATGTCGGTGCGCCGCCCTCGCCGGGAACTTCCGCAGCCACCGACATCTCGCCCCTGATCGCCAGCGGGCCGGGCATCTACAAGGTGGATTTGGGCACGGCCAACACGGCTCCCGACATCAATGGGTACCCCGCCAACTGGGGATGCGTGGCCACCCTTGAGTTGGAAGTGAACTCCAAGGATGTCTATGGGAACAACTATGGTTGGCAGCCCTACAACCATGCGGTGTTCCAGGCACCGGCCTCGGGATACGACCAAAACCACAGTTATCTGGCTGAAACCAACGTTCCCGACGGGTACCAAGCTGCGCCAGGTGATTTGGTTTACCTCCAGCAGGATGTCCGCACCTTCGGTTCTGAGGAAAAATTGAACCTGCTGCAGGCGCGCCCCGCCTGTTTCCACTTCGCCGACGTCGCCAAAAATGTCATGCCGCTGGACCTGGGCGACACGGAACTGCGCACCAACATCCATGCCGTCGTGGGTAGCGGCGTGCTGCCCAACGGCTTGGCCAAGCCTTATCAGGCGCCGGCGGGCGGGCTGTTTGGCGTGTCCTACGGCATCTATGACAACACCGCTTCCACCATGCCGTTGCTGGGAACGGGGACGACCTCTTACAACAATGCCACCGTTTATGCCCCAAACGCACTTGTGTATTACTTGGGCATCTCTTACAGTCGCACGAGCAGCAACCCGGGGACTGCCGGAGTCGCGCCCCCGAATCCAGCCTATTGGGCTGTGGCGCCGAATTATCTTGATTACAACACCACTCTATCGGCCTTGGGGCAGTCTTCCAAGGTGTCCTTCCGCACTCCCTTTGGCGGACCCAATGGCGGCAACGCCATGTACAGCGGCCAACGCCAGGATATCCGGGACGGCTCACTCTTCTTCAATTACGTGGGGCT
>CAZKVP010000036.1:22593-30354 GCA_964556215.1 uncultured Phycisphaeraceae bacterium
GCGGCCAACGCCAGGATATCCGGGACGGCTCACTCTTCTTCAATTACGTGGGGCTGAAAGCCGATTCCGCCAATCCCATCGCCGGCGACCCCTACACCAATTACCCCGGCACCTTCCCCGAATTGACAGCCGACATGGCCTGCCGCGACAACGCGAAGGCCTATGGCACCAACGCCCTGCGCCGTGATGGCATGCCTCGCGCAATGGACATGCGAAAAGTCCTTTTGACCGGCCCGATCTGGTGGAATTTCTCCACCGGCAACTCCACCTACCGGGGAACGACCACCAATGGCGGCTGGGGGGGCGGGAGCTCTGCCATCACCACGCCCACCGTGGATCAACTCACCAGTTGGTACCAGTACACCATCGGCGACGCCATCAATTTCTATCTGGCCAAGGACAAACAAGCCAACGGCGCCTCGGCCAAAGGCCTGCCAGGTCTGTGTCTGGGCACTGCGGCCGACCTGTTTTTTGATCCTTCCAAGATTGCCGAGCCCGCCTTGGCCAACAAGTCACTGGCCACCCTGTATACGGATTGGGACGCCGCCATCGCGGCCCGCGATGCCATCCCCCCCCCGCCGCCACCGCCAGCCACGGACTCCAACCAGGCGGCCCGCGACGCGGCCAACCAGAAACTGGCGACCATTGGCGCCGGCATCCGCCTGCAACTGTTTTGGCCCAAGCGGTCATGGGCGGATGTGATCGCCAGCCGCTTCCAGGTGGACAGCCCGGGGTGGAAGGGCTACGACGGGCGCAATTCCCGGGATTTCAAACCCGGGGTCATCAACCTCAACACCGCCAGCCCTGAGGTGCTCAAGTGCCTCTCCCTGCCGACCGGAACGGATCCAATTCAGTTGTCCGCGGGCATTGTGGCGGCGCGCAATGCGCCCATCGTCGGACTTGCGCCCAATGCCCGCCCCAAAGGGCTGGCCTTCATCGACGACCTCAAATCCGAACCGCCAACCAATCTGTTGGGCTCCGGGGCCACTGCCGCCCAAGTGGCGGATGTGCTGGGTTGGCTGCCCGCGCAAGCCTCCTGCCGCAGTGACACCTTTGTGGCCTATGTCCTGCTCCAGGGCTACCGGCAGGACGACTTCAACCTCGGCCCCGTCAGCGTGCGCCGCGCCATCATCTACTTCACCCGTGACACCAGCGGCAACACGGCCAAGGTGGTCAAGACCTATCTGCTCCCGGTGACCCCATGATTCCCCCACTTTCCACCCATGGATTGCCCATGAAAAAAAAATTCTTCATCCTCCTGTCCGGCGGCGTCCTGGGACTTGCCGCATGCGGCAAGTCCCAGCCGCCCCCGCCGGCAGCGGCTCAAGGCGCACCCGGCACGCCACGCGACCCGGCAAACACTGCGCCGGTTTCGACGGACGGAACCGTCCCCATTTACGCCGAGCTCCGCCATGCGGCATCGGAATCCGCTTCGCCATCGGCGGCACTGTGGAACCACCCGGTACCGCCCAAGGACCCCAATGTCATTGAGCTCTCAACGGCCAGCGCGCCACCGCGGCCGCTGTCGCCCCGTCAGAAAACGGTGGCGCTGGCCGCGCGCAACATGGTGGCCGCTTTTGAGGCGCAACATCAGGCGGCGCTTGCCGCCCATGCCGAGCAATTGGCCGCATGGCGGAAGCGGCAGCCGGAGCTGAAGGCACAGCAGCAGCGGCTGATGGCGGCCGTGGCTGCCGCCGATGCCGTGATTGCTGAAAACGCTGCCCCGGACGCTCCGGCGCCGAACGATCCGACAGTGGACGCCAAGGTGGCGGCTGACCGGGCCGCCGTGGCCGCAAAGGCGGCGGCCAACCGGGCTGCGGCAGCCGCTCAGGCAACGGTCGACCGGGCCACGGCAGCCGCCAAACTTGAATCCATCGACCGCGAGCTGGCGGCCGTGGCGCCCGCCTTTGCGGATGGTGATCCAGCCGCCAACCAGCAGTTTGAGCAACTGACTTTGCAATTCAGGCAGGCCTGCTCGCAGAATGACAGCGCCAGAATAACCGCCATTTCAGCCGAAATCGAACCGCTCGCGCCCAAGGTCTCACAGCAACTCTTTGCCCAATACCAGGCGGAAGTCACCCGTTATCTGCAACAAGCCGAGATCAACCCCGTGCTCCAACCCCGGGAAGGCCCGCCGGGCTTCGAACCGGGCGCGCCGCCGAAATAACAACGGCAAATCCGCATTGCCGCCCTGGAAGACGGAACAATCCAACACTCTGGGTCTTTACACTGCCCGTGCCTTGCAACACCTTCCCGCACCCCTGCTCCAGCAGATCGCCTTCGCCCGCCATGGCCAGGATTTCCGCCTGCTGGAGCAGGCATTGGCCCAGGCCCTGCGCTTGGCGCCGGCTGATTTGGATTTGCGCGTGCAGCATGCCACCGCCCTTGGCCAGTGCGGGGAATATGCGGCGGCCGGAGCGGCGTTCAAGAAGATGTCGCGGGAGGTTGCCGCCGAACGCCGCAACTATTTTCGCGGCGTGATCGGCGCGGCCTGGCGCAACGCCGGCCGGCCGGATTTGGCCGAACCCCACTTGCGCGAGGCCTGCGCCGATCCCCAATCTCCGCTGGGCGCCCACGAAGCCTGGGTGGATGCCCTGGAGCGGCTGAACCGGCTGCCCGAAGCGGCGGCAGCGGCCACGCAGGGACTGCGCCGCTTTCCCGACGCCCCGTCACTGCGCCTGCTGTTGGCCCGGGTGCTGCGGCGCTTGGGGGATGGGCAGCAGGCGGAGGCATTGTTGCGCCTGCTGCTGGCGACGCCCCTGCCGCTGACCCTGCGCTTGGAAGTGAGCAGCGAACTGGGCCGGGTGCTGGATGAGGCGGGCCGTTTTGCCGAGGCCTTTGCCGCCTTTTGCGAAGGCAAGGAGGCATACCGGGCGCAATCCGCGCCGGCATTGGGCTTTTGGCGCCAACGCACGAACCATTTGCGCCTAGGCGCCGACCTGCCCACGGCGGCGGATTTCGCCCGCTGGGCCCATGGGCCCCGCACCGGGGAAGCGCAGCGCCTGGCCTTTTTGACCGGCTGCCCGCGCTCCGGCACCACCTTGCTTGAGCGGGTGCTGGATGCGCACTCCGGCATCTGCGCCGCACCCGAAACCCAGGCCTGGCGCTGCGATGCCTGGTTGCCCCTGCTGCGCGCGATGCAAGCCAACGGCACGCTTGATCCGCAGGCCGGCATGCTGGATGT
Source organism: uncultured Phycisphaeraceae bacterium (assembly GCA_964556215.1). Taxonomy (GTDB): domain Bacteria; phylum Planctomycetota; class Phycisphaerae; order Phycisphaerales; family Phycisphaeraceae; genus CANIYR01. The sequence continues at coordinate 25,778 of CAZKVP010000036.1, forward strand.
GCTGAAGAACCTGACCCCCGATGCCCTGCGCGCCTCGCGCGCCGGTTACCGGCGCACGATGGCCTTGGCGCTTGAACAGGAGCCCGGCCGGCGCCTGCTGGTGGACAAAAATCCTTCCCTGTTCACCATGATTCCCGCGCTGGTGCGCCTGTTCCCCGAGTCCAAGCAGGTGGTGGCACTGCGCGATCCGCGCGCCATCGTGTGGTCGTGCTTCACCCAATCCCTGTCGGCCAACGGGGAATCGGTGGCTTTCCTGAATCTGGCCACCGCCGCCGAGCATGTGGCCGTCAGCCTGGGAAATTGGCTGAAAATGCGCGACCGCCTGGCCACGCCCTGGTGCGAGGTGCGCTACGAAGCCGTGGTGCGCGACCTGCCGGGGGAAGCCAGGAAACTGACAGACTTTTTGGGCCTGCCATGGGAGGACGGCATGCTGGCATTCCACCAGAGCGCCAAACCCGTGCATTCGCCCTCGTATGCCAGCGCTTCGCAGCCGATTTCGGCGCGGGCGGCGGAACATTGGCGCCACTACGAAGCGTTCATGGCCCCGCACCTGGCCGCGCTTGGACCGGTGATGGCGGCGTTAGGCTATCCATCGTGATCCCTTCTTCCGCATTTGGAAGCGACCCATGCCCACCCCCATCCAATCCGTCATCGTGCTCGGCGGCGGCAGCGCCGGCCTGATCACCGCCCTCACCCTGCATGCCAAACTGCCGCAGTTGCGCATCCGGGTCATCCGCTCGCTCAAACTCGGCACCATCGGGGTTGGCGAGGGCACCAACGCCACCGTCCCGCGTTTTTTGCACGAGACCCTGGGCTTCGGGGTGAACGACTTCATGGGCCGCGTTGACCCGATCCCCAAGCGGGGGGTGCGCTTCATCTGGGGCGAGCGGGCGCACTTCAATTTTTCCTTCGGCCCCAACCTGGTGCTGGATATCCCCGGCCTGCCCCGGCCCGCCGGCTACTACTGCGAGGATGGCGACACCCTGTGCGCCGACAGCATGGGGGCCCTGATGGAGACCAACCGGTTTTTCCTGCGCGACGCGCAGGGCCGGCCGCGCCTTGACGGCCTGTACGGCTACCACTTCGAAAATGAAAAACTGGTGGCGTATCTTGAGCAGGAGGCAACGGCCCGCGGCCTGGATTTGGTGGACGATGAATTGCAGCAGGCGGTGGTCGGCGAACAAGGAATTGAAGAATTGCGCCTGGCCTCCGGCGCCACCGCCAAGGCCGACCTGTATGTGGACGCGTCGGGCTTCCAATCCGAACTGCTGGGCAAGGCGCTTGGCGAGCCGTTCGAATCCTTCAAATCCAGCCTGTTCTGCGAGCGCGCCGTGGTCGGCAAATGGGAGCGCACCAGCGAACCGGTCAATGCCTACACCACCGCCGAAAACATGGAGGCAGGCTGGTGCTGGCAGATCGAACACCGCCACGCCATCGCGCGCGGCTATGTGTACGCGCCGGATTTCATTTCCGACGAACAGGCCGAGGCCGAGTTCCGCCGCAAGAACCCCAAGATCACCCAGACCCGGGTGGTGAAATTCACCTCCGGCCGGCGGCGCCGGCAGTGGGTCAAAAACGTGGTGGCAGTGGGCAATGCCTCCGGCTTTGTCGAGCCGCTGGAAGCCACGGCGTTGGCCGTCATTTGCGAACAGGCCCATCTGGTGGCGCGCTGCCTGGCGGATTCCAACGTCGCCCCGCCGCCCTCCATGCAGACCTACTTCAACCGCCACCTGAATGCCTCATGGGATTCCATCCGCTGGTTCCTGGCCGTCCATTACAAGTTCAACACCAAGTTTGACACCCCGTTCTGGCGGGCGGCCCGGACCGAAACCGACATCGGCCCGATGGCGGATTTGGTGGCATTCTACCAGGAGAACGGCCCGTCGCATTTGGGCGCCATCACCTACCCGGCGCACAACTTCCCCCTGAGCGCCTACTGGACGCATCTGGTGGGCATGCAGGTGCCGTATGCAAACCGCCCGCCCATTGCGCCTTCGGAGCATCGAATTTGGCGCGAGCATTTGGCCAACATGCGCCGGATGGCCGAGGCGGGCGTGGCGTTCCAGGAATTGCCGAGGCCGTGACGATGCCGGCCAAGTGACCGCGGCACTCATGGGCACTCATGGGCAACGGATTGGCAAGGGCTGTTGGCCTCACACATCCAGCGCCGCCTGCTCGCCCACCCGCAGGATTTCGTACAAGGCGTCGGGGGTTTCGGCTTCCAGCAGGCGGTCAAGGATGTATTCCGACAGCAGCAATTGGGCGATGCGGGCCTGCAGGCGCTGGTGCACGCGCGGCATGCCGGCGGGGGTCAGCAGCACGAACAGCAGTTTGGCCTGCTCGGCGGCCTTGCGGGTGGGGATGCCCTGCTTCAAACGCACCAGCACCAAGACCGGCTTGCCCAACCCCTCCAAACGGGCATGGGGCAGGGCCACCCCGTGGCCAAGATAGGTGTTCATCACTTTTTCACGTTCCAAGACGCCGGCCAAGGCGCGCTCGGGGGTCACCGGCAGTTGATCCTTCACCTTGGCGAACACGGTGCGCAGGACTTCGGTCAGGGTGGCGCCATGGGCATCAAGCACGATGCGCGCCGGCGCCAACACCTGCGAGAGCAGGGTGGGGCGATCGGCGGGGAATTCATCCTGAATGGCGCCCATCACCTCCTCCTGCGCGTCTTCCATGGTCAGCATGCCGGTCCAACGGTCGGCGGCATCGGTGACGATGGCGATATGGCAGGGTTTGTCCTGCATGGTGGCCAGCACCGCCTCCAGCGGCTGGTCCTCCTTGACCGGCAAAACCGGGCGCGAGAACACGGCCAGATTGTCGGCCGGGCGGCCGTCGCGCATGGCCAGAAACAGATCCTTCACATGCACAAAACCCGCCGGCCTGTCGGCGCCGGGCAGCAGCAGGGGATAGCGTGAAAAACGCGTGGCGGCGAACAATTGGTTGACTTCCTGCGGCGTGGCATCGGCGTGCAACACCTTGACCTCGGCGCGGGTGCGCATGGCATCCCTGACTTTGAGGTGGCCCAGATCCAGCACGTTCTCGATCAAAAGCAAACGGCGGAAGGAAATCTCGCCGGCGTCCTGCGACTGGCCCAGGATGATGCGCACCTCGTCCTCGGAATGTTCGTCGCCGTGGCCCGGCGCCGGCAGGCGCAGAAATTTCAGCAGGAAACGCGCCGAATTGTTGAGGGCCCACAGCGGCGCAAAAAACAGGATGCGAAAAAAGGCCAACGGCCGGGCCGTGTAAAGCGCGGCCGCCTCCGAGGCGCGGATGGCCACCGACTTGGGGATGAGTTCACCGACCAGCACATGCAGGTAGGTGATCAGGACGTAGGCCAGGCCGAAAGACACCAGATGCGCGGCCTCTTCGCTGTGGATGCCGACCTGCGCCATCAGGGGCTCGATCAACACCACCAGCGCCCGCTCGGCCAGAAAACCCAGCGCGATGCTGGCGAAGGTGATGCCCACCTGGCACACCGACAGGTATTCGTCCAAGTGGTGCTGGATCCACTGCACCTGCTTGGCGCGCGCATCACCGGCATCGGCCAACTCCTCGATGCGGGTGGGGCGCACCTTGATGATCGCAAACTCGGCCAGCACGAAAAAACCGTTGAGCAGCAAAAAGAAAAACGCAAGCAGAATGTAAAGAACTGTGTGCATGGGTGTGGGGATAGTTTACGGCTCACCGGGGCGCCGGCGCGCGCACCAGCTTCAAAATCGCCGCCGCCGGCACGCAGTTGCGCACCACCATCTGGGTCTGGGTGCGGTTGGCACTGACGGTGTGGGTGGAGGAAACCATGCCCACCACCCGCCCGCAGGCGTCAAACACCGGCCCGCCGCTGGAACCGCCGCCGTATTCGGCTGTCACGCACATGGCGTGGTTTGGCGTCCAGCCCGGCTGCGCGGCCAGGTACTGCGCGACGATGCCGGTGGAGAACATGTAAAAATGGAATTCTGGATGGCTGATGATGGCCACCGCCTCGCCCACCGGCGCATCCGGCCGCAGCACCAACGGATGAAAGACGGGACTGACGGCGCCTTTGTCCGCGGATCCCAACTGCACGATGGCAATGTCGGCGTCTTTATTGGCGGCCAGCACCGCCACGATCGGGTAGACCCGGCCGTGGCAATCCGCCGCGATGGCCCCATCGGGATATTCGCGCCGGTTGCCGGGCAACTGCCCGGGCGCGGCCATCACGTGGTAATTGGTGACCATCACCCCCGAGGCGGTGATCATGTATCCGGAGGCAGGCGAAACGTGGGTTTGGTGGCAGTGCTCCTCGCCGCAGGTGGCCGCCCCGCCGACCATCATCACCCCCTCGCGCGCCGACCGGTAAAGGGCCGGCCAGGTCATGGGCTCGGTGCCGCCCTTTGGCAAATCCAGCGTGCAGGTTTTGCGCTCCAACTGCTGGCGCAAAGTCGCCCACGGAACCAGCACCCCCGCCTGCTTCAAGCGTGCGAACTCCTTGGTCAGTTTGGCGACCATGGCGAAACTGTCCATTTCTTCCACAGGGGCTGGAACTTTGGCAACGGGAGCCGCCGCTTGGCAGGCGGCAAGGGCCAGGGAGAACA
>CAZKVP010000037.1:0-8359 GCA_964556215.1 uncultured Phycisphaeraceae bacterium
ATGCGGCGCGACTGGCGATCGGCTACTCCAAAAGTTATGGGTAAGGGTGAGGCGGGCCGCCGCGTCTACTTTTGGGAAAAACCCCTTACGCCTTCGCCACCGAATTGGGGTCGCCCACCAAATCCGCGTTGGTCTTGTAGCGATCCACGGCCTTGAGCAACTGCTCCATCTGCTGCGGAGGCGGCATGTTGAGCAGGCGGCGGCGCAGGGCCGTCACGGTGTCGAGCTCGTGCTTGCTCATCAGTTTCTGGTCGTTGCGGGTGCCGCTGGCGGCCAGGTCCATCGCCGGGAACAGGCGCTGTTCGGCGATGCGCCGATCCAAAATCAACTCCATGTTGCCGGTGCCTTTGAATTCCTCAAAGATCACCTGGTCGCCGCGCGAACCGGTGTCCACCAAGGCGGTGGCGATGATGGTCAGGCTGCCACCCTCTTCAAAACGGCGGGCCGCCCCAAAGAGCTGCTTGGGCACGCCCAAGGCGCCGGCATCCAAACCACCGGACAAGGTTTTGCCGGTGCCGATGATGTTGGGTGCCACGTTGAAGGCACGGCCCAAACGGGTCAGCGAATCGAGCAGCACCACCACATCCTTGCCCATTTCAGCCAGTCGCTTGCAGCGCTCGATGGCGGCGATGGCCAGACCCACATGCTTTTCAGGCGGATGGTCGTTGCTGCTGGCCCACACGGTGACGGGCACATTGCGGCGGAAATCGGTCACTTCCTCCGGCCGCTCGTCCACCAGCAGGGCAAACACCTCGATGTCGGGGTGGTTCTTGTGCAGCGCGGTGGCGATCTGCTGGAGCAGGGTGGTCTTGCCGGCCTTGGGCGGCGAAACAATCATGCCGCGCGTGCCCTTGCCGATCGGGCAGAACAGGTCGATGAAGCGGCAGGCCGGCGGGCAGCCGGGATATTCCAGCGCCAGGCGCGGCTCGGGCATCACGATGGTGAGTTGGTCGAAGTTGCGCCCGTTGGCCCAGGTTTCCGGCGGCAACCCCTCGACCGAAACAATGCCGTGCACGCGCCTGGCCTGCGGATCAATGCGCAGGCCATCACGGCCGCCGCCCTTGAATTTCTCTTTTTTGCCCCACTGGCCCTGATGGCCATGGTTGTGTTGCGGCGGACCACCGCCGCCAAAAGGCCGGCCCAAGGTCACCTTGAGTTTGAGGCCGGGGCGCAGGTTGTACTTCTCGATCAGATGGGTGCCCACCACCGGGTCGAGCGCATCGGCGATGTAGGTGCCGTCCAACTGGCGCAAACGACCCTCGGATTTTTCCTTGCGGCCGAACTCCAAAATGCCGGTGAATTCCTCCAGCACTTCGGGCGGCGCCGGGGGCGGGCTCACTTTGGCGGGAGCGGCGGCCTGCTGCTGGCGTGACATCTGCTGTGGCTCGGACGCCGGGACGGGTTGTTTTTTCGGTTGCTGCTGTTGCTGTTTGAAGGTCTGTGGCGGTTTGGGTTGCTGCGAAAGTTGCTGCGAAAACTGCTTGCGGGCCTCGGGCGGGCGGGGTGCCGGAACAACCGGCAAGGGCGCCGTCGCGGCCGGAGGCGCAACCTGCGGCACCACCGCATGGGCCGGGCGGCTGCCAGGCACCGGTGGAGCGGATACGCCAAAGGAACCGGTAAAGCCGGAGCCAAACACCGGCGCGGAACGCTTTTGCCAATTCGGCTTCACAAACCGCGGTGCGGCGGGAACCGCCATGGGAGCCAACACCGGGGGCGCAACTTCAACGGGCGCGACCGGCGCCGCCGGCTTTTTGCGCGGGGGCGCCTTGGGCTTGGCGGCAGCCTTGACGATCTTGGCGACCTTGTTGGCCTTGGCGTCTTTGGGTTCTTTAACCGCTTTGGCCGGTTTGGCCGGTTTGGCGACCTTGGCCGCCTTGGGCTTGGCCGCTTTTTTTTCAGGAGCAGCCTTGGCGGCGGACTTGGACAACGGCTTCTGCTTGGTTTTTTCTGCCATGGGTGTGGGGTGCGGCAAATGCCGGGGGTACGCCTGAAACACAGGCGGCAAAAGGCCGCCTCAAAACATGCGCATGACGATGTGCGGCAACGCGGCCGCCAACTGCATCGTTTTTGAAAAAGACTCGGACCCTGATGCCCACGAACTTGGTCGCGAGCCATCCGTCCAAAAAGGGGAAAGTCCGGAACGGAACTTTCCAATGCGCCAGGGAAGACTCGAACTTCCGACCTTACGATTATCAATCGTATGCTCTAACCAACTGAGCTACTAGCGCGGTTCCGCAAGACAACTTGCGGGGTGCGGATTATGGGGATTTCACGGCATCTGTCAAACGGGCATCCCTCCCAAGGGGAGTTTGCCAAGAAGGGTGCGCTCGCCTACCCTTTACCCCCTTCAATTTTGCATCTTTGCCGCATCCCAAGTCTCTCCCCATGAATCAACTGGCCGCCTGGAATCCACACTTCCCTCCCGAATCCAAAACCCGCGGGCGCGAACTTTTCAACGCCGGCAAGGCCCGGCTCACCGTGCCGGGCGAGGGCGAAGCCTTCCGCATGCTGGTGGAGGGCCGCGACGGCAAATCGCAGGTGGTCTGCCTCAAGGAAGAAAACCACGGCGCCGGCGTCACCTGCGACACCACCGCCTTTCAGGCCGGCATCCTTTGCGAATGCGTGTGGGCCGCCCTGCTCAAAGTGGCCGCCCTGGCCAAATCCGGCGAAGGCACCGCCGCCCTGGCCGCCCATTACCTTGCGCTCAAACCCAAGCCTCCCAAGGCCAAGCGGCGCACCGCCGCCTCCATGGCGGCGATCACCACCACCCTTGGCGGCAACCAGCCCGCATGGGCCACGCGCCTGGACCTGATCAAGCCGATGGCCGGCGAAAACCCGGCCGAGGCCATCACCCTGCCGCGCCGGGTGCATTACGCCGTGCGCGCCAAACTCTCCGCACGCCACCAGGCTTTGGTGGTTGAAGTTCGCCAGCGCACCGCCGGGGCTGCCGGCTGGAGCAAGCCCAAGCCCCTGCGCCTTTCCCCCCCGGTGGTGCGCGGCCTTTACGACGGCGACGACCGGCGCCTGTGCGGACTTCTGATGGGCGGATCGGCCATCTCCGAGCAGGACGGATCCGACCGCCCCGCCGTGGACTGGGGCAACCGCGGACCCTCCATCTTCCGCTGCCCCGAGGGCGCCGGCCGCCACCTGCTGCGCGAAATGATCGCCACCGGACGCTGTGTGCTGGACCTTGAAGAAAACACCGATGCCCTGGGCCCGCCGCCCAAGCCCTTGCTGTGGGATTATTCCACCGGCGAACTGCTCGGCGGACTGGAAGCCTCGCCCGAGGGCGAGCCTTGGACACTGTGCCTGGTCGGCACCGAGCGCCTGCCCGAAACCGTCGCCGCGCCCAAGACCGCGCAGGATGAATTGACGGAATTGATGCAGGAAGAAATGAACGGCAGCGGCGCTGCGGCGGCGGATGAAACGGCCGGGCCACCGCCCGCCCAAGCGGGCGATGAAGCCACCCCCACCGCCGGCCGCGTGCCGGTGGACCTTGGCCTGCGGATCCAGCGGCGCGGCCTGCGCCTGGATGTGGCGCAGCCGGCGCTGCTCATCGGCGGCCCCGACGGGGTGGTGGTCATCGGCAACACTGCGGCGGCTTTTGACGACGGCGAGGCGTTCCGCTGGGTCAGTTCCTTCCGCAATGCCGGCGCGCGCGAGCCGCTGGTGATCGCCCCGGAAGACGCCGAGCGTTTCCTTGAAACACTCTACATGCTGCCGGAATTGCCCGAATTGGATTTGCCCGAAAGCCTGAGCAAAAACGAGCAGACCCTCGAGCCGGTTCCGGTGCTGGAATTGCACACCCCCCAAGCGGCGCAGGCCCACGGCCTTGGCGCCGCGCGCGGCCAGGTGGTGGGCAAACTCGCCTTCGCCTACGGCCCGGCCACCATCCCCGCCGGCCAGGAAGGCCGCTACGCCAACCTGACCCCGGAGGACGGCGGCCCCTCCCGCTTGGTGCGGCGCCAAACCGGCCGCGAACGGGCGGCGGTGGCCGAACTGGGCACGCTCGGGTTCCGGCCGATGAACGGCGAGGATGAAAACGGCAAAACCGCCGTCGAACTCTGGCAGATCGCCCCCGGGCGCATGCCGCAGGCGATCTCCCATCTGCTGGACAAGAACTGGCGCGTGTTCGCCGACCAGCAATCGGTGCGCTCCGGCGGCCCGCCCAACCTGTCCATCACCACCGGGCAGGACTGGTTCGAACTGCGCGGCGGCTCCAAATTCAAACGCGCCGACGGCACCGAAGAAACCATCCCCCTGCCCCGCCTTCTGGCCGCCGCCAAGAGCGGCAAGCCGATGATCCGCCTGGGCGACGGCTCCATGGGCCTCTTGCCGATGGAATGGCTGGAATCCAACGGCCTGCTCACCGAAATGGGAACCGAAGGCGACGACCACCTGCGCTTCCACCGCTCGCAGGCCGCCATGCTGGCGGCCACGCTCGATTCCGAAACCCTGGCCAGGGCCGACGCCGGCTTTGCCCGCATCCGCGAGGCCGTGGACGGGTTCTCTGGCATCCATCCGGAGGAGCCGCCGCCCGAATTCAAGGGCCAGTTGCGCCCGTACCAAAAAGACGGCATGGGCTGGATGTCGTTCCTGCGCAAAACCCACCTGGGCGGCATCCTGGCCGACGACATGGGCCTTGGCAAAACCGTGCAGGTGCTGGCCATGCTCACCACCCGCGCCGCGCAGCAGCGGGCGGCCTTGGCGGCCGATCCCAAGAGCAAAAACAAAGCCAGCCTGATCGTGGCCCCGCGTTCGGTGGTGTTCAACTGGATCGACGAAGCCGAGAAATTCGCGCCCGACCTGAAGGTTTTGTGCTACACCGGCGCCGATCGCGCCTCTTGGCGCGACGACGGCTTTGCGCAATACGACGTGGTCGTCACCACCTACGGCCTGATGCGCCGCGACATCTCTTCGCTCGAGCGCATCTCCTTCGATTGCGTGGTGCTCGACGAAGCCCAGGCCATCAAGAATCCCCAGAGCCAGTCGGCCAAGGCCGCGCGCGCCCTCAATGCCGACCACCGCCTGGCCCTGACCGGCACCCCGGTCGAAAACCACCTGGGCGACCTGTGGTCCCTGTTCGAATTCCTCAACCCGGGCATGCTCGGGTCGCAGACCCGCTTTGGCCGCCTGATCCGCAGCGCCTCGCAGATCGTCACCCCGGACTCGGATGAAACGGAAAATGCCGGCGAAACGGACACTGAAGCATCCGCCGAAACGGCCGCCCTGCTGGCCGCCGCCAAGGCGCAGGCGCAGGAGCAGGAGCAGGAGCAGGAGCAGGCCGCGGAAGGGGCCGATGCCGACGCGCAGGACCCCGACCTGCCCGGCGCCCGCGTGCGCCCGCCGGCCAAAGCGCCCACCGCCGCCCTGGCGCGCGTGGCCCGTGCCATCCGCCCCTTCATCCTGCGCCGCAGCAAGGAGCAGGTGCTCTCCGACCTGCCGGCCAAAACCGAGCAGACCCTGCGCTGCGTGATGTCGCCCGAGCAGAAGCGCGCCTACGACGAACTCAAGGCCTGGTACCGCACCCAACTCTCCACCCGCCTGGATGCCGACGGCACCGCCACCACCACCGGCAACAACGCCTTCATGGTGCTTGAGGCCTTGCTCCGCCTGCGCCAGGCCGCCTGCCACCCGGCCCTCATCACCGGCTCGGACCCCAACGCCCCCTCGGCGAAATTGGACGAGTTGGAATCACGCCTGGTGGAAATCATGGAGGAAGGCTCCAAGGCCCTGGTGTTCTCGCAGTTCACCTCGTTCCTGGCCATCATCCAAAAACGCCTGGAGGCCAAGGGCATCCGCACCCTGATGCTCGACGGCACCACCCGCAACCGCAAGGAGGTGGTGGCGCAGTTCCAAAACGACAAGGACATCCCGGTCTTCCTCATCAGCCTCAAGGCCGGGGGCGTGGGCCTCAACCTGACGGCGGCGGAATACGTGTTCCTGACCGACCCGTGGTGGAACCCGGCCGTGGAGGCGCAGGCCATCGACCGCGCCCACCGCATCGGCCAGACCCGCCCGGTGTTCGCCTACCGCCTGGTCTGCGAAGACACGGTGGAGCAGCGCATCCTGGAACTGCAGGACGAGAAGCGCCGCCTGGCCAACGCGGTGATCGGCGGCGAACCGGGCATGGTCAACGCCGGCGCCAGCCTGCTGCAGAGCTTGAGCAAGGACGAACTGCTGTCGCTGTTCCGCTGACCCAAAAGCCGGCCAGAATGCCCACCCCAAACAGAACCCCAAGGCCTTTGGCCTTGGGGTTCTGTTTGGGGTGGGGTGATGCCCGGCCACACGACTGGAAAAAATATTTGGCATCCGCCCCTCGCTCCCTTATTTTGGACGCACTTCGGCGGTCTTCCCTTTTTTCATATCCGCGCCTCAGGAGCATCATCACGTGTCCATTATCAGCATCTACGTGGGCAACCTGCCCTACTCGGCCAAGGCCGAGGAACTCAAGGAAATGTTCGCGCGCCACGGCACGGTGTCGCGCGCGACGATCATTCTTGATCGTGAAACCAACCGTCCGCGCGGTTTTGCTTTCATTGAGATGACCAGCGAAAAAGAAGCCGAAGCCGCCGTGGCCGCCCTGGCCGGCCACGATTTCCAAGGCCGGCCCCTGACGGTCAACTGCGCCCGCAACAATGTCATCCGCGGCGCCGGCAACACCAGCCAGGCCGCCATGCGCCCGTCGGCGCCGGGCGACTCCGCCCCCCCCGGCACGCCGGCCCCGGCCGCCGATTCCGCCTCCAGCCGCGGGTACCACAACCGCCTGCGGGAAAACCAGTCGGCCTAATGCGTTGGACGCGCCCCAAACGGACGTTCCGAAAAACCAACGCGCGCCGAATCACCGGCGCGCGTTGTGTTTTTGGGAAGGTCCGTTTGGGGCGCCGGTTTACCCCGGCCAAACGCCGGAAAAAGCCTCGGTCGCCGGCCCGGTCATGAACACCGAATCGGCCGGGTTGCCGTCCCACTCCAGACGCAGGTCGCCGCCGGGCAGATGGGCCAGCAGTTTGGGGCCTGTGCGGCCGGAAAGCATGCCGGCCACCGCGCAGGCGCAGGCCCCGGTGCCGCAGGCCAGCGTCGGCCCGCTGCCGCGCTCCCAATGCAGCACGCGGACTTCGTCCTTTGAGAGCACTTGCACAAAATGCACGTTGATGCGGCGCGGGAAGGCCGGATGGAATTCCAAGGCCTTGCCGTCTTCGAGCAGTTGCGCCTTGGTCGCTTCCGAGACTTCCGGCACATAAATGACCGCATGCGGATTGCCCATGGAAACCAGTGTCGCCTCATACACGCGCGGACTGCCTGGCACGGAAAGCACGAAGGTTTGCGCCTGCCCGGTGGGCCGCATTTTTTCGGGCAGGGCCGGCACCTTGACGGGATCCAAAATCGGCGGGCTCATGTCCACCCGCACTTGGGCCACCTTGCCATCCGCGCCCAATTCATAGGCCAGCGACAACACGCCGCGGCCGGTTTGCAGGCGCAGCGGGTTGTTCGCATGGCCGGAGCCAAGTTTGTGGTCCACCACCATCTTGCACACGCAGCGCACGCCGTTGCCGCACATTTCGCCCTCCGACCCGTCGGCGTTGAACATCCGCATGCGGGCATCGGCGGCCACGCCGGCCTCCGGCGGCAGCACCAGGATCAAGCCGTCGCCGCCGATGCCAAGGTTGCGGTGCGAAACCGCCACCGACAGCCGCGCCGGATCGGGGAAGGACTGGCTGAAACCGTCGGCATAGACATAGTCATTGCCAAGGCCGTGCATTTTGATGAAGTGGAAGGGCATGGCGGATGGATTGGGAGCGGGGATGGGGAATGAAAAGGACGCCGTCATTTTACCGCTCTCCGCGCATCACCCTGAGCAAATTCGGCGCATGGGCATCATCGCGGGCGCCGGCCCCGTAACCGGTGCCGGTCAGCCGCATTTCCGGCGCCACGCCAAATGACGCGCACAGGGCCTTGACGATCGCCGCGCCGGTGGGTGTGACGGTCTCTTTGTCGAAGTCAATGTGGCGCACCGGGCACCCTTCGAGCACATAGGCGGTGGCCGGGGCGGGCAAAGGCATCATGCCGTGTTGGCATTTCACAAAGCCCGAGCCAATGGGCAGCGCCCCGCACGAGAGGCTGTCGATTTCAAGATGTTCCAGCGCGATGGCGGCGCCGAGCATGTCCACGATGGAGTCCACCGCACCGACTTCATGAAAGTGGACATCCTCCACCTTTTTGTTGTGCACCCGGGCCTCCGCCTCTGCCAACACCCGCACGATGGCGGTGGCGCGGTCGCGCACGCGCATCGGGCCGGGCAAGGTGGCGGCCATCCCAAAGACTTCTTTGGCGCTGGTATGCGCGTGCGAATGGCTATGGC
>CAZKVP010000037.1:8459-22455 GCA_964556215.1 uncultured Phycisphaeraceae bacterium
CCATGGCGATGGGCATGATCGTGCCCGTGGTGGTCATGGCCATGGTCATCGTCATGGCTGTGGGCCACCAACCCGGCGCCTCCCACCGCCACCGTCACATGGGCCGCGCCGATTTCATGGCGCATCACGCGCCGCGCCGACAACTTCCACGGTTGCTCGGTCTTGAGATGGCGCAGCCCGTCGACAATCACTTCGGGCGGACAGCCCAAATCAATGAGCGCGGCCAGAAACATGTCTCCGGCAATGCCGCCGACGGGGTCAAGATGAAGATGGCGCATGGGGCTCGCATTTGAAAAAAGGGGCTTTGAGAAAGGGCCGGGGTGGGTAGGATACGCCCACCTCCGTCCCCAAAGGCCCCCATGTCCGAACTTACCCCAAATACGCCCCAGCCCGCCGTCCTGCAGATCGCCCCTGCCTGCTGCTGCCAAGCCAACAAGCAGAGCGGCCTGATGAAAATCCTCAAGCGGGTTCTGATCGGCGCCACGGTGCTTTCCCTGCTGGCCAATTTTTACATGGCCGGCATCATCGCCCTGTTCCTGGGCGTCGGCGGCCCGGAAAAAACGCTGGATGGCACGCGGCCCGCCGATTTCACCAATCCCCAGCGCATCGTGGTCGTGGACATCAAGGGCGGCATTGACGACGCCCAAGCGGCCTACCTGTCCAAGACCCTCAACCACCTGGATGCCTACCCCCCCGCCGCCCTGGTACTGCACATCGATTCACCCGGCGGGGGCGTGTCGGCTTCCGACCAGATGCACCACGCCCTGATGGAATTCAAAAAGCACCACGCCGACGTGAAAATGATCGCCTCTTTCGGCGGCGTGGCCGCCAGCGGCGGCTACTACATCGCCATGCCCTGCGACAGCATCGTGTGCGAGCCCACCGGCATCACCGGCTCCATCGGGGTGATCGCCCAGATCCCCGCCCTTGGCGGCCTGGCCAAAAAGTTCGGCGTCGAGATGAACACCGTCATCGCCGACGGCTCGCCGCACAAGGCCGACGCCAACGACCTGTTCGTCTCATGGTACGACGACAAGGGTGAAATCACCCCGGCCGGCAAGGCCGCCAAAGAAGTGCTGGGCAACCTGCTCAATTCCGCCTACGCGCGTTTCCACGCCGTGGTGGAGGCCGGCCGCCTCAAAAATGGCGCCACCAAGGAAGAAATCGCCGCCTTCTCCAACGGCAAGATCTACACCGCCGACGAAGCGCTGAAACTCAAGGTGGTGGATGAAGTGGGCTACCTCGACAGCGCCATCGAACGCGCCCGCAAAGCCGCCAAACTCGGCGCCGACGCCCCCGTCTCGCTCATCCGCCATGAAAAGAGCGGCATCCTTTCGCGCATCACCGGCGCCAGCCACACCGCCGACGGCATTGACATGACCGACATCCAACCCGGCCAGATGCGCGACATGCTCAATGCGCTGGGCGGGGTGAAGTTGGAGTACCGGATGGATTTGCCGGTGAAATAAAGAAGGGTCCGCTTTAGCCGACCAGATGCGCATTGGAAACCCAGCCCCCCAGGAGAAACACGGTGCGTCCCCGTTCTTTCATTCGCCGGAACACCCTGCGCGGAACCGGTCGGCTAAAGCCGACCCTCCTTTGCGCCGCCCTGTTGCTCACCTCTTGCCTTGGTCCCGGATCGCCGGCGTCCATCTTGCGCAATCCGGATGCCAATGAACTGGCACGGGTGCATGCGGTGGACGAAGTGAGTGATGTGAAGTTGCTTTGGCGGGTGGCAATGGGCAATGCCCCCTTCCCCGTGCGCAAAGCGGCGGCGGCGAAAGTGCTGGCGTTGGATGAGGAGGGGTTTTGGAAGAGGGTGGAGGAGGGTTACAGGGGGATTGATGGGGTGATGTGGAAGTGGATTTGCGAGGAGGCGGGGGAGAGGAAGGAGAAGCGGGCGCTTGAAGCCCTGGTGCTGAGGTGGGGCATGCCGGAAGCGGAAACTCCGGAAGACCAGCGTCCGGAACAAGTGGCCGTGGAAAAAATTTCCGCCCCCACGAGCGCCAAAACACTCATCACCGCCGCGCTTCTCCAAACGAACCCCAAAGACGACCGGATCCAACATGCCGCATGGTTCATCCATACGCGCATCCATTCGACAACGGGCATGCGACTTTTCATCGCAAAACTACCGGAGCAAAGCAAACTGGCCTTCCTTAAAAAAATGGGCTCGCTTCTGGACGAAATGCCCCTTGTCGAAGAAGAACTTGAAATCGTCAAAGCGCAAGCTGCTTTGCCCCAACTCCCCAACCAAACTCCCGTCGCCCCCCGCGGCCTCCCCTTGGCCCGCCGCAACTTGCTCGCCACCTCCTTCACTCCACTTGGTCCCGCCATCGCCCGCACCGAGCAAGCCCCCCTCCTCTCCAAAAATCCGCCCTCGCCGACCGACATCGCCGTCTGCGCCGAAATCCTGCGGGGGCTCAAGGACCCCGCCCTCGTCGCCTCCCTCTTCGCCGAAGCCGACCGCGACCTGGCCGACAAGAAAACCGAGCACGGCGGCGTCCTGCTGTGGAACGCCAGGAACGATGTGTTCTTCGAAGCCATCGCCCCCCAGTACCGCAGCCACGACGAAACCTACCTGCCGCCCGAATCCCTGTTCGTCAAACTGCGCGACGGCCTGGCCCATGTGCATTTCCATGCGCAAAAGCACAACAACGGCGGTTACGCCGGACCGGGCCGGGGCGACCTTTTGTTCAGCGAAAACAACCGCGTCAATGCGGTGGTGTTCACCTTTGTCGATGAAAACACCCTGAATGTGGATGCTTTTTTCCCGGGGAAAATCGTGGTGGATCTGGGCTGCATCAAGCGTCAAAAATGATTTGATTGGGCTTGGCCTTGCCCGCCATGCACACCAGAAAGGACGCCAGGGTGCCAAGCAGCATGACCCAGGGGAAGGCCAGGCGCTTCCACACCACTTCCACGCCCGCATCACCCACCATGTCGGGAATCCAATGCTCGCCGGTTGCGTTTTTGATCAACGGCACCACGGGCACAAACCACAACACGATCGGAATAACCGCGCCAATGGCGAGGGCTGCCAGGATGCTGGCGGTGGTGCCGCGCCGGGTCAGCAGCACGCAGGCAAACACGCCAAGCAGGCCGGCATAGGCCACGGTCATCACCCCCAGCGCAAATTGGATCAGGCTCGACTTTTCGTTGTCCCACACGAACGCCCCGTAGCACCCCAACGCCGCCGCGGTCAATGCGGCGCCCACGCCAAGGGAAACCCAGCGGGGATTGGCACGGGTTCCGGCCGGCAGCACATCGGTGCAAATACTCGACGACATCGCGGTGATGGCCGAGGCCAGCGCGCCAAGCGACGTGGAGGCAAGCCCCGCCATCAGGAGACCCTTGATCCCGACCGGGAGGTGGTCGCGGATGAATTGCGGGAACACCATCGCCGCATTGCCGACGGCCTCAGTCTTGGGCACCCTCATCAAATCCGCGCGCTGGTAATACACCCACAAGCACACACCCAAAAACAAAAAGAGGATGTTAAGAGGAATGGCGGCCAACACCCCCATCACCATTGAGCGGCTGGCGCTCTTGGGCGAGTCGGTGGTGAGCATGCGCTGGGCCAGATCCTGATCCGCGCCGTAAGCGGCCACAAAGAACAGGATGGAGGCCAGCGCCGCCCACAGGGTATAGGCATTGGCAGGATTGATTGAGAGTTCAAAAACCGTCAATTTTTTACTTTCCTGCATGGCCTGCACCACCTGCCCGGCGCCCACCGGGACTGCACGCCAAATGACGATGAAGCAGGCCACCACGGCCACCAACAGCATGCAAAACAGAATCAGGTCCGTCCAAATGACCGATTTAACGCCGCCTTTGGCCGCATACAGCGTGCCCAAAACACCGCATACGATGATGGCGCCGCACGCCTGCGCATGGTCCAGCTTGCCGAATGCCAAGTAGCAAAAAGCAGTTCCGGTGATCATGTGCCGCACGCCGGAGGCCAACAAGCGCCCCACCAAGAAGGCGCTCCCGGCGCCGCGGCGCGCCGCGAGCCCGCCGCGCAATTCCAACAAGGCATACGGCGTGGCTCCCCCGGCCCGCCACGCCGCCGGGATAAGCCACCAAGCAGCCACCAGGCCGCCGACAATGCTGCCAATGTTGAGGGCGAGGTAGGACAGGTTGCCGCCGAAAGAGTCCGCCGGCCCGCCGATAAAGGTCGCCGCCGATAGCGCCGTGGCCACCAAAGAAATCGCGGCCGCCCACGCCGGAATATTGCGCCCGGCCAGAAAGAAGTCTTTGCCTTCGGTTTTTTTGCGCCCCACCCACAGGCCAACGCCCACCACCCCCGCCAAGAATACGGCCACGATGGACCAATCAATGATGGAAACGGCCTGGGCGAGAATTGGCATGGGGGAATTGTAAGGACGAGCCCGAAGCGCAAGCTCGGGGGGTGCGGGAAGCACAAACCTGTGATCCCCTGAGCTTGCGCCTTGGGCTCGTTAACGACTGCCTACAATCCGCCCCATGTCCATCCCGCCCCTGTTTTGCATCGGCCTGCCCGGCCCGGCCCTGGATGATTCCACCCGCCGCCTGCTCGACCGGGGCGTGGGCGGCATCATCCTGTTTGCCCGCAATGTGCAATCGGGGGCGCAAGTGGCGAAACTTTGTCATGATTTGAAGGCCTACGCCGGCCGGCCCTTGCTGATCAGCATCGACCAGGAAGGCGGCCGGGTGGCCCGTTTGCGCGAAGGCTTCACCGCCCTGCCTGCCATGCGCGACTTGGGCGCTTGCGGCGACGGCGCGCTGGCGCGGGAAGTTGGCCGCATCTTGGGGCGCGAACTCAAGGCCGTGGGCATTGACCTCAACTTCGCGCCGGTGATGGATGTGGATTCCAACCCCGCCAACCCGGTGATCGGCACCCGCTCGCTTTCGCGCAACCCGCAGGTGGTGGCCAAGCTTGGCGTGGCGTTGGCGCTTGGCATGCAGGAAGCCGGTGTGGCGGCCTGCGCCAAACACTTCCCCGGCCACGGCGACACTGACACCGACAGCCACTTGGCCCTGCCGCGCCTGCCGCACGCCATGGGGTTGCTCAAGACCCGCGAGTTGATACCCTTTCAGGCCGCCATTGACCACGGGGTCGCCAGCATCATGAGCGCGCATGTGGTGTTTGAGGCGTTGGACGCCGGCGTGCCCGGCACCTTGTCCAAAAAAGTCATGACCGATTTATTGGCGGAACAAATGGGCTTTGACGGCCTGCGCATTTCGGATTGCATGGAGATGCGCGCCATCGCCCATGGCGAGAACTGGGGCGGCGTGGTGGGCGCCAGCGTCAAAGCGTTGCGAGCCGGGGTGGACTTGGTCTTGATCAGCCATGACCATGATTTGGCCCACCGGGCGATGGATGCGGCCGAACTGGCGTTGGCCAATGGTGAACTTGCGCCGGCACGGGTGGTGGATGCCAACCGGCGTTTGCAGGCGGTGCTGAACAACCATGTGACCAAGGCGCAAATTGCGCCTGACTTAACCTGCCTGAACTGCGCAGCACACCAACACATAGCCGCGCGAATTTCCACGGCCAGCGCGGGCAAAGAAAACGATCCGACAGTGGCGATTGGCGGAAATTAAAGCCCGCACGCCGCGCGCGCCTTGGCCGCCACCGCCTGCGCCTTTTCGCGGGCCGCCTTGGCGCCGGCGGACAGCACCGCGTCCACCTGCATCGGATCGGCCATCAACGCAGCACGCTTGGCGCGGGCCGGGCCGAAGGTGTCCATGACCAACTCGAACAGTTCCTGTTTGGCATGGCCGTAGCCCATGCCCGGCGTGCGGTAGCGGTCGGCCAGGGCCTGCGTGCGGTGGTCCTGGGTGCCGGCCAGCGCGGCGAAGATTTGATAAATGGTGCATTCCTCCGGCACTTTCACATCGTCCACGCCCTTGGAATCAGTGGTGATGCCCATGATGCGCTTGCGCAACGGCTTCTCGTCCATGAACGGGTCGATGGTGTTGCCGTAGGACTTGCTCATCTTTTTGCCGTCCACCCCCGGCACGACGGCGGCATCTTCGCGCACGCGGTACTCGGGTAGGCGGAAGATTTCGGCATCCACCGAGCGGTTGAACTTGGCCGCCAGATCGCGGCAGATTTCGATGTTCTGCACCTGGTCGCGGCCCACCGGCACCAGATCCGGATCCACCGACAAAATATCGGCGGCCTGCAAAATGGGATAAGTGAACAGCCCGATGTTGGGCGTCATGCCGTTGGCCACTTTGTCTTTGTAAGCCACGCCCTTTTCCATCAGCGAAGTCGGGCACACGCAGGCGAGCAGCCAGGCCAACTCGGTCACTTCCGGCACATCCTGCTGGCGGTACAAGTGGCAATGCGACGGGTCGAGACCGAAGGCCAGGTAATCCACCGCCACCTGGCGGGTAGCGGCGCGCAGGTCGGCGCCGCTGCGCGAGGAGGTCAGCGCGTGGTACGAGGCCACGAAAATATACATCTCATGGTCGCGCTGCATGCGCAGGAATTGCTGGATGGCACCGGCGTAGTTGCCGATGTGGAGTTGGCCGGAGGGCTGCAAGCCGGAGAGGACGCGTTTCATAGGGCGGAATTGTAGGCGCAAATTTGCGCCTATCCTACGGACCATGCCCGCCCCGCAGCCCCCCACCCCCGACACCCTGTTTGCCGGCGATTGCCTGGCCGCCATGAGCGCTTGGCCGGCCGGCTGCATGGACCTTGTTTTCGCCGATCCGCCCTACAACATCGGCTACGGCTACGACCAGTATCAGGACGCCCAAAGCGACGACGCCTATGTGGACTGGACCTGCTCCTGGATCAACCAATGCGCCCGCCTGCTCAAGCCCGATGGCAGTTTTTACATCCTGATCGGCGACGAATACGCCGCCGAAGTGCGGCTGCACTTGAAGAAATTGCAGAAGGAAAACAAGTTGCTGCTGCGCAACTGGATCATCTGGCATTACGCCTTCGGCCAGCGCTGCAAGTTGAAGTTCAACCGCAGCCACGCCCATTTGTTCTACTGCGTGGGATCCGCCAATGTCGACCCCAAAACCGGCGACGGCTGGCTGCACATGGGCAAGAAGATGAAATTCACCTTCAACAAGTGGGACATCGCCCTGCCCTCGGCCCGCCTCTTGGTCTACGGCGACAAGCGCGCCGAGCCCAAGGGCAAAGCGCCGGACGATGTGTGGGTGATGCAAAACTTCCCCAGCGTGAAGGACTGGCTGCCCCGCCACGAAGAAAGTGACGACGCCCAATTTGCGCCTGACTCCGACACCTGGATGCAATCGCGCCTGACCGGCATCCACCAAGAGCGCGAAACCTGGCACCCCTGCCAACTGCCCGAAGCCCTGCTCGAGCGCATCATCCGCGTCAGCAGCAACCCGGGCGACCAGGTATTCGACCCCTTCGCCGGCAGCGGCACGACGCTGGCCGTGGCCAAGCGTTTGCAGCGCCATTTTGTCGGCTGTGAGATGTCCGAGGAATACCGCCACAAAATCCGCCAGCGCCTGGCGCAAGTGGTGCCGGAGGCGCAAGTGGGCGAACCGGCGACAAAAGAAAACCTCAACGCCACCATCCGCAAGAAACTGGCGAAAGGCGAAATATCCGGCGTGCGCCCGCCGGAGAAAAAATCGGTGGTCAAAGGCCGAGTGCTGGGCAAGGGGAAAGAGGCGCCGAAGTTGTTTGACTGAATTTTGGCGTGCGGCACCAAAAAAATCCCCCGCCCTGAAAAAAAATCACCCCCCTCCCGGTGTGGAAAAAACGCCGCCGGCCGACCGCCGCCGCGCCCAAGCTGCCTTTGATTGCGGGTTTCCCGCAGCCTTTTTCACCTTGATTTTTCCGGAGGAAAACCCCTTGATCGAAGTCCGTTCCCTTTGCAAGCGCTATGGCGCTTTCACCGCGGTCGACGATGTGTCGTTCACCGTATCACCGGGCGAAGTGGTGGGCTTTCTCGGCCCCAACGGCGCCGGCAAAACCACCACCATGCGCATGATGGCCGGCTTTTTGCCCGCCTCCTCCGGCTCCATCCGCCTGTGCGGGCTGGATGTTTCGCAGGACCGCCTGGGCGTGCAGACCAATCTTGGCTACCTGCCTGAAGGCGCGCCGGCCTGGCCGGACATGACGCCCGAGGCTCTGCTGCGCTTCACCGCCGAGGCCCGCGGCTGGCGCGGCCAAGACCGCCAAGCCAAGGTGGAAACCGCGCTCGAACGGCTGGACTTGCGCCAAGTGCGCCACCAACCCATCGACACCCTGTCCAAAGGCTTCAAGCGCCGCGTCGGTTTGGCGCAGGCGATTCTGCACGAGCCGCCGGTCATCTTGATGGACGAGCCCACCGATGGCCTGGACCCCAACCAAAAGCAGGAGGTGCGCAAGTTGATCCGCGCTTTGGCCAAAGACGGCAACCGCACCCTGATGCTCTCCACCCACATCCTGGAAGAGGTCGGCGCGGTCTGCTCGCGGGTGCTGATGGTGGCCCGCGGCAAGTTGGTGGCCGATGACACGCCCGACGGCCTGGTCCAACAGCACGGCTCGCTGGAACAGGCCTTCCACCACCTCACCCTGCCCGCGCCAAACAAGGAGGCCGCCTGATGCCCCCCGCCGCTTCCGCCGCCACCCAACCCTCCCGCCAACCCGGCATGGTCACCGGCCTCAAAGCCGTGTTGCGCCGCGAATTCGCCGGTTATTTCACCACCCCGGTGGCCTATGTGTTCGTGGTGGTCTTTCTGATCTTGGCTGCACTGCTGACTTTTGCGCCCGAGTTGGGCAATCTGTACGGCCGCGGCCAGGCCGACCTGCAACCCTTTTTCACCTTCCATCCGTGGCTGTACCTGTTCTTCGCCCCTGCTTTGGCCATGCGCCTGTGGAGCGAAGAACGCCGCGCCGGCACACTGGAAATTTTGATGACATTGCCCATCCCGACGCCGGCTTTGGTGCTGGGCAAATTCCTGGCCGCCTGGGCCTTTTTGGGCTTGGGCCTGGCCCTGACTTGCGGCGTGTGGATCACCGTCGCCTGCCTGGGACACCCGGACCACGGCGCCATTTTGGCCTCCTATTTCGGCAGCCTGCTGCTGGCCGGCGCCTTCCTGGCCATCGGCTCGTTGTGCTCGGCCCTGTCGCGCAACCAAGCAGTGGCCTTCGTGGTGGCCGTCACCGCCTGCTTCCTGCTGATGCTCAGCGGCCTGCCCTTCGTGCAGAACAGTCTGCTGGGGTCCGCGCCGGCCGGCCTGCGCGATGCGGTGGCCGGGCTGTCGGCGATGACCCGCTTTGACGCGCTCTCGCACGGCGAAGTGCCGGTGCCGGATGTGCTGTATTTCCTGGGCGTGATTTTCGCCGGATTGGCCGGCACCGCCATCACCCTCGACTCCTCACGCGAATCCCAATGACCCCATTTTCCCCCCGCCGATCCGCCTGGATCA
Source organism: uncultured Phycisphaeraceae bacterium (assembly GCA_964556215.1). GTDB lineage: Bacteria > Planctomycetota > Phycisphaerae > Phycisphaerales > Phycisphaeraceae > CANIYR01. The sequence goes on from CAZKVP010000037.1 coordinate 17,847, forward strand.
AAATCGGCCTGCTGGCCGCGGCCTTGGCCGCCGGCTCCGTCATCTGCGACCGTGCGCTGGGCCACTTGCGCCTCGATCTGACCGAAGGCCACCGTTACACCCTCTCGCCCGGCTGCGTCAAACTTCTCGGCAATCTGCAGGAGCCGGTGGACCTCACCCTCTACGCCTCCACCAGCGCCGCCCGCGGCGTGCCGCAACTGCAAACCCACATGCGGCGGGTGGACGAGTTGCTGGCGCAAATGAAGCGCGCCTCCGGCGGCAAACTGCGCGTGCACAAAGTGGATCCGGTGCCTTATTCCGACGCCGAGCAGCGCGCCACCGAAGCCGGCCTCACCCCGGTGTCGCTGGCCGGCATGCGCCAGTTTTATTTGGGGCTGGTTGCCACCAACAGCACCGACGGCCGCGAGGTGATGCCCTTTCTGCCGCCTGACCAAGACGCCTTCTTGGAGCATGATCTGGCCAAGACCATCCTCAAGTTGGCGCGCGCCAAGAAGCCGAAGATCGGCCTGCTGACTTCACTGCCGGTGGCCGGCGGCCCGGGCAGCGCACCTTGGGAGTTCTACAAAGACCTCTCCAATTTGTTCGAGGTGACCCCGGTGGAGGCCGGTGCGAACGAACTGCCCAAAGACCTGGATCTGCTGCTCGTTTTGCATCCGCGCCATTACTCGGAAAAACTGCTTACCGCGGTGGACGCCTTCGCCCACGCCGGCAAACCGGTCATCCTTGGCATGGATCCTTTCAGTTTCACCGAAGCGGCCATGCAGCGCCAACAACAGTCGCCCTACATGCCGCAGCCGGCCCCGCCGGGACCGTCGGATCTGGGCGGCCTGCTCAAATCCTGGGGCGTGCATTTCGACCCGGCGCAAGTGGCGGCCGACCGCCGCTACGCGGTGCGCCAGGGCGCGGCCGGTGATGCCGGCGCACGTGACTTCATCGCCTTCCTCGACCTGCCCCCCGACACTTTCAACGCCAAATCCCCGCTGCTGCAAAATATCTCGCGCTTGCGCCTGCCGGCCGCCGGCGTGCTGTCGCCCGAGGTGAATGCCGGCACCCATTTTGAACCGCTGCTGACCATCCACGGCGGCACCCTGCCGGTCTCGGCCATGAATTATCCCGACCCGGACCAATGGCGAAAAATGTTCGACCCCGATGAAAGGGAGCATGTGCTGGCGGCCTATGTCACCGGCCCGGCACCGGTTTATCCGCCGGTCAAAGCCGCACCGCCGCCGACCGCCAAAGACAAAGACGGCAAAAAAGCCGATGCAACCAAAGCGCCGGCCCAAGCCGCCCCCACGCCCAGCGGCGACCTCAAAGTGCTGGTGATTGCCGACGCCGATTTCCCCAACGAAATGTGGTGGTCCGCGCCGGTGCAGATGGGCGGGCGCACCGTCGGCTATCAGAAGGAAGCCGACAACGCCGACTTCCTACTGGCCGCGGTGGACACCTTGTCCGCCGGCGGCGACCTGGCAGCCATCGCCTCGCGCGGCAGTTACGACCGGCCCTTCACCTATGTCGACAATCTGCGCAAGGAGGCGCAAGCGCGCGAGCAGGGCCAGTTGACCGAGTTGGAGAACAAACGCCGCGACACCGAACGCAAAATCCGCCAACTGCGCGGCGGCTCGGTCGACGCCAACGGCGAAATAACCCTCGGCCCGGCGCAGAAAAAAGAGCTGGAGCAATACATCAAGAATTACGCCGCCACCGGCGAATCCCTGCGCAAGCGCCGCTTTGAACTCAACAAGGATGTCGCGCAGTTGGGCACCCTGATCACCGCCGCCAACGCCGCCGGCGCGCCACTCTTGGTCATCCTGGGTGCCATCAGCCTGGCCGCCTGGCGGCGCAAACGCCGGCGCGATGCCTGACATTCCGATCTGACTTGCGCCTCTTTCCCGTTTTCTTCCCATGCCCATGAACGCCAAACAATCCCTGCTCGCCATGACCGGCGGCACCGCCCTCTTGGTCGCCTTGGCTTGGTGGTCCACCCGCGACACCGACCAAACTCCGCCCGAAGCCGGCCCCCTGTGCCCGAAACTGGAAAACAGCCAACCGGCCACCATCGCCATCACGCCCGCCAACGGCAAGCCCTGGCAGGCGCAACTGAAAGACGGCACTTGGACGCTGGATACCTTGGACGGTTACCCCGCCGATGCCAAAGCGCTCAAATCCTTCGTCTACCGCCTGAGCACCGCCAAAGGCGATGTCGCCAAAACCGCCTTGGCCGCCAATTACCCCCAACTCGGCCTGGCCGATCCCGGCAGCAAAGAAAACGCCGGCACCCGCGTGGAGATCAAAGACGCCAAAGGCGCGGTGCTGGCCGATGTGCTTTTCGGCCACTTTGCCGCCACCGGCGGCCAGTTCGTCCGCCGCCAAGGCGAGGCACAATCCTGGTTGTCCAAAGACGCCCCCAATCCGCCCGGTGAGGCCGTGATCTGGGTCGATCGCCAAATCGCCAACCTGCCGGCCACCACCTTCCAAAGCGTGACCCTCACCCTGCCCCCGGTCAAACCCATCACGCTGGAAACCCCGCCGCCGGCCACCGCCAACGACAAGGATGCGGCGGCGAAGAAGAAATTGGCCGACTATCCCTGGCAAGCCGACGCCGCCCGCCGGATTTTCAATGGCCTGGGTTGGGCGCGCTTCGATGCCGTCAAACGCGACGACCCAAAGAACGCCCCCCAGGGCCTGCCCGTCACCCTGCGCTTCGTCCCGCCGGATCCGGCGCAACACGAAACCATCGAGGCCGAACTCTGGCCGGCGGGCACCGACCAAGCCTGGGTCCGCCTGCGCGCGGTGGCGCCGCCGATGCCGGTTGAAGAACCCGACAATCCGCTGTTGGCCGGCATCAAAGACGCCAAAAAAGCAGCGAAAAAGCAACTGAATATCCCGCCCGGCATCGCCGCCGCCAAGGCGAAGAACACGGCCTGGAGCGGCTGGCTATTCAAGATCGGCGGCGACTTGGGCTTTGCCTCGCGGCAGACGCCGATGACGCTGGCGAAGGAAAAGCCGGCGGAGAAGAAAGAAGCAAAGAAATAGGCAGTCCTCTTGGAGCGCGGGCGTCCCCGTCCGCCCAATCAAAGACGCTTTGTTTTTGCGGATGAGGACATCCGCGCTCCATCACCGCCCCGGCCCGGTCTCCCTTTCCATCACCGTCAAAATCACCAGCGCCTCGGCGTCGGTCTGCCCGCACATCTCCACATGGGCTTTGAGCGACCGGCACACGGCCGGGCGCTCGGGCTTGCCGAACAGTTTGCAGCGGTTGTCGGAATCCAACTGAATGCAGCGCACCCCGGCCGGTTTGCCCATTGGCATGCCAGGAATCGGCGTGGAGATCGAAGGCGCGATGCAGCAGGCGCCGCAGCCGGGGCGGCAGGGGAAGTCGGGCGCAAGTTCGGCGGCGGCATTCATTCGGCTCACAATTCCACCACCTCATTCATCTGCGGCAAATGGGCATGAATGCCATACGCCTCAAACAGCCCGCCGGCCAACGCCTGGCGCGGTTTGTCTTCCCCGTGCACCAGCATCACCCGCGGCTTCTTAGCCATGTCTTTGGCGCTGGCCATCCAATGGATCAAACCGCTGCGGCCGGCATGGGCGCTGAAGCCGCCCAAGGTGTGAACCTGGGCCTTGACGGCGATCAGATCGCCCAGCACCGACACTTCCTTGTCGCCGTCCACCAACCGGCGTCCCAGACCGCCCTTGGCCTGGTAGCCGGCGATGATGACATGGGTGTTGGGATCCCTCAGGCCGTAGCGCAAGTGATGCAGAATGCGACCGCCGGTGCACATGCCCGCGCCGGCAATCACCACGAACGGCCCCTTGGCGTCGTTGATGCGCTTGGAATCCTCGGCCGAGGGGCAAGCCTTGAACCACTTCACATCGCCGATGGCGCACACGCCGCCCAAGCGCGTCGAATTTTCGTCCAGCAATTCGGGATGATGGCAATAGATGGCGGTGGCGCTGATGGCCATCGGACTGTCGAGATAGACCGGCATTTCGGGCAACTCGCCGGCCTTGAACATCTCGCTGATCAGGTACACCAGCAACTGCGCGCGGCCGACCGCAAAGGAAGGGATCAGCACCCGGCCTTTGGTCGCCACCGCACCCTTGAGAATCTCTTTGAATTGCGCCACTGTGGCGTCAAAGGAGCGGTGTTCGCGGTCGCCATAGGTGGATTCGAGCAAAACCAGATCGTCGTCTTCACCGAAAAAGGGCTCGGCATCACGCATGATGGGGATGTGGGCCGGCCCCAAGTCGCCGGAAAAGGACACATGTTTGACTTCCCCGCCATCCTCCAAGCTGGCGCGCAAATGGGTGGAGCCCAGAATGTGGCCGGCCTCCTTCATGACGAAGGACACGCCGGGCGCCACTTCAAAAGGCTGGTTGTATGGCGCGGATTTCATCAGACGCAGCACGGCCTCGACATCGCGCTCATCCCACTCGGCGCCGGGCAGGCGCGGCGCATCGGCAGGCAGCGGCTTGACCCCGGTGCCGATGACGCCGGTGCCCATCCGCTTGCGCTCGGCGCGGGCCATATCCTGCAGATGGATGTGGCAGGCATCGCGCAGCAACAGGCCGCTCAACTCGATGGTCGCCGGCGTGGCCCAGATCG
>CAZKVP010000037.1:22555-30120 GCA_964556215.1 uncultured Phycisphaeraceae bacterium
GCATCGCGCAGCAACAGGCCGCTCAACTCGATGGTCGCCGGCGTGGCCCAGATCGCGCCTTTGAAACCGGCACGGATCAAAAGCGGCAGGCGCCCGGTGTGATCCAGGTGGGCATGGGTCAGGACGATGGCATCCAGCGCCTCGGGCTTGAGTTGCTCCGGCACCGCATTGAGTTTTTCGCCGTGGTTGGACTCGCCCTGAAAGGTGCCGAAATCCACCAGCACGCGGGCTTTTGAAGTTTCCAGCAAATGGGCGGAACCCGTGACATGTCCGCCGGCTGCGCCAAGGAAGGTGATTTTCATGCCGGCATCGTAGGCAAATAGTGCCGGCGTTCCAAGTATTTCCACAGCTTCACCAAAGCCACGCATGCGCACCACGCCCACAGGCAGGTGATCAGGGTGTGGCTGAAGTAATGGTCCCCCATCGCCATCTTGTACACGCCGGTCACCCATCCCACGCCAAGGCCAAGACCAAGGCCAAACCAGCGCCAGCGCCCGGGCAGCACGAAGAACAACGAAAGCAGCGAAAATCCCCCGCTGGCGTGGCCGGCGGGAAAACTTTTTCCGCGACTCATGTGTTCGGCCGCGCGCCGGGCGAGGAATTCGACCGGATAATGCTCAAGCACCCGCACATGGGGCACCAACTTGGACCCCGGCGCCGGATAGCGGACCATGTCAAAGGGCACATAAATGTCGGTGACCGCCTTGCTCAATCCCACCAACCCGGTGACCAGCGCCATGCAGGCGATGACATAGGCCAGCTTCCATTTGTCCGCATACCACGCGTCCGCCCTGCCCCACGCCAACCACTTGCGCTTGGGAACAAACAGCAGCCCGGCGCACACCGCGGCAAATCCGTACAGGGCGATCAGCATGCCGTCATACAGAAAAAATTTCCATGGCTGGGCCTTTTTGTTCACCAGCCACTGCTTGGTCGCAAAATTGAAAAAGTGGTCCTGGATCCACAAATCAAGCGGCAAGCCCCCCACCCGGATCTCAAGCGGCGTCGGCTCCAAAGCGAAAAACACCAACGCCAGCACGGCGAAGCAGAACCACGGATTAAGGAGCAGGCGGCGCAACTGCATGGGGCTTATCTGACCCTGAAGATGCCCTTGTAAGGCGCAGGCTTGGGAGCCGGTTTCTCGGGAATATCTTCAGGCTTTTCAAGTGCTGGCGCCGTGGGCTCCATGACGGGTTGGACCGCTTGCGCCTTTTCCACCGCAGGCGCCTTGGGGGCGGCTTGCACTCCGGGTTCTTCGGGCATTTTCAACCGATCATGGGTGTACAAATAGGCCGCGCACTCGTAGTACGCCCGCGCATCGGCGGACAGGTCATTGGTCGCCTTGTCGTTGACCACGGTGCTTTCCAGCTTCAAATCGCCGGTGGCGCGATCGCAATCAAAGTATTTGTCGGTCTTGACCGGCATCATCACCGACAAGTGCTTGTCGTGCAGGTAGCCGACCTTCTGGTAATTGCTGATGAAAGCCCGCGGCGTCCATCCCGTCTGGTCGCGCAGCACGTCGCGGCCCATGAATTTGCTTTCGTAGGTGAAATTGAGCAATCCAAGCAGGGTGGGTGCGTAATCAATCTGGCTGCACAAGGTCTCCACCCGCCGCGGCTTGATGTGAGCCGGGCAATAGATGATCATGGGAATCTCGTATTTTTTGACCACCAACTCCTGCTTGCCGGCCACCTTCATGTCATGGTCGGCCACGATCACGAACACGGTGTCCTTGAACCACGGCTTGGTTCTGGCTTGCTCGATCAGGCGGTTGATGGCGTAATCGGTGTATTTCACCCCGCCCGAGATGCGGTCCGCATCGCTGTCGGCCCCCGGCGGGATGTCAATCCGGCCCTTGGGCCAGGTGAAGGGCCGGTGGTTGCTGGTGGTCATCACAAAGTGGTAGAAGGGTTGCCGCTTGGCATAGGCCGCGTCGGCTTCCTCGATCACCCAATCAAACAACCCCTCGTCGCAGACACCCCAGGCATTGGCAAAGGAAGCGTCATCCTTGCTTGATGCCTTGAACCCGTTGTCATTTTTCACCTTCTGGTCCACAACGCGGGCCCCATTGTTCTGGAAGAAATAATTCATGTTGTCGAAGTAGCCATAGCCTCCGTAGATGAACACGCTGTCATAACCCTTGGAAGCGAACAATCCCGGCAGCGAGAACAACCCCTCATTGTGCAGGCGGCGCAACACGGACTGGCCGGGGGTGGGCGGAATGGACAGGGCCAAAGCCTCCATCCCGCGCACGGTGCGGGTGCCACCTGCGTACAGGTGGTCGAAAAACAGCCCTTCATTGGCCAAACGGTCCAAATGGGGCGTCAACTTGCGCTCGGCAAATTGGCCGCCGCCGGGGTAGCAGCCCAGGAATTCATAGGACAGGCTTTCCACCGTGATCTGGATCACGTTGAGTTTTTTCTCCGCACCGTCGGCCTTGATCAGGCGGGTGATGTCGGCCGGATCTGCCGACACGAACGACGCGTTGTCCTGCGCCAGCAAAGAACGCAGGCGCAGCAGTGCGTCCGTCGGCGGCTTGTCGGCGGCCTGCCTGGGGTTGACGGTGGGGTAAAACTGGTTCCAATCCAATTCATTGGCAAAATACGCGGCAACGAAAGCATACGCGCCGTTTTGCGCCAATTCGCGGTTGTAGGAATTTTTGAACGCCGGGGCGGCCGCCTCCATGTGGCGCAAGCCGGCCGGGATTTTTTCCGAGAAATGGGCGTGGGGATCGGTGCGCGCCATGTCCTTGGACCCGATCTTGTAGGCCAGCCCCAATGCCACCGCCGGCACCAGCAGGCAGGCTCCCAAGCCTGCGGCCCGTTCAAGCAGGCCGCCCTTGGATTCTTCAAACCACACCTTCACCGCGGCAAGGCGCAACCACAGCGCATACAGCACCACGGCAACCAGCACGATGCCGGCGAAAATCCAAGCCACCGGATACGACTGCACGATGTTGTCGATCACCTCGCGGCCATACACCAGATAATCCACCGAGATGAAGTTGAAGCGGCAATCGAATTCCTCCCAAAACAGGACCTCAGCCGCCTCGCCAAACAGGATGCACACCAGGGAAAACACCAAAAAACCGTGCACCGTCAGCTTGCCAATACGCGAAATGAACAAGGATTGTGGCATCACCGCCAGCAGCAGGGCCAACGGAATGCAGAAAAACAGCGCCATCAGCACATCAAAGCCAAAGCCGATGGGGAAAGCCAGGAGCATTGTGCCATCCCAGGCGAAGGAGCCCGCATCCGGATTGTGGGCGGCCCGCCAAGTCTGGAAACCGATCAGCAGCAGGCGCACAAAAGCGCAGATTGCGGCATAGGACAAGCAGTACAGAAGAATGCCGGAATGGCGGTGGGCAAATAATTTTTTCATGGGGAGAATTCTACCCGCCGGTCACCCTTCCAGCATCCTGCGCAAACGCTGCCGCTTTTCCCCCTCGCGCGCGAATTTCACGATCAAAGCGGCGCCGTCGCGCACCACTTGTCGCAATTGCTCGGGGCTGGCGGCGCCGGCGGCATCCAATTCCTCGTCGGCCTGCATGACCAGCGCCTTCAAATCTTCGCGCCCTTCCTGCTCCAGCTGGGCGATGGGCGGCAATGCGCTGCTACTGCCGGCCCGGCGCAGGGTCCAGGCCCAGGCTTCGCGGTTTTGCAGCGACATCAACCCGGGGGCGATGGCTTCATCCAGCGAGGCGCCGCCCGGCACAGCCAAACCAAGCACCGACGGGTCGCGCAAGACGGCGGCGATCAATTGGCGCTCGGCGATCAGGCGGGCCGGCGGCATGCGGCCCAAGGCGGTTTCCTGTCCGGCCGCATCTGCCGCCATACCGGCAAGCAGACCCGCGTTTGGATTTTCCGCATCCGCCTGCGTCTTGACGGCTTCCTGCGCCGCCGGCCGGGCCGCATGCTGCTTGGCCAAGCGGCGCAATTGCGCCTCGATTTCACCCTTGGGAACGCCCAGAAGCAGTGCCATGCGGCCGGTCAGCATGGACAGGCGCACGCCGCCGACCTTGGTGATTCCCAAGCGGGCCAGGCGGTCGAAAAATTCCTCGATCACCCGTTGGCGCCCCGCCAACGATCCGGCCCGATCCGCTTCAGCGGCCACCTTTTTGAACAGGAATGACAGGGCATCCTCGGCGCCGGCCACCAGCGCGTCAAACTTTTCGCGCCCACCTGGCGATGAAAAAATATCGTCCGCATCCTTGGCGCCTTCGGTGCCGGGCAGCACCACGATGGCCACATCCAATTGCTGCGACAGCACGATTTCCACCGCACGCTCCTCGAAAATCACACCGGCCGCACGATCGGCCGCCTTTTGGCCGGCGGCATCGCCATCGAACATGAAGACCAAGCGGTCGCAGTAACGGCGCAACTTCTCGGCATGCTGCGGCGTGAAGGCGGTGCCCAAGGCGGCAATCACATTGCTGGCGCCATGCTGATGACAGGCGATCACATCCATGTAGCCTTCGACCAGAATCGCGGTCTTGGTGTCGATGATGGTTTTTTTGGCCTGGAACAAGCCGTAGAGCGTCGAGCTCTTGTGGAACAGCGCGGTCTCGGGCGAGTTGAGGTATTTGGCGTCCGACTTTTCATCGCGCACCGAATCCGGCAGCACCCGGCCGCCGAATGCCACCACCCGCCCCAATTCGTCATGGATGGGGAAAATCAAGCGATGGCGCAATTTGTCCATAAAGCCGCCGCCGCTGCGCGGGGCAATCAAGCCGGCCTCAACATACGGGCGGGTGTCGGCCTTGCGGGCCGCGATGGCTCCGGCCAAAGCATCCCAACTGTCGGGGGCGGCGCCGAGCTGGAAGGCTTCCACCATCTCAGGTGCGATGCCGCGTTTGGCCACATAGGCGCTGGCAGCTTGGCCTGCCTGCGCATCGGCCAAAGTGCGGCGGAAGAACGCCAGGGCCTTGTCGTTGGCCTCGGACAATTGCTTGCGCTGGGATACGCCGTCATTCTCGCCATCTGCCTTCTGCCCGCGAAACGGCGTCAGCGTGATGCCGGCCCGCTCCGCCAAATTCTGCAACGCCTCACGGAATTCCATGCGGTGGTACTTCATCATGAAGGAGAAGCAATCCCCCCCCGCCCCGCAGGCGAAGCATTTGAAAATCTGTTTTTGCGCGCTGACCCGCATCGAAGGCGCTTTGTCGTTGTGGAAGGGGCACAAGCCCACCATCTCGCGACCGGCCGAGCGCAATTGCAAATGCTCGCCGATCAGCCGCACCAGATCGGTGGCCTCCTGCACGCGCTTGACATCGTTGTGGCCTTCCATGGACATGGAGGGAAGTGTAGGGGGCAATCAGGCGGGATTGGCGGGTCCATCCATAGGGGGTACCCCTTGGATGTCCTTGATTTTGGCGGACGCCCCGCGTCCGTGCCGCCTGCGTTTTTCCATGTCCCTGGCTGGCCCGCCATATTCGGAATATCCAAAGCCCAGCACCGGAAGATAAATGAAAGGCAACAGGGTCAGCCGCCACCCGAAACGGCGGCTGCGGCCAAAGGATCTGGCCAAATCGAAACTGGCGCGATAATGCACCCAGCAGGTGAGCATCAACCCCGGCAAAGCCAGCACCCAATATTTTTTTGAATGCATCTCTTGCACCGCCAACCAGGCCAAACCCATGGAAATGGGGCCCGGGAGCAATCCCAATGCCCACCACCAGGGCTGGCCGATGATCCGGGTCAGGGCGACCAAATTCCACCCCGGCACCAGCGCCTCCCACCCCTTGCGCCTGGCTTTGACGAACACATGCCAATAACCGGCCAAAACGGCGCAAAAAACCGCCAAGGCGGCGTAAGCCGGCACACCGGAGGGCGCTGAAATCATGAGCGGAAGCGTGCTTGGCATGGGTGTGTTCGTGAGGCGGGTAAAAACAGGCAAATCATCGGAAAGGCGAGTCACAACTCGGGAGCAGCCGACGCGTCCATGATAACGGATCACGCCCGCGCGCGGCCATTACAATCCGCCTCCAACTTATTCCCCAACTTCTGATCCATTGCCATGATCGACCTTAAAGACCTGCGCCACAACCCTGAAAAATACCGCCTTGGCGCCCAACACAAGTGCATGACGACGGATATCGACGGCCTTTTGTCGATGGACGCCGAGTGGCGCGCCGCCCAAACCCGATTGCAGGATCTGACGGCTGAAAAAAACCGCATCGGCAAAGAAATCGGCCCGCTCGTGGGCCAACTCAAAAAAGCGGAAGGAGCGGCGAAAGCGGACCTTGAGACCAAACTCCACAAGCTTCAGGCCCGCCCGCTGGCGATCAAAAAAGAAGAAGTCGCCCTTGAGGAATTGGTGCGCGATCTTGAGGCCAACCGCTTGACCCTGTGGCTCAAAGTGCCGCAGCCTGCCGATGCCGAAGGCTTGTTCGGCCCTATCCCGGTAGGTGCGGGCGCCGAAGGCAATTGCGAGATCCGCCGGGTCGCCCCGGGAGCCTTCGATCCCGGCCGGTCTTTTGCCGACAACAAAGGCTTCGCCCACAAAACCCATCTGGAACTGATCGAAAGCCTGGGGTTGGCCGACTTCGGGCGCGGGGTCAAAATGGCCGGATCGCGATCGTATGTGCTCACCGGCATGGGCCAGCGCCTGCACAACGCCGTGCTGCAATTCGCCTTCAACATGATGTGCGACCGCCACGGCTTCCAAGCCATGAGTGTGCCGGTGTTGGTGCGCGAAGAATTGATGACCGGCACCGGCTTCTTCCCCGCCGGCCGCGAACAGGCCTATTGCGTGGAGGAAAGCCGGCGCGAAGAGGGCGGCCGCGACCTGTTTTTGACCGGTACCGGCGAGGTGGGCCTGATGGGCTTCCACCAGGACGAGATCCTCGATGAAGAAACCCTGCCACGCCGCTATACCACCGTCTCCACCTGTTTCCGCCGCGAAGCCGGCGCCGCCGGCCGCGATACCGCCGGCCTGTACCGCATCCACCAATTCGACAAGGTGGAGCAGGTGGTCATCTGCCGCGCCGACGAAGCCGAAAGCCGCGTCTGGCACAAAAAGATGCTCGGCTATGTTGAAGAACTGCTTGCCGCGTTGGAAATCCCCTACCGTCTGCTGCAATGCTGCACCGGTGATCTTGGCGTCAAAAACGCCGACATGGTGGATGTGGAATGCTGGATGCCCGGCAGGGGCGACTTGGGGCCGGACGGCCGCCCGCAGGGTGCTTGGGGCGAAACCCACTCGGCCAGCCGCCTGTACGACTTCCAGACCCGCCGCCTGAACCTGCGCTACAAAGCCAAGCTTGAAAACGGCAAGACCGAAACCCGCTTTTGCCACAGCCTCAACAACACCGTGCTGGCCTCACCGCGCATTTTGATTCCGCTATTGGAAATCCATCAGAATACAGACGGGTCCGTCACCATTCCCAAGGCGCTGCGGCCATATTTGGGCGGTCTGGAAGTGATCAAGTAAAAAGGATCCCTGGACAACCGCGGCCATTTCGCCGCGGTTTTTTCATGTGACGATCCGGCATGGCTTGGGCAACCCGCATCCAATAAAAAACCCGCGCATAAGCGCGGGTTTTGGCAATGACAAGGTCACTGACA
>CAZKVP010000038.1:0-29844 GCA_964556215.1 uncultured Phycisphaeraceae bacterium
GGGTTCGGAAAATGAAGAGGGGTCAGTTTACCAAAAGCGGGGGGAGGGGCTGGAAGCGGGGGTGGGGGTTGACGAAACGTGATTTAGGACTTCACCTCATCCACCAGCCCCCGCACCAACTCAAACGCCGCCATCGGCGAAAGATTGTTCACATCCACCAAGCGCAATTTCTCCACCACCGGATGCGGCTCGCTTGCCGCCATAAACAACGGCATCACCGGCGCCATTTCGGCTTTCTTGCGCTTGGGCGCAACTTGCGCTGCCGGCTCCCCCTCGTGCTTGACCGTCAACTGTGCCAGCAATTCGTTGGCTCGCGCCACCACATTGGGCGGCAAGCCGGCGATTTTGGCGACATGGATGCCGTAGGAGCGGTCCGTCGCGCCCTCCACGATGCGGTGCAGAAACACGATGTCGTCCTTCCACTCGCGCACCGAGACCGACAGGTTGGTGACATTCGGCCGCTCGTCGGCCAGGCGCGTGATCTCGTGGTAGTGGGTGGCAAACAGGCAGCGGCAACCCACGCCGGCGATGTGCTCGGCGATGGCCCAGGCCAAAGACAAGCCGTCGAGCGTGGAAGTGCCGCGGCCGATTTCATCCAGCACCACCAAAGAGCGGGCGGTGGCGTGATGGCAGATGTGGGCGGTCTCGCTCATTTCCACCATGAAGGTGGAGCGGCCGGCGTGCAACTCGTCGCTGGAGCCCACGCGGGTGAAGATGCGGTCGGTCAGGCCGATGGTGGCGTGCGAGGCAGGCACAAAGCAGCCGGTGTGGGCCAGCAAGGTGATCAGCGCGGCTTGGCGGATGTAGGTGCTCTTGCCGGCCATGTTGGGGCCGGTGATCAGCGCCAGCGTGGCTTTGCCGCCGCCCAGCCGCACATCGTTGGGCACAAACTTGTCACCAAGCAACTCATCCAGCACCGGGTGGCGGCCGTCCTTCACCTCCAGGCTCGGCGCGTCGCTCAAGACTGGTTTGGTGAAGTTGCGCTTGGCCGACAGTTGGGCGAAGGCGACCAGGCAATCCAACTCCGCCGCGGTGTGCGACAAGGCGGCCAGGGCGTCGGCCACGGCGCGGGTGGCTTCGCACAATTCGGCGAACAGCACCATTTCGCGGGCTTTGGCGCGGCTTTCGGCCGACAGCACCTTGCCTTCGAAATTTTTCAATTCTTCGGTGATGAAGCGCTCGGCATTGACCAGGGTTTGCTTGCGGGTCCAGCCGGCGGGGGCTTTGTCTTTTTGGCCGGCGGAGAGTTCGATGTAATAGCCGAACACGTTGTTGAAGCCGACCTTGATTTTGGGCAGGCCGGTTTCCTCCGCCAGCCGCGCCTGGTATTGCGCCAGCCATGAATGGCTGTCGCGCTGCAACAGGCGGGATTCATCCAGATCGGCGTCAAAGCCGTCGGCGATCAAGCCGCCGTCGCGCATGTGCAGCGGGGGGCTGTCCACACAGGCTTTGGCGATGTGCGCGCCGTGGTCAGCCAACGCGGTCAGGTGCGGAGTCAAAGCCGCCGCCGCAGGCGCAAGTTGCGCCTGGGATTCCAAGGTGCAGTTGAGGGCGTGGGCCTGCGCCGCGCTTTTGCCCAAAGCCACCAAGTCGCGCGGGGAGATGCGCCCCACCGCCAAGCGGCCCAAAATGCGCTCGATGTCCTGGATGCCGTCCAACTGTTTGCGCAGGGTTTGGCGCAGCAGTTCATCCCGCACCAAAATCTCGACCACATCCAGGCGTGCCTCAATGGGCGCGCGCTTGGCCAAAGGGTAGCACAGCCAGCGGCGCAGCAAGCGCTTGCCCATGGCGGTGGTCGGCGCGGCGGAGCCGTTGAACACGCCAAGCAGCGATCCGGCCACCTGGTTGCCGCGCAGGGTTTCGACCACTTCCAGCGAGCGCAGCGAGGCTTGGTCCAACACCAAAAATTCGCCGCGCAAAAAGGGCGCAGGCACTTGCACATGGGCCAGCCGGCCGTCGGCTTGGGTCTTTTGTGTTTCCAGCAGATAAGCGATCACCGCGCCGGCGGGGGGGATGACCTCCGGCGCCAGTCCCAAGCCACCCAGATCGGTGACGCGGTATTGGCGCTTCAAAGTGTCGGCGGCATCGGCGGGTCGGAACTGCCAGCCCGGGCGGGCGGAGATCGACACCGTCAGGCCGCGCACCGCTTCGGCCAGTGCCGCCGGGGCGGAGCCGGAATCATCATCGGCGTAAAGGATTTCAGAGGGCGCAATGCGCGCCAATTCGTCGGCCAGGTCTTTGGCCTGCAATTCCATGGTCTGGAAGCGGCCGGTGGAGAGTTCCGCCCAGGCCAATGCCGCCATCTGGGTCATGCCGGCACCCGAGAAGGTGACGGCGGCCAGCGGGTTTTCGCGGCCCTCGTCCAGCATGGCTTCGTCGGTCAAAGTGCCCGGGGTCACGATGCGCACCACCTCGCGCTTGATCACGCCCTTGGCCTCGGCCGGCGATTCCATCTGGTCGGCGATGGCCACCTTGTGGCCGGCCGCCACCATGCGCCGCAAATAAGTTTCCACCGCGTGATAGGGCACGCCGGCCATCGGCACGCCTTCCTGCCGTTGGGTCAGGGTCACGCCCATCACCTTGCTGGCCAGCACCGCGTCGTCGAAAAACAATTCGTAAAAATCGCCGAGGCGGAAGAACAGCACGCAGCCGGGATGCTCGGCCTTGAACCGCTTGAACTGCGCCATGGCGGGCGTGTCGGTGGGGCTGGGGGCGGCAGTGACGGGGGATTTGGCCATGGGGAGGGTCGGCTTTAGCCGGCCAGTTGGGCGTGGGAAATGCCAAGGATTCGGAAGAAGGGAATTCTATGGTCGGCTAAAGCCGACCCTCCATTAATGCCAGCGCCTTCTCCTGCGCCTTGGCCAACGGCAGGTCATCCACATCCGCAATACTTCGCCATTGACCTCTTTTGGCGCGCAAGCGACCACTTGCCACTTGCGCCTGCCAAACTTCAAATTGGATGGTGCGGTGCGTGGTTTGGTGCTTGAAGGCGCCGAGTTTTTCCAAGGAGCGCAACTTCAGGCCGTGGGTTTCTTCAAACCACGTTGCGGGCGCCGCCTTTCCCTCCTCCAGCGTCGGCAACTGCCACATGCCGGCCCACAGCCCGGTTTCCGGCCGCTGCACGAACAGCAGTTTGCCGTTCTTCACGGCCGCGATCACCGTGTGGGTGACGGCCACCGGTTTTTTGCGCGGAGCCAAAACGGGCAGGCTTTCAACTTGGTTGTTGGCCAGTGCCACGCAATTTTTTCTGAGCGGGCAATCCGCGCACTTGGCGTTTTTCGGCGTGCACACCAAGGCGCCCAATTCCATCAGGGCTTGGTTGATGCAGCCGGGGCGCGGGTCTTTGGCGAATTCGCCGGCCAGCGCCCAGATTTTCTTTTTGCCTTCCTTGCCGTCGGCCGCTTCATCCAGCCCGAACAGCCGCGAAAGCACGCGGATCACATTGCCATCCACCAAGGGGGCGTTTTCGCCAAAAGCGATGGAGGCGATGGCGCCAGCGGTGTAGGGGCCGATGCCCGGCAGGGTCTGAAGTGCTTGGGCGGTTGCGGGGATTTTGCCGTTGAATTGTTCCACCACGGCTTGGGCCGTCTTGTGCAGGTTTTTCGCCCGCCGGTAATAGCCCAATCCCTGCCAGAGGCGCAGCACCTGCTGTTCGTCGGCGTTGGCCAGGGCTTCCACCGTGGGAAAGGCCGCGATAAATCGCCCGAAATAAGGGATGACGGTGGCCACTTGGGTTTGCTGCAGCATGGCCTCGGATACCAGCACGAAATAGGGATCGCTGCGCCCGGGGTGCACGGCCCGCCAAGGCATGGGCCGCTGGTGGCGGTCAAACCAATCAAGCAGTCGGCGGCGGTGGGGGGGAATGCGTTGGGGCACGTTTTTGGGCTCGGGATTTGGATTCTAGGGCGGGGGCTTGGGACCCGCGCTCGCGTATAATGCAAGCCCTCCCACTCACCCAAGGATCACACATGTGTGGTATCGTCGGCATGGTTGCCCAAGAACCCGTCAATCAGCGCCTGTACGACGCGCTGACCGTGCTCCAACACCGCGGCCAGGATGCCGCCGGCATCGTCACTTGGGACGCCGGCAAATTCAACCTGCGCAAGGCCAATGGCTTGGTGCGCGATGTGTTCGAGCAGCGCCACATGCAGCGGTTGGAGGGATTCATGGGCATCGGCCATTGCCGCTACCCCACGGCGGGTTGTTCTTCCACTGCTGAAGCGCAGCCTTTTTATGTGAATTCCCCCTATGGCATCGCGCTGGCCCACAACGGCAATTTGACCAACACCGACACGTTGCGCGAGGATTTGTACCGCGCGGATTTACGCCACCTCAACACCAGTTCCGATTCGGAAGTGCTGCTCAACGTGCTGGCGCATGAACTGTCCGAACTCAAGAAGTTGCGCCCCACCGCCACCGATTTCCTGATGGCGGTGGAAAAAACCCATTCCCGCATCCGCGGCGCCTATGCGGTGGTGGCGCTGGTTTCCGGCTTTGGCATGCTGGCCTTCCGTGATCCCAACGGCATTCGTCCCTTGGTGCTGGGCCGCAAGGTTCGCGGCATGTTCGGGTATGACTGGATGGTGGCGTCTGAATCGGTGGCTTTGGTGACCCAGGGCTACCAGGTGGTGCGCGACGTGGCGCCCGGCGAAGCCATTTTCGTCGACATGAACGGCGAGATGCACGCCAGGATTTGCGCGAAAAACACCAGCCTGACGCCGTGCATTTTCGAGCATGTGTACCTGGCCCGCCCCGACTCGGTGATGGACGGCATTTCGGTCCATCAGGCCCGCGTGATGATGGGGCGAAAATTGGCGGAAAAAATCAAGCGTGAGAACCCCAACCACGGCATTGACGCGGTCGTTCCCATCCCCGATTCCGGCCGCACCGCCGCCATCGAATTGGCGCGCGCGCTGGGGGTGGAGCTTTCCGAAGGCTTCGTCAAGAACCGCTACATCGGGCGGACCTTCATCATGCCCGGCCAGCAGATGCGCAAAAAGAGCGTGCGCCAGAAGCTCAACGCGGTGGACGGCGAATTCAAGGACCGCGTGGTGCTGCTGGTGGACGACTCCATCGTGCGCGGCACCACCTGCAAACAGATCATCCAGATGGCCCGCGAAGCCGGCGCCAAGAAGGTGTATTTCGCCTCCGCCGCGCCGGCCGTCAAGTACCCCAACGTGTACGGCATCGACATGCCCGCCGCCGAGGAGCTGGTGGCCCACGGCCGCACCGAAGAGGAGGTGGGCAAGGCCATCGGCGCGGATTGGCTGATTTACCAGGAGCTCAAGGACTTGGTCGCCGCCGTGCGGCAGGTGGGCGCCGCCAACGGCGCCAAGGTGTTTGAATGCTCGGTGTTCGACGGCCGCTATGTGACCAACGATGTGGATGCCGCCTATTTCAAAAGGCTGCAGGCCGCCCGCAACGACAGCGCCAAAAATGCGCGCGGCAAATCCGGCCGCGTGGCCGTTTCCCAGATCGACCCCGAATCACTGCCGGTGGAAGTCGACAGCCGGATGGATTCCTCCGCCGGGCTTGAACTCCACAGTGAGTGATTCCGCATCGTTCCCCCACATTCCCCCTTTGGTCAACGCATGTCCACCGCCACCCCCAAAAACGCTTCGGCCGTCGCCGACCGCACCCGCGTCCGTTTCGGGCGCAACCTTGAATTTCAAAAGGCGCTGCGCCAGCGCGTGGACGCCTATTTCAAGGCCACCGGCAAATCACCGCGCGACAGCGCCAAAATGTACGTGAAATCCGCCGTGTACCTGTCCCTGTTCGCCGGCCTTTACGCGGCATTGGTGTTCTTTTCCGCCCCGTTGGCCCACCTCCTTGGAATTTACCAGTGGGCCGTGGCGCTGCCGTTGGCCGTTTTTCTGGGATTGGCCACCGCCGGCATCGCCTTCAACATCCAGCATGACGGCGGGCACCATGCCTATTCCAAGAGCAACGCCATCAACCAGCTGGCGGCCTGCTCGCTCGATTTGATCGGCGGCAGTTCCTACATATGGGACTGGAAGCACGATGTGCTGCACCATACCTACACCAACATCCACGGCCACGACACCGATATAGAACTGGGCATTTTGGGCCGGCTCTCGCCGCACCAGGACCGCCTTTGGTTCCACCGGTTCCAGCATTTCTACCTGTGGCCGCTGTACGGCCTGCTGGTCATCAAGTGGCATTTTTACGACGATTTCATCAACTATTTCACCGGCACCCTGGGCGGTGCCCGCTTTCCCCGCCCGCACGGCAAAAAGCTGGTGATCTTCTGGGGCGGCAAGGCGGTGTTCTTTGCCTGGGCTTTTGCCCTGCCGATCTGGTGGGGCGTGCACAGCGGCGCCTATGCCTGGTGGGCGGTGCCGGTGTTTTATTCCATCGCGGCGGTGGTGCTGGGCATGGTGTTGTCGGTGGTGTTTCAACTGGCCCACGCGGTCGAGCATGCCGAATTCGCCAGGCCCGAGGGCAATCCCGAAACCATCGACGCCGCCTGGGCCGTGCACCAGGTCGAAAGCACGGTGGATTTCGGCCGGCGCAACCCGTTTTTGGCGGTTTTTCTGGGCGGCCTCAATTTCCAGATTGAGCACCACTCGCTGCCGCGCGTCTGCCATGTGCATTACCCGGCCATCACCAAACTGGTCGAGGAAACCTGCAAGGAATTCGGTGTGGCCTACCGCGAGCACAGTTCGTTCTGGTCGGGGGTGGGGTCGCACTTCCGCCACTTGCGGGCCATGGGGCGCGGCGCGCCGGTCGCCTGATCGCCCGTGAGTCCGGTCAGCCAATAAAAAAAACCGTGCTTGGCGCGGTTTTTTTATTGGGGCGGGATTGGGTGTTCATTTCGCTGTGTTGGCCGCGCTTTGCACGGCTGTGGCCGAGACGGTCGTTGTGATGCCGCGCGTTTTGGAGACAAGATCGGTCAAGTCACCCATGTCGCCGATGTCGCCATCAATGGCCACCAAGTCGATTTGGGTGCTGTAGCGCGACGACTTTTCCAAAGCGGTGACCAACTGGTTCTGCGAATAGGAGGTGAGGCTGCGGCCCATGATCAGCACGATCTGGCGGGTTTGATTGGACTCGATCTGGTTGATGGCCGTCTCAATGGCCGGCTTGAGCGCATCAACCGTGTCCATGCGCTTGGGGTTGGTCAGTTTGATCCTGCCGAAAAAACCGGAGAGCGTTTTGCCGGCGTTCGCCCCGTTGCCGGCAAAAGCTTTGAGGCTCGGGATTTTGTCGGCGTCATCGCCGGTGGCGTACACGAAACTGGCCATCGGCTTGTCGTAAGGCTTGCCGATCAGGCCGGCGGCAAGCAGTTTGTGCAATGCGGGGCGCACGCCATCCAGATCGGAACTGCCATCAATGATCACGGCCACGTTGCCGGACAAAGGCAGGCCCAGCACATTGGGCTTGTCATTGGTGAGCACGCCTTTGGCGTAGGTGAAAACATAAGGACTCACGGGGCGCTTCTGGACCACGGGGGAGGATTCGTGGGTGACCACGACGGTCTTGTTGTTGGCCTTGACGATCCCGTACACGATGCCCGCCACCAGAAGCAGGCCGCCCATGCTGGCCAAGTGCCATTTGTATTGGGCAAACAAGGATTGTTGCGGCGCCTTTTGCTTGCCGGTTTTTTTCGCAGGGGATTTGCCGGCGGACCTGACGGAACTGGACGCTTTGCTCGGTTGCGACGATCCGCGCCGTTCCATTTCATCCGGTGAAACCACCTTGCCCATGCCGGGGGCGAGCCGGGTTGTCGGCGGCGGCATCAGGGGCTTGGGCACCGACATCAGCGTGTTGCATTTGGTGCAGCGGTAAACGCCGCCGGCAAAGGTGTCGGCGATGTCGTAAGGTTCCGAGCAACTGGGGCAGGTGACATGGATCAGCATAAGGGCTGGAGTATAGGCGGCCTCTGGCAGGTAGGCAATCGGTAAAAGGGTCCAAAAGGCGTCTGGAAAAGGTTTTTGGCACCCGCAGAAAACCCGGCCTTGGGGTAGGATTCGCCGCATGACCATCCCTTATTTCAATCATCGTTGCCTGATGCTGGCTTTGGCCTCCTCCCTTGCGGCCGTCACCCTTTGCCCCCTGACCGGGTGCCAGGCCAAGCCCGTGGTTGGGCAGAAGCCGGTCAAAAAGAATTATGCCCGCCAATTGGCGGACGGCGAGTCCGGCCTGCGCAAGCTGGCACCGGGCGAGATTCCTCCCATGGGGAGTCTGTTGGCCCAGTTCGGCGATCCGGCCTTCCGCGACTCCCTGCAGCGCAGCGTGGCGTGGTACGCCAAGAAATCCAGCCCCGGCGCCTATGCCAAGAAGTCCCAACAGGGCAAGTTCCCTGCCGGCCAGATTTCCACCATCACCTTTGAAAAAGCCGCTGCCAGCGCACAGGCTTTTGACCGCATCGTGCGTTCCGCCGCCACACCGCAGGAGGCCGAGCGCCGCATCCGGGAGCAGTTCGATGTGTACACCTCAGTGGGCTGCGACAGCGAAAGCACAGTGTTGTTCACCGCCTACCACTCGCCGATCTATTCGGCGTCCGCCGAAAAAACGGCGGCGTTTGCCTACCCGATCTACAAGCGTCCGGCGGATTTGCCGCCGGGTGATGAAATCAGCCGCGGGTGGGATGCCTCCAGGATGTATCCCACCCGCGGGGAACTTTACGACAGCGGCAAACTCAACGGCCTTGAATTGCTCTACCTGCCCAACATGCTCGATGCGTACGCCATCGAGGTCAACGGTAGCGCCAAACTCAACATGAGCGATGGCAGTGTGAAGTACGTGGGTTTTCACGGCACCAACGGGCGCACCTATACCTCGATCGGCAAACTGCTGGTCAAGGACGGGAAAATTTCCGCCGACCGCATTTCCATCCAGGCCATCCGCGCCTATTTCGCCGATCATCCCGGCGAACTGATGGGGTACATCCGCCGCAATGACCGCCTCCCATTTTTCACCGAATATCCGGCGGAATCATGGCCTTCCGGATGCTTGGGTTTCCCTGTGACAGCCCAACGTTCGCTTGCCACCGACAAACTGGTGTTCCCACCCGCAGCCGTGGCTTGGGTACGCACCGGGGAAAACAGCGAGACGGGAAAAATCAAGCCGATTGACCAATTGATGCTGGACCAAGATGCCGGCGGGGCCATCCGTTCGCCCGGCCGCGCGGACTTGTACCTTGGGACGGGTCCCGATGCCGAAAAATTGGCCGGCCAATTGGCCGCCGAGGGTCGGCTGTATTATTTCTTCCTCAAGGATGAGTGCATGCCGCAGACCGCTGCCGCCAATTAACCCCCGCCGGGGCCCCTTTGTTTTTCACCCACCCTTAGGAGCCGACCATGTCCATCGCGCGCTTGATAGTCACCTTGGATGGCCCGGCCGGCAGCGGCAAGAGCACGCTGGCGCGCCAATTGGCCAAGCGTTTGGATGTCGCCTTTCTCGACACCGGCGCGATGTACCGGGCGGTGGCGCTGGCCTGCATCCGGCGCGGCATGTCGCCCACCCAGGAGCCGGCCTCGGTTGCGGCGCTGGCGGGCGAACTTCGGATTGATTTCGACTGGGCGCAGGATCCGCCGGCCCTGACGCTCGACGGCGCCAAGGTGGGCGACCGCATCCGCGATGCCGACGTGACGGCGCTGGTTCCGGCGGTGGCCGGCATCAGCGGCGTGCGCGCCGCCTGCGTGGCGGCCCAGCAGCGCATCGGCCGTGAACACCCCAAACTGGTGACCGAGGGGCGCGACCAGGGGTCGGTGGTGTTTCCCGGCGCCTCCGTCAAGTTTTGGGTGGTGGCGGATGCCATGGAGCGGGCCACCCGCCGGGTCGGGCAATTGCAGGCGATGGGCAAACATGCCGAAGTGTCGTCCATTTATTCCGGCATCCGCGAACGCGACCATCAGGATGCCACCCGCGCCGATTCGCCCATGGTGCGCCCGGCGGGCGCCATCGAAATCGACACCACCGACATCACCGAGGCCGAAGCCTTGGATCTGCTGGTGTTTTATGTGCAGCGCGGCCTGCGCAAACTGGCCCCCGGATCCGGACAAAAACGCGGGAGCAGGCTTCAATGAAGATCGGTTTGTTGCAAAGAACATGGTGGTATGCCTGCCGCAAGTTGTGCCGCGTATGGTTCGCTTTTTTTTACCACCTGCGGGTGGAGGGGCGGGAAAACAGCCGCCACGGGCTTGGCCAAAGGCCCGATGGCACCCGCGTGGGCACTTTGTATCTGGCCAACCATCAATCGTTTTTCGACCCCATTCTGGTCGGCCTTGGCACCAAGAAGCCGTACATCTCGCTGGCCCGCAAAACCCTGTGGAACAACCCCGTCCTGGGTGCCCTGTTCACCTCGCTTTGCGGCATTCCCGTGGACCAGGACAGCCCGGAGACCTCCACCATGAAACGCTGCATCGAGGTGCTGGAGTCCGGCGAAGACCTGCTGATTTTCCCCGAAGGTTCGCGCGGCCCCACGGCGGCGGTGGAAGCTTTCCAGCCCGGCGTCATGCTGATCATGAAGCGGGCCAAACCGGTGGTGGTGCCGGTGGCGATCAACGGTGCGTTTGACGTATGGCCGCGTTCGTCCAAGAAGCCCAAAGGGTTCGGCCGCATTGCGGTGAAACTCGGTCCTGCGCGCACCAGCGACACCTTGCTGGCCATGAAACCGCGAGAGGCGCTGGTGGCGCTGCAATCTGAGATTGAAACCATGCGGGCGGGGCTGGAGAAGTAGTTGCGGCAGGCCGCAAGAACGGATCATTCCCCGTCTTTTTTGCGCGCATCAGCGCCTTCATGGGAGTTCTTCCCCGTGCCGCCGCCTTGTGCGGCGAATCCCAGCGCAACGGCGGTCAGAAACACCAGCAGGATTGCGCGCGGATTGTCCGGCAGGTGGTCCGCGCCCCAAGGCCAGTGCAGTGTGATGAGCTGGCCGGCCGCAACCAGGGTCAGCCCGGCCCCCGCGCCGGCGCATTGCAGGGCGGCCGCGCGCAGCGGCACGGCCAGCCCAAGCCCCAAGCCGAGCATGCCGCCGATGGTCATGGCCAATTGAAGGACATGACGGGCGTTTTCAGGTTTGCATTCCCACCATTGGCGCACGGCGGTTTCGTTGTCCTGCCAGAGTTGGTGGAGGGTATTGGCCTCCAAACTGATGGGATTGGCACCATGCACCGTCGGCAAGGGCGGGCCTTGCCAGATCACCACCATGGCCATCACCAAAACACCCATGAACATCAGGGTGGAGAGCCCCATCCATATCCTGAACAGAAAAGCGGCCAACAGGCAGGCCACCCCGGCAGCCAGGGCCGCCAGCAGCCAGATTTGCCATTCCGGGAGGCCAATCACCCTGCCGACCATGGTGCCCCCAAGACCGGCACCAGCCACCGCCGCCGCGTTGAAGCCCCATTGGGCCAAGCGGTTGCCAAAAAACAGCAGGGTCAACCCGGCGGCAAGGAGCAGGCAGGCAATGGCGGAGGCAAGTGGCATGCCGGGGGACTTTACCCGCAGAGGCGACTTGGCGAATAAAAGTTTTGAACACAAAAAAATCTGGTTTAGAATGGACGGCCCAATCATTCACGCCGCATCATCATCTCCCACCCATTGCCCATGAGTTTGGCCATCACCGGCATTCCCATCTTTTCCTGCCCGTACTGCCGCGCACCCATGCGCACGGCCGGGGTGCCGGTGCCGTTGTCTCCGCAGCCCTGCCACGCCTGCCACCGGTTGGCCCATGTGCCGGCGCGCCTTGGGGACATCACGCTGGTCGGCCGCTTGGGGCACCATCCGGCCGGTGATCTGTTTGACGCCCGCGAGGACCTGTCCGGCCGTCCCTTGAATGTGCTGGCCTGCCATCCGCCCGAAGGCAGGCTCAAGCCGGTGGTGGACGCCACGGTGGAGGTGTACCGCCGCCTGGTGCGCGCACCCGGGGCGAATCTGGTGCGCGTGTACCGCATCGGTTTCATGGGCGACCATCCGGTGATCGTTTCCGAGCCGCATACGCCCAGCCTGCTCAATCTGTCGCGCAGCAAGGCGATGTCCAAGACCCAGATACGCGCGCATGCGCGCACGGTGGTGTTGGCGCTCAAGGCGGCCCAGCAGGAAGGGCTGTGCCATCTGGGGTTTCACCCCGGCTCCGTGCTGATGCGCCCCGGCGGGCTGCGTGTGCAGGGGTTCAGCCCGTGGAATCTGCTGGATACCCCGCCCGGCAAACATTGGAAAAACCTGTACCCGGCCTCATGGCTCCCGCCGGAGGTGGCCGCCGGCGCCAAGCCGGACCTGCGCAGCGACGCGTGGTCGGTGGGGGGGCTGCTGCTGTATTTGGCCACCCGCAAGAGTCCCAATACGGGTGATAGTCCGGAAGTCCTGTTGGCCGGGTTGCGTTCAGACCTTTCGCACGGCTTCGTGGAAGGCGTCAAAAAATTGCTTGATCCCAATCCCGCCCGCCGCCCCGACTCCTGGCAGGCGGTGTTGGAAATCATCGTGCCGGGCTCGGCACCCGCCGCCGAAGCGGAAACCGGCGACCGTTCGGCCGACAGCACCCTGCTGCTCTCAGCCAGCGACCTGATGAACCGCATGAAAGAGGAGGAAAAAATCACCTCCACCCTGTGCGGCCTTTCGCCGTCGGAACTTGGGGTTGGCGCCAATGCCTATGATCAGGTCCGCTCGCTTGGCACCGATGCCAAAAGCGCGCTTGATCTGGCGGCGGATGAAATGGAAGGCTCCAGCACCATCAGTCCGGTGGACATCATGATGCGCAAGGTGGTGGCGGGCGAAGATGGGGAAGAGGCGGAATTGTCCGACAGTCCCTTGAATATCCCCGGCTTTCCGCCGGTGAAATCCCCGCCAGCCGACAAGAAATAAAAGGCATCAGCCAGTGAAAAATTTCACGGCCCGGGCAGCAGAATCACACTGCCGTTTTTCTCCGGCTGTTGACCGGTGATGCAATCGCGCAACACCTGGGCCACCGCCTGCGGCGACAGGCATTGCTCCGGTTTGACCGTCTCGGTGTTGAACAAACTGCGCAGCATGGGGGTTTCCACACAGCCGGGGGCCGCGGCGTAAGCGCGGATGCCGTGCGCTTCACCTTCCTTGCCCGTGGCCTGCGTGAACAGGTTGACGCCGGCCTTGGCGGCGGCGTAGACATTGAAGCCGGGAAACGGGTCGACCGAAGCCATGGACGACACGTTGACGATGGTGCCGCCGCCTTGCGCCAAAAAGTGCGGCCAAGCGGCGCGGGTGGTCCAGATGACAGCCTCCAAATTGACGCCCAAGCACTGGCGCACATCGGCGTCACTGACTCGCTGCAAGGAACCCATCGGTGCGTAGCCGGCCACATTGGCCAGCGCACCCAGCGCGCCCAATTGCGCATGGGTCGCATTCACCGCTTTTTTTGCCGCCTGCGGATCGGCCACATCACAGGGGAAAACCCGCGTCCGGCAGGCGGGCGCCGCAGCTTTGCACAGGGCCGCGCTTTCTTCGAGTTTGTCTTTGGACCGCGCGGCCAAGCCGACGGCCCAACCTTCCTGGACCATCAAGACGGCCAGGGCGCGGCCGATGCCGGAGGAAGCGCCGGTGATCAGGATGCTTTTAGACATGGCAGGCTTCCTCCACCCGCCACTTGGCCCCGTCGCGCACCACCCGCCGGTACAGCGTGTCGCGTTCGACCGGTTGGTAGCCCGCTTCCAGAATCGCCCGGCGCAGGTCCTTGACCGTGGTTTCCTGATGGTTGCCGGCACCGACCGCCTTGGTGATGTCGTACCAGACCACGGTGCCGTCCATGTCATCGACGCCGAAATTGAGCGCTGTCTGCGCCATGCCCAAAGTCTGCATGATCCAGAAGCATTTCACATGGTCGAAATTGTCCAGCATCAGGCGGCTGGTGGCCAGCATACGCAGGTTGTCCAAGCCGGTGGGGGCCGGCAGATGCGCCAACTCCGAGCCGTCGGGGAAAAAGGGCAGGGGGATGATGGTCTGAAAGCGGCCGGCATAGCCGTTGGCGATGGCTTCGTCTTGGGCTTGGCGCAATTGCAGCAAGTGGTTGATGCGTTCGTCCTTGGATTCCACATGGCCGTAGAGCATGGTGGCGTTGCTCATCAGGCCCAGTTCATGGGCGGTGCGGTGGACTTCCAGCCATTGCGCAGCGCCGATTTTGCCGCGGAAAATTTCGTCGTGCACGCGGTCGTCGAACACCTCGGCGCCGCCGCCTGGCAGCGAGCCCAATCCCGCTTCGATCAAATCCAGCAGCACGCCGCGCACCGAGCCGCAGTGGGGGCGGTCCTTGCAATCGCGCTTGTGCTTTTGCGCCAGGTGGACGATTTCCACCGCGGTGAAGGCTTTGAGATGCAACTCCGGCGTGGCGGCTTTCAGGGCGCGCAGTAGGTCGGTGTAATACGAGAATTTGGTTTTGGGATGCAAACCGCCGACGATGTGCATCTCGGTGGCGCCGGCCGCCACCGCGGCTTGGGCATCTTTCACCACGTCCTCAATGCTTTTTTCGTAGGCGCCTGCCTGCCCGGGCTTGCGGTGAAACTCGCAGAACTTGCACGACAGCACACACAGGTTGCTGTAGTTGCAGTGGCGGTTGATGTTGTAGTAGGCGTCGCGGCCGTGCTTTTGCAGGCGCACGGACTGGGCCAACTCGCCCAGGGTCCACAGGTCGGTGGTGTTGAGGCAGGCCAGGCCGTCGGCGAAATCCAGGCGCTGGCCGGCATTCAATTTGTCTTGGATGATCTGAAGGGCGGGATCCATCGTGGCATTGTAGAAGGGATTGGGCACCACCCATGGCACGCCTTTACCATGTGTCACCCGGCCCCGTGACCCTTCCCAAACCCATTGCCCCCATGAAAACCATCCTTCTCGCCCTGTTTGCCGCCTCCCTGCTCGCGCCGTTGGCTTTTGCCGAAGATGTGATCAAAGACGACACTTACAACATGCCGCCGGCCGTCACCGCCGCCATGGGGGTGGATGAGGCGATGACCAAGATGGAGACGCCGGTCAAGCCGGAAGTGCTGGCGGCCTTCAAAAAGGCCCATCCGGCGCCATTTTGGCTGTTCGGCGAGGATCGGCAGTTGGCGGTGAGGAACAACATCATCCCGGCGCATTGGTTTGCGGATGGGGCGAAGCAGTTTGGGAAGTTCAGCGGCGTGGCGCGGCCGGGGGAGTTTTATGTGTTTCAGGTGGGGGTGGTGGGGGGGGAGAAGGGGGTGTGGTTGAATGCGGATGCGAAGCTGGAATCTCTGGCGGGGGCTGAGGTGCGGCTGATTTCTCGCAATGGCGTGAATATTGCGCCTGGGGAGGTGAAGCCGGTTTGGGTTGGAGTGCAGGTGCCGAAAGATGCGAAAAGTGGGGAGTACAAGGGGGAAATAAACCTTTTCAATTCCGTGCAAATCAGCAATGGCGATACTTTCACCGGTTCAACCAAAGTGAATGCAGGAACGCTACGAGTTGGCGGCGGCACAATTGTGCTGTCAGGTAATGGCGCCTATGCGGGTGCGCATGAAAAACCTATCCGATCAACCCTCGCCTTCACCCTTAAAGTCGAAGGCACTCCCATTGCCGATTCCGGCACCGGGACCGGCGAAGCTTGGCGTTTGGCGCGGCTGAAATGGTTGGATTCCAAGATCGGCGATAGCGATACAGAAGTCACGCGCCCGTTCACGCCGATCAAGGTGGACGCCTCCGCGCGCACACTCGACATCCTTGGCCGCCGCGTTGCCATCGGAGAAAACGGCATCCCGGCGCAGTTCACTTCTTTTTTCTCCGGCAGCAACACCAAGATTCTGGCGACGGGGCAAGATGCTTTCGCCTCCGCGCCGAAATTGGAATGTATTGTGGGAGGCAAAGTCTTGGAGTGGACGCCAAAGTCTTTCAAGTTCACCAAGCAAACGCCGGTGGGCGTGGCATGGGAAGCGACCAGTGTTGCAGGTGAGTTGCACTTGGTTGTCTCAGGGAAATTGGAGTTTGATGGCAATCTCCAACTCAAGATGCGCTTGGAAAACCCCCGGAAAGAAAACGACACCAACCGCGATGAAACCAAGCTGGACGATGTCCGTTTTGTTGTCCCATGGACCAAAGACACTGTGAAATACGCCATGGGACTCGGCCTCCAAGGCGGCAACTTTCCGGACAAGTTGAATTGGAAATGGGATGTCAAAAAAAACCAAGACGCCATTTGGATGGGTGATGCCAACATCGGCGCCATGTTCCGTTTCAAAGGGGCCAATTACCACCGCCCCCTGATCAACGCTTATTACGCCTTCCAGCCGCTCAACCTGCCGGATTCTTGGGGCAGTGGCGGCATCAATTTGGAGAAGAAGGACTACCAAGCCACTTTGGTTGCCTTCTCTGGTCCCATCACCGTGTTGAAAGAAGGCACATCAAAAATGCCTTGTTCCAAAGAATTCAACCTCGACCTCTACCTAACCCCCTTCAAACCCCTCGCTGTATGCGAGCACTTCACCGACCGCTACTACCACAAGGGCGCCGGTTCCCCGACCGAAGACCCCGCCGCGCTCAAAAAAGAAGGCGCGAACTTCATCAATATCCATCAGGGCCGCCTCGCCAATCCGTACATCAACTACCCCTACAACGACGATTCCATCGGCTTTTTGACCAAGTTCATCAAAAAATCCCATGACGACGGCATGCGGGTCGGGGTGTATTACACCACCCGCGAACTGACCCAGAATCTGCCGGAGTTTTTCGCGCTCAAGAGCCTTGGCGGCGAGATCATTTTGAAGCGCAAGGAAGGCGTCAACTGGCCGGTGACCAACCCCAACGGGCCGCATCCGTGGCTCAAGGCGCATGTGGGCATGGACATCGTGCCGGCTTGGCGCGAGGGGCTCAACTACCCAGGCTACAAGAGCAAGCTGGATCTGTCGGTCATCACCACGCCGGATTCGCGTTGGAATAATGTCTACCTCGAAGGCTTGAATTACCTCGTCAAGCATGCCGGCATCGACGGCATCTATATCGACGACACCGCGCTCGACCGCAAGTCCATGCAGCGGGCGCGGCGCATCCTGGATGCCGACGGCAACACCACGCGCCGCGTCAATATGCACTCGTGGAACCACCACCAGGCCCTCGCCGCGTGGGCCAACAGTTCCATCGCCTTCATGGAACTTTATCCCTACTACGACAGCCTGTGGCACGGCGAAAGTTTCAACGCCGACGCCGCGCCGGAATACATGCTGGTGGAAATGTCCGGCATTCCCTACGGCCTGATGAGCGAAATGCTCGACCATCCGAACCCGTGGCATGGCTATGTGTTCGGCATGAAAAGCCGCTGGGGCTGGAACGGCGGCGATCCGCGCGCGCTGTGGAAGCTGGAGGATGCGTTCGGCATCACCCAATCGGAACTCATCGGCTGGTGGGACAAAGCCAATCCGGTGCAGACCGGCAACGCCAAGGTGAAGGCCACGGTCTATAAAAAGGCCGGCAAGACGCTGATTGCGCTGGCGAGTTGGGACAAGGATTGCAAGGTGAAGCTGGCGGTGGACTGGGCCGCGCTCGGCCTTGATCCGGCCAAGGTGAAGTTGACGGCGCCGGAGGTCAAGGGCTTCCAGCCGGCAGCGTCATTTGCGCTTTCGGATGAGATTCCGGTCAAGGGCAACCAGGGGTGGCTGCTGGTGGCGCAGTGATTGGACGCAAAGGTGGTTTACTTCTTCGGATGGCAGGCGCAGCCGCCGCCACAGCCGGCGAGGGGAGATTCCTTGGGGGCTTGCACCTCGTCCGTTTTCTTGGGCGCACCCTTGCGGTCGTTCTGCCAAAAGCCTTTGCCTTTGAAAATCAAGGCACTGCCGCCGCCGATGCCGCGCTCCAGGGTGCTTTTGCCGCACTTGGGGCATTTTTTCAGCGGCTTGGCCGACATGGATTGGAATTCTTCCAAGGCATGGCCGCAGGCGGTGCAGGTGTAGTCGTAGGTGGGCATATTTTTCTCCTTTTTACTCCGCCACCGCCACCTGCGCCGGACGAATGATCATCTCGCCCAAGCGGTAGCCGGTTTGCAAGCAAAGCGCAATTTCGCCTTCTTTGACGCTTTCGGCCTTCATCTTCATCAGCGCTTGGTGGGCGTTGGCGTCAAAGGCGTCGCCGGGCTTGGGGTCCACGCGTGAGACGCCAAACGAGGCCAGGGCCTTGATCAGTTCGCTGTGCACCATCGACACACCGGAGAGCACATCGGCGGCGCTGGCCTTGGCGGGGTCGATTTTCATGGCCTGGTCGAAATGGTCCAGCACGCTGGCCAACGACATGGCGATGGTGCGGGTCTGGCCATCGCGGGCCTGCTGCTCGCTGATGCGGGCGCGACGGGCGAGGTTCTGGTAATCGGCCAATCCCAGGCCGATTTTTTGCTGCAAGCCGGCGACTTGGTTTTCCATGTCGGCAATTTGCGCCTGCAATTTTTCTTCGGGGGAGAGTTCGGCGGCGGGCGCGTTTTCGGGGGCGGCTTGGGTATCTGGGGTTTCGTCGTTCATGGGAGTTTTTTTGAAGGGGTTGGGGATTTTCATGGGGAATTGTTATTTGCGTTTTTTGAAGCCGAATAGGCCGCCAGATTCTTTGACGCTCTGGCCTTCTTCCTTGGCCAGTTCGCGCAGCAATTCCTCCTGCTTGGGCGTCAGTTTTTTCGGCACCTGAATGTGGGCCACCACCTTGAGGTCGCCCTTGTAGTGGGAGCGCAAGTTCGGCAGGCCGGCACCATGGACGGAGAGTTCATCGCCGGGTTGGGTGCCGGCCGGGATTTTGAGCGCGGTTTCGCCATCGATGGTCGGCACCTTGATTTCCGCGCCCAGTGCAGCCTGGGCGAAGCCGATGGGCATGCGGATCCACAGGTCGTCGCCGTGGCGCTGGAAGACGGTATGCTCTTTTTCAGCCACCACCACATGCAGGTCGCCGCGCG
Source organism: uncultured Phycisphaeraceae bacterium (assembly GCA_964556215.1). Classification (GTDB taxonomy): domain Bacteria; phylum Planctomycetota; class Phycisphaerae; order Phycisphaerales; family Phycisphaeraceae; genus CANIYR01. Next base: position 18,866 of record CAZKVP010000038.1, read on the forward strand.
GCCCGCCGTGGGCGCCGGGCTCGCCTTCGCCGGCCAGGCGGATGTGCTGGCCTTCGCGGATGCCGGCGGGGATGCTGACTTCCAGCACGATGCTCTTGGGTTTGCGGCCGCGGCCGGCGCAGTCGGGGCAGGGGTCTTTGTAGCGCTTGCCCTGGCCTTGGCATTGCGGGCAGGTGGTCTGCATGCGGAACATGCCGCCCATGGTTTGCAGCACCGCACCGCGCCCGCCGCAGGTCTGGCAGGTGACCGGCGTGGTGCCGGCCTTGCCGCCGGTGCCTTTGCAGGTGTCGCAGTTGTCTTGGCGGGTGAAGCGGATTTCCTTCTTGCAGCCTTTGGCCACTTCTTCCAGCGTGATGGCGATTTGGTATTCCAGGTCGTAGCCGCGCGACGGGCCTTGTGGTTGCTGGCGTCCGCCGCGCCCGCGCTGGCCGCCGCCGAACTGGTCGCCGAACAGGTCGCCGAACATCGAGAAGATGTCCTGCGGGTTCATGTGGCTGAAGTCATGGCCGGCCTGGCCCTGCATGCCGGCATGGCCGTGTTGGTCGTACTGGCGGCGCTTGGCATCGTCAGAGAGGATTTCGTAGGCTTCGGCGCATTCCTTGAACTTGGTTTCGGCTTCCTTGTTGTCCGGATTGCGGTCCGGGTGGAATTTCATCGCCAACTTGCGGTAGGCGCTCTTGATGGCGTCGGCGGAGGCGGATTTCTCAATGCCGAGGATTTCGTAGTAGTCGCGTTTGGTGGACATGTGGAGGGTCGGCTTTAGCCGGCCGGTTTGGGGAAAGGGGCGCGAATTTTAGGGGAGATGATGGAGGCTAGAGGACTTCCCAGTGGCCGCCTTTGGTTGGTCCAGAATGCCGTAATTGCTTATTTTCTTGCAATTTTTGAATGGCGCGCTCAATCGCGCGTTTTGATTTTTTAAGATGTTTTGCCAGGTCGGCGCTTGATAGCGTCGGATCTTTTGTGAGCAAAGAAATGATTTTCACCGGCGTTTTCTCCTTCACAACACTTTCCACCGGCGTTTCCACCGGCGTTTTCTTATTCACTGCGCTTTTCACCGTCATTTCCTCCGTCATAGGTTCGCGCTTGACGGACATGGTGAACTGGCACCCGTCACGGTCTTCGACGAAGAGGGTCTCCGGCGAAGCCTCAAGAATGCGCTTGATTCCTGACCCCAGACCTTTGTAAGGTAAAAGACCCTTGGCGACAAACGAAGCCAGAATCGGATTCCGAAGGTTGGATACACCTGCCCGGATGCGGGGAATGGGATGCGCCCCGGAGGGGCCGCCGTGCTGATAGCCACGGGTGGACGCCCCGGAGGGGCGGGAACCCGTGGAAAAAAATTCCCAAAAAAGCCCAAGCCCCGAAGGGGCGCAGGCGCAATTCGTTCCCTCGCCCCTTCGGGTCTCCAAAATCATTTGCACCATGTATCCACGGGTTGCGCCTCCTTTGGAGGCTCCACCCGTGGCTATCAGCCTACGCGCCTTCGGCGCTTTTTGGAATGCGGTTGAGCTCATGGCTTTTCCTCCTCATCGTCGAACACCCACCGCTCTTCAAACGGGATTTCGTGGAGGTGCAAAAGTTTTAGAAGCTCGACGCGGTAATCGCCGTGCTCTTTGTGGTGCTGTTCCTGATTTTCGATGTAGGCGCAAACGGCGTCCTTGCCCGACTGACTGACCGAGAACACGGCGTAGCCTTCCTGCCAGGCGAAGTTTTCCAGGCCGAGGATTTCCTTGTGCATCCACCCGGTGGATTTGCTCTTGAGGTTGCGCACCAAGGTCGAAACTTGCGCGTCGGTTTTCAATTTGACCAACAGATGCACATGGTCGGAAATCCCGCCGATGCGCAGTGGCACGCTGCCTTCGCCCTTGACGATGCCGCCCAAATAATCATGCACCCGCCCGCGCACCGGCGGCGTCAGCCACGGGTGGCGCTTCTTCGTCGCGAAGACGATGTGCAGCAGGATTTGGGAGTAGGTGCCGGGCATGGGGGAGGGGGAAGGGGTGGGAGAAGCGCCGAAGGCGTGGTGATTTGCATTGAGCTCCGAAGGAGCGTTTTGCGGTTAGCCACGGGTGGAGGCCCCGGAGGGGCGAGGGATTAGCGGTCAAAGCGTTTTCGAATGATCTCATCTTCGCGTTTTCTAGTAAATGTGGGATCTTCTTCTTGAAGATATTCCCCCCATTTCAGTCGCTCTCCGCTTTGACGATTGAGCGGTGGTTCCATGAGTTCAATCAAGATTGCTTCTATCGCTTGAATCCAAGTTGCACTGTCCTGGGGAAGTGGAGATTCTTTAAGTTTTCCATTTTCTGAAACGGCAAGTATGCCAAACCAAGAGAAGCGATCCCATCTTGCGCGTAAGCGATCTTTGGTGTGTTCATATAAGCGAAGACCAATCGGGCGATCTACAGATCGGCCCACATAAATGGCGGTGTGCCCGTTATAGAGAACATACACCCCGATTTGGGTTGCCATATCTGATGTGGTTGTGGCAGTTTCTTGACGTCCCAAAATTTTGGGTTTGCTATTCCAATCTACCTTTTCGCGGTCCCAATACATGCCAAAGGCTTGGATGAGGGAGGCGTCGTCAGATTCTGTGACGGGACTTTCTACTGAAATGGGGTGTGAGGCGGGCAACACAGGTGGTGCGCTCGTCCGATGCAACATGAATTCCCCAGAGCCTACTTTTTGAAATAGTGAAGGATCTTTTTTCTGGGCATCAAGAATCGTTGTGTAAACAGAATTACTTGGTGTTGCACCCATGGATTGTCGAAGTTTTTTTTCGGCAATGGCCTTTGCGATGTCTGCGTAGTGCATGGCACAGCCCGCATCGGAGAGGACTTGGATGACGGCTTGTTTCCATGTGAGTTCTGCCATAATTTCTTTCCTTCGCCCCTCCGGGGCTCCAACGGTTTAGGGGTTCATCTATCCACGGGTTCCGACCCCTGCGGGGCCTCCACCCGTGGCTATCAGCCCACGCGCCTTCGGCGCTTTAGAAAAGCAATCGGGGGCTTTCGCCCCCGGTTGCCAAATTGGGGTGGACGCGGCGGGCCGCCGCGTCTACTTTTTTTACTTACGCCACCGCGCCTTCGACCGGCTCTTCGCCGTCCTTCAGGTCGGTGATCAGCACATTGGTGGTCAGCATCAAGCCTGCCACGCTTGCGGCGTTTTGCAGGGCGGCGCAAGAGACCAGCGCGGGGTCGAGGATGCCGGCTTTGACCATGTCCACATAGGTGCCGGTCAGGGCGTTGTAGCCGTGGTTGCCGGTTTTGGACTTGACCTCTTCCACCACGATTTCGCCTTCTTCGCCGCGGTTGATGACGATCTGCTTGAGGGGGACTTCCAGGGCTTTGGCCACGATGGCGTAGCCGTATTTTTCGTCGCCCTTGGCCTTCTTGGCGGCGGCTTCAACGGCGGGGATGGCGCGGATGAAGGAGACGCCGCCGCCGCAGACATAGCCTTCGAGCGCTGCGGCCTTGGTGGCGTGCAGGGCGTCGTCGACGCGGTCCTTCTTTTCCTTCATTTCGGCTTCGGTGTTGGCGCCCACGCGGATGATGGCCACGCCGCCGGTCAGTTTGGCCAAACGCTCGGCCAGCTTCTCTTTGTCGTAATCGCTGGTGGTGGCTTCGATTTGCGCCTTGATCTGCTCGGCGCGGGCGGCAATGTCTTTCTTCTTGCCGGCGCCTTCGACCAGGGTGGTGTTGTCTTTGTCGACCACGATTTTCTTGACGCTGCCCAGCGCTTCAAGTTCCAGGGTTTCCAGGCTCTGGCCGATGTCTTCGGAGATGAAGGTGCCGCCGGTCAGGACGGCGATGTCGGCGAGCATGGACTTGCGGCGGTCGCCAAAGCCGGGGGCTTTGACGGCGCAAATCTTGAGCACGCCGCGCAGGCGGTTGACCACCAGGGCGGACAGGGCTTCGTTCTCGACATCTTCGGCGATGATCAAGAGCGGCTTTTGCGCGGTGGCGACTTTGTTCAAAAGCGGCAACAGGGCCGGCAGGTTGCTGATCTTCTTTTCGTAGATGAGCACCAAGGCGTTTTCCAGCACGCAGGTCTGGTTGGCGGTTTCGGTCATGAAGTAGGGCGAGAGGTAGCCCTTGTCGAATTGCATGCCTTCGACATAGTCGAGGCTGGTCAGGCCGGTCTTGCTTTCTTCGACTTCGACCACGCCTTCGGCGCCGACCTTGGCGATGGCCTCGGCGATGGTGTTGCCGATCTCGGTATCGTGGTTGGCGGAAACCGCGGCGATCTTGCGGTAATCCTCCACGCCTTTGCACTTGGTGGCGCTGGCTTTGATGGCCGCGATGGCCGCCTCGGCGCCGGCCAAAATGCCGCGCTGCAGGGCGACGGTGTTGATGCCGGAGCCGACGTGCTTCAGGCCTTCGACGAAGATGGCTTCGGTCAAGACGGTGGCGGTGGTGGTGCCGTCGCCGGCCTTGTCGCCGGTCCGGCGCGCGACATCCATCACCATCTTGGCGCCCATGTTTTGGAAGGGCTCCTTCAAGTCCACTTCTTTGGCGACGGAGACGCCGTCTTTGGTGACGGCCGGGCCGCCGTAGGATTTGTTGAGGATGACATTGCGGCCGGAAGGGCCGAGGGTGACTTTGACCGCGGCCGAGAGTTGTTCGAGGCCTTTGCGCAATTCGGCGCGGGCGGCATCGCCGTAGATCATTTGTTTGGTGGACATGGTTTGGGTCCTGAAAAATTAAGGAAGAAAAAGGATGCAACGGTCACGGAAAGAACCCCGACCGTAAGGGAGGGGACGGAAGATGTGTGGCGGACGGAAGGTTTGGGTCCCCTCCCTTACGGTCGGGGTTCTTTCCGTTCACCCGCGCATCACTTCACGACCACGGCGAGCAGTTCGCTTTCGCGGGCGATCAGGTGCTTGACGCCGCCGACTTCGATTTCGGTGCCGGTGTACTTGCCGTAGAGCACGGTGTCGCCGACGACGACCGAGACCGGGCTGCGCTCGCCCTTGTCGGAGAGTTTGCCGGCGCCCACGGCGACCACGGTGCCCTGTTGGGGCTTTTCTTTGGCGCCTTCGGGGATGTACAGGCCGCTGGTGGTGCGCTCTTCGGCGACGGCGGGGAGGATCAGGATGCGGTCATCCAGGGGCTGGAGGGAAGACTTCTTTGCCGGGGCGGTTTTGGCAGCGGCGACGGTTTTTGGGGCGGTTTTGGCCATGATGGTTAGGAAGGTTTGAGAAGGGGCGCAAGTTGCGCCAGTTGTTTTTGAAAGAAGAGAAAAAAAGGAGGAGTTCTTGGATCTGCGGCCCTGGAGAGCCGCGTTCCCAGGTTACATCCCCATACCACCCATGCCACCCATCCCGCCCATGCCATGGTCGTCATGGTCATGGTGATCGCCACCCTTGGCCTTTTGCGGCACTTCGGTGATGATGCAGTCGCAGGTCAGGAGCAGGCAGGCGACGGACGAGGCGTTTTCCAGCGCGGTGCGGTCCACCTTGGCGGGGGTGATGATGCCGCGCTCGACCAAGTCGCAGTACTCGAGCTTGAGGGCGTCAAAGCCGCGGTCGCCGCCATTGCCCTTTGAGTCGGCCATGACCTTGCTGACGATGACGGCACCCTTTTCGCCGGCGTTTTCGGCGATGGTGAACAGGGGGACAAGCAGGGCTTTGCGCACGGTTTCCACGCCGAGTTTTTCGTCGCCTTCGGCCTTGAACGAGGCCAAGGCAGCGGCGGCCCGCACAAAGGACACGCCGCCGCCGGGCACGATGCCTTCTTCAACCGCGGCGCGGGTGGCGTGCAGGGCGTCTTCGACGCGGGCTTTCTTTTCCTTCAGTTCGGCTTCGCTGGCGGCGCCGACATTCACTTGCGCCACGCCGCCGGCCAACTTGGCCAAGCGTTCCTGCAATTTTTCGCGGTCGTAGTCGCTGGTGCAGTTGCTGATTTCACTGCGGATTTGCGTGATGCGGGCCTGGATGTCTTTGGAAGCGCCGGCGCCTTCGATGATGGTGGTATTGTCGCCATTGACGATCAACTTCTTGATCATGCCCAACTGGCCCAACTCGACCTTGTCGAGTTCGATGCCCAGATCCTTCATGATGGCCGAGCCGCCGGTCAGCACGGCGATGTCTTCGAGCATGGCTTTGCGGCGGTCGCCGTAGCCGGGGGCCTTGACGGCGCAAACCTGCAGCACGCCGCGCAGCTTGTTCATGACCAGGGTGGTCAGGGCTTCGCCTTCGATGTCTTCGGCGATGATCAGCAGCGGTTTCTTGGCGGCGATCACTTTTTCGAGCAAGGGCACCAGCTTTTGCAGCGAAGAAATCTTGTCTTCAAAAATCAGCACCAGGCACTTCTCGAACTCGACGGTCATCTTGTCGGCGTTGGTGATGAAGTTGGGCGACAGGAAGCCGCGGTCAAACTGCATGCCTTCGACCACATCGACGTAGGTTTCCAGGCTCTTGCCTTCTTCCACGGTGATGACGCCGTCCTTGCCGACTTTTTCCATGGCGTCGGCCATGATCTTGCCGATTTCAAGGTCGTTGTTGGCGCTGATGGCGGCGACATTCTCGATGTCCTTGCGACCCTTGATTTTGGTGGCGCGGGCGTCGATGTCTTTGGCCGAGAAGGCCACGGCCTTTTTGATGCCGCGCACCAGGGCGTTGGCATCGGCACCGGCGACCAGGTGGCGCAGGCCTTCTTTGAAGATGGCTTCGGCCAGCACGGTGGAGGTGGTGGTGCCGTCGCCGGCTTTGTCGCTGGTTTTGCTGGCGGCTTCTTTCACCAACTTGGCGCCCATGTTTTCGGTCTTGTCGCGCAGTTCGATTTCTTCGGCAACCGACACGCCGTCTTTGGTGACGGTGGGCCCGCCCCACGACTTGTCGAGCACGGCGTTGCGGCCACGCGGACCCAAGGTGGCCTTGACGGCATTGGAAAGTTTTTCAACACCGGCAAGCAATTTTGCGCGGGCTTCAGATTCGAAGGTGAGTTCCTTCACGGCCATGATGGGGCTCCTAGGGGAGGGGAAAGTGATGAGAGAAAGAGTTGAGACGGAAGTGCAAAGGGCTTGCCAGTGGCAGTCGCTTTGGGGGAAGCGCAGCATTTTATTGGAAAAAATAGGGTTAGGTATCTAGGCACAGACCTTTTTGGCACTCCACAAAGAGAAGGCGTCTGCCATGCTGGCAGGGAATGGGTAGGTTTGGGGTGGGGGTGGCAGCATGGGGGCATGGGGTGGAAAGCATGGGCTTTGATCTTTGGGGCAAGTTAGGGGCAGCCCTTTTTATTGAAGGGTTGTGGAAATGGAAAAAGGCTGCGGGGGCAGCCTTTGAGGGGAAGCGTTCTCGAATGTTGACTCACGCCAAAATCGGCTTGATCACCTTGCCCGCCACATCGGTGAGCCGGTAGTCGCGGCCCTGTGAGCGGAAGGTCAACCGTTCATGGTCAATGCCCAGGCAATGCAGCATGGTGGCGTGCAGGTCGTGGAGATCCATCGGATTCTCAGTGATGTTGTAGGAGAAGTCGTCGGTCTGGCCGTGGGTGATGCCCGGCTTGATGCCGCCGCCGGCCATCCACACCGGGAAGCAGCGCGGGTGGTGGTCGCGGCCGTACTGGGTGGGGGTGAGGTTGCCCTGGCAATAGACGGTGCGGCCGAATTCGCCGCCCCAGACCACCAGGGTGTCGTCCAGCAAGCCGCGCTGGCGCAAGTCGCGGATCAGGGCGCCTTGGGCCTGGTCCACATCCTGGCATTGCAGCGGCAGGTCGTGCACCACCGAAGCGTGGTGGTCCCAGCCGCGATGGTAGAGCTGGATGTAGCGCACGCCGCGTTCGGCCATGCGGCGGGCCATCAGGCAGTTGTAGGCGTAGGAGCCGGGCTTCTTCACATCCGGTCCGTACATGGCCAGAGTGGCTTCGCTTTCGTTGGAGAAGTCGGTCAGGTCCGGCACGCTGGTCTGCATGCGGTAGGCCATCTCGTACTGCGCGATGCGCGCGAGCACTTCGGCGTCGCCGTTCTTTTGTTCTTCCTGTCGGTTGATCTCGGCCACCATGTCCAGGGTCTGGCGCCGGTCTTCCCGGCGCATGCCTTTGGGATCGTTGAGGTACAGCACGGGGTCGTTGCCGGCGCGGAACACCACGCCCTGGTTTTCGCCGGGCAGGAATCCGGCGCCCCACAGGTGGGAGAACAGGGCCTGCGCCTGGCCGCGGCCCTGGCTGATCATGACCACGAAGGTGGGCAGGTTGGCGTTGGCGCTGCCCAGGCCGTAGGACAGCCAGGCGCCGATCGAGGGCCGGCCGGGGATCTGGTGGCCGGTCTGCATGAAGGTGATGCCCGGGCCGTGGTTGATCTGCTCGGTGTGCATGGACTTGAGCATGCAGATCTCGTCGGCGACCGAGCCGGTGTGCCGGAGCAGGTCGGAGACCCACAGGCCGTCCTGGTTGTTTTTGTATTTCTGGAAATTGAAGATGGAGGGCGCGATCGGCAGTCCGTTCTTTTGCGACGAGGTCATGCCGGTCAGGCGCTGGGTGCCGCGCACCGAGTCGGGCAGTTGCTCTTTGAACATGGATTTCAAGCCGGGCTTGTAATCGAAGGTGTCCAATTGGGAAGGGGCGCCCTCCATGTGCAGATGGATGACGCGCTTGGCGGTGGGCTTGAAATGCGGGGCGCCCAAGGCGCCCTGCCCCAGGCCTTGGGGGACGCCGTTTGCGGGCGTTGCGCCGGCGGTTTCGGCGGCCAGCGCCCGGTCGGCACCGAGCAGTTGCGCCAAGGCGGTGCCGCCCAGAAGCCCCAGGCCGCCGGCGGCCGCGCCTTTGAGCATGGAGCGGCGGTTGAGGTTGAACCAATGGTTGTAGAGGGGATGGTGGTTTTGCATAGTGTTTTTCTCAAAGAACCCCGACCGTAAGGGAGGGGAAGGGTGCGGCTTCAAGCATCCCCTTCCTGACGGTCGGGGTTCTTTTCCGGCATCAATCTCTCACGATGGTTTGGTCCAGGTTCAACACGGTGTTGGCGACGAGCATCCAGGCGGCCAATTCGGTCTTGTCGGTGCGGTTGTCAATGGCTTTGGAGTTGGTTGTGGTGCCCTCGGCTAACAGGGCGTCGGCGTCCTTGGGGGTCGCGCCGTAGCGGGCGAGCAGGGTTTTCAGGCCGTCTTCCAGTGTCTTTTGCGTTTCGCTTGTGGGTTTTCTGGCAGTGGCCAGACGGAACATCAAAGTCAGGCGGTCCGGCGTGGACGCGGCGCCTTTGAGTGCGCGCTCGGCCAAGGCGCGGGCGCAAATGAGTTGCTGCCGGTCGTTGAGCAGGGCCAAGGCCTGCAGGGGCGTGTTGGTGTTCACCCGGTGCGCCAGACAAAAGGTGCGGTCGGGCGCATCGAACAGCCCGATTGCCGGCTGCGGGCAGGTGCGGTTGACGAAGGTGTACAGGCTGCGGCGGCACAGATTGTCGCCCGTGCTCAGGACATAGTGGCCGGTGTCCTGGCCGACGGTGTTGGCACGTTCTTCCCACAGGCCAGGCGGCTGATAAGGGAACACCGGCTGGCCACCCAGTTGCTCGTGCAGCAGGCCGGCCGCGTACAGGGCCTGGTCGCGCAGCATTTCGGCCGGCAGGCGCATGCGCGGGAAATGGCCGAGCCAGCGGTTGCCGGAATCTTTGGTGGCCAGGTCCGGCCGCACGGCGTCCGCCTGCCGGTAGGTCGCGGAGGTGACGATGGTGCGCCACAGATGCTTGACGCTCCACGGCGCGGATTTGCCGTCGCCCTCGCGCAGCTCACAGGCCAGCCAATCGAGAAGTTTCGGATGGCTCGGGTATTCCCCCTGCAGGCCGAAATCGTCGGTGGTCTTGACGATGCCGGTGCCGAATATTTCGGCCCACCAGAGGTTGACCGCCACGCGGGTGACCAGCGGATTGTCTTTGGCGGTCATCCATTCCGCCAGACCCAGCCGGTTGGCTGGCGCGCCGGCGGGCACCGGGTTGAGGGCGCTTGGCGGGTGGCGGGTGACGGGGCGGCTTTTGTCAGGTTGGTCGTATTGGCCGCGGTTCAGGACGAAGGTTTCCTTCGGTTTGGGCAGTTCATCCATCACCATGACTTGCGCCTTGGGGCCGTCGGGCACCAAGGGCGAGGCGACCGTGATGAACGGCGCTTCGGCCGGGCGGGTCGAAGAGTCGTCGTGGTGGTGTTCCGACGATGAATCGAAGTAGGCCTTGAGTGCGTAGAAATCCGCCGTCGGCAACGGGTCGAATTTGTGGTCGTGGCAGCGGCAGCAACCGATGGAAAGGCCAAGGAACGCACTGCCCAAAGTCTGCACGCGGTCGCAGGCATATTCGTTTTCGTATTCGGCGGGGATGGTGCCGCCCTCCACCGAGATGGGGTGCAGCCGGTTGAATCCGGTGGCCATCCTCTGTGTCTCTGTGGCATTTGGCAGCAGGTCACCGGCCAGTTGCTCGGTGAGAAACAAGTTGAAGGGCTTGTCGTCGTTGAAGGCCTTGATCACCCAGTCGCGCCAGGGCCACATCTGGTTCTTGTGGTTCTGCAGGTAGCCGTGGCTGTCGGCGTAGCGGGCCGCATCGAGCCATGGTGAGGCCATGCGCTCGCCGAAACGGGGCGAGGCCAGCAGGCGGTCCACCTGTTTTTCATAGGCGTCGGGCGAGGCATCGGCGAGGAAGGCATCGGTCTCCTGTGGCGTGGGCGGCAGGCCGGTCAGGTCGAGCGACACGCGCCGCAGCAGGGTTTCCTTGTCGGCTTCCGGCGAAGGCGCAAATCCTTCGCTTTCCAACTTGGCGAGGATGAACAGGTCGATCGGGTTTTTGGCCCAGTTTTTTTGTTTGACCTCCGGCACGGCGGGACGCGAAGGCGCAACGAAAGCCCAGTGCTTTTCGTACTTGGCACCTTCGGCGATCCAGCGTTTGAGGATCGCCTTCTCCTCCGGCGACACCGTCTTCATCGAGCGGGCTGGCGGCATGTGTTCGTCGGGGTCGGCGCTTTCGATGCGTTTCCAAGCTTCGCTGGCCTCCGGTTTGCCCGGCACCAGGGGAAT
>CAZKVP010000039.1:0-15394 GCA_964556215.1 uncultured Phycisphaeraceae bacterium
TTGTCGGTTCCGATGAGCAGATAACCGATGATGGCGCCCTGGCTATCGCGAAGCGCCGTGACCGAAACGACCGCGGGAAAACGACTGCCGTCCTTGCGGATGTAAGTCAATTCGTAAATATCTTCGATCCCGCGTGCGGCCTTGAAAACCAAGGCTTCAAACCCTGGCGTGATCACGGCCCCAAGCTCAGCGCTCAGGGTTTTGGCGCGCGCAATCACCTCTTGCGGATCAGAAATGTCGGCCGGGGTGATCTTGTTCATCACTTCGGCAGCCGCATAGCCAAGCATGCGCTCGGCGCCGACATTGAAAATCTGGATGACCCCCTTCTCGTCGGTGGCGATGCTCGAGAAATTGGCGCTGTTGAAAATCGCGCTCTGCAGGGCGCCGGCTTTGAGCAGCGCCTCTTCCGCCTGTTTGCGCGCGGTCACATCCTCCATCGCCAAAACCAGCAATTCCCCGTGGTGCCCCGCCTGGAGTTTGCGGGCGTTGAGCAGCATCACCCGGCGGCCAATTATGGGAAAGGTGTGATCCAGTTCGAAATCATCAAACACGGAACTCTTGGGAACGATGTCTTCGAGCAGGGTCCTTAGATCCGGGATGTCCCACTGGCCGTTGCCAAGCTCGTAGATCAGGTGCCCTTCGGTCTCCCCTGGGGAAACGTGGAAGGTCTGGTAGAAGGCCCGGTTGGCGGATCGCACACGCAGGGTGGTGTCGAGGATCAGGAGCGGTTCGCGCACCGTGTCCACGATGTTCTGGGCGTAGTTCTGGATTTCTTCGGCCAGTTCTTTTTGCTTGGTCATGGCGTGCCCCAAAAGTGGGTGTCGATGGAAAAGCGGAGGGCTGACCCTCCGCTTTTTGAGTGGTTGCGATTGCGGAGGGTTACTTGGCTCCGGCCTTCATGCCCTCTTCGACTTCCTTGATCGCCAAGTCCACATGCTTGAGGACGGCGATGCGGTGGCCGTGGAAACCATGCTCGCTCTTTTCAAGCCCGGTCTTGGCTTTGGTCAAATGCTCCAAGGCCTTGGTCATCTCGGGATGATCCTCTTTTTCTTCGCCTTTGATAGCCGGGATGGACGCCTGCTCGGTGCCCGATTCGACGCCGGCCTTGGCTTCCGTAATGGCTTCGTCCACATGCTTGATGGCTGCGGCGCGGTGGCCGCCGTACCCTTCGGTGGATTTTTCCAACTCGGCCTTGGCTTCCGTCAGGTGCTGCATGGCCTCGGCCATTTCAGCATGCTTTGCCTGCGGAGCGGGTACGACTTCGGGAAGCGGCGCCACCGGAACGGCGGGCGCCACGGGAACCGCGGGCGCGTCTTGCGCCAAAAGAGGGGCGGACACAAACAGGACGGAGGTATACAGGACAGGGAGATATTTCATGGGAAACTTTCGGAAATGAGGGGGAATTGGAAAAGGAATGCGGGAGATGCACAAAACCGTTCGGCCGTCCGCTTAGAACCAGTGCAGGTTGCTCTTGATCTTGTCGATGATCTTCATGCTGCCCGAAGCATCGCCGGTGCCGCCGATGCGGACCGAGACCTTGCTGACGCTGTCGCCGGATTGCTCGATATTGACGACAACGTCATCATTTTGCGCCGTCTTGGCGGTGACATGGCCGTCAATCTTGGTGCTGTTGGCGACGATATCCAGAAACTTCATCTGTTCCAATGCCTTCTGGGTGGCCTTGGTGGCCTTTTCCGGCGTGGCATCCACATTGGTGGAGTAAGTGCCCAGCGTGCTGGTCACCCCAACCTCGCTGGTTTTACAGCCGTTGAGGGTTGCAAAGGAAACGGTGAGTGCGGCAAGGGCAAGAGAGAGGGAAAGGGTGGTGCGTTTCATAGGGGTATCTTTCGATGGGGTGACTGACAAATCCGAATTTGTTTCACCGCTTCCAAGAGGAAGGCGATGTGGGCGCAAAATGCGCCAACCAAGGCGAAACGGAAGTTGATTCCTGTTTCACATTCATTTTTTGAGCCTCTTTTCTGGGTTCAAGATGGACCGGCGTTGTGGGTGTCTATATGGTTGAAGTGGCGCCACGGACGCCTTAGAAGCTGTACTGGACCCCGGCACCAAGGCCAACCTGGCAGGCGCCGTCGGAACCGAGCTCGTGGTAACCGCGGACATTGGCGAACACCTTCCAGTTGCTGTCAAACTGCGCGGTCAAGCCCACCTCGGCGGACAGCGCATCGGTGCTGGCATTCTGCAGGTAGGTGTTGAAGGAGTTGACCGGGTCGCCGACAAAATGGGTGGACACCGCGTTGTCGTTGGATTCATTGAGCAAGTGGTGCCAGGCGACACGGGCCGACGGGGTGAGGAAGAAACCATCCTGCACCTTGAACTTTTGCGCCAACTCGACGCCGACCACCGTTTCAAAAGAATCAGCGCTTGACTTGTCATAGGCGAGGGCCAAGCCCTGTGCTCCGGGCAGCGATTCGGTGGATGCACTGACGGAAGAATGCATATACGACAGACCAGCCAGCGGCATCAACTGCGCGTTTTCCCACAGATCCAACTTGTACCCGGTCTCGATGGCGGCGTTGTACGACATGCCCTTGGTCTTGTCGGTTGCGGAGCCGCCGCCGACACCCACCCCATAGCGGGTGCTGTCGTAGTCGGTGCGCGATGCCCCAATCTCGCCGGAAATCACCCAGCGCTTGTCCGCATCCAGCGTATGGGCCGCAAAAATGTTGGCGCTGTACGACTTGATGTCCGTGGTGCCCGCGCCGCCGGCCGACGAGGTGCTGCCATCGTCATAGCCCAGGGCCACGCCGACATTCCAATCCTCGGCCAGTTGGTTGCTGGCCCCCACCGTCAGCCCGTTGCTGAATGAGGTGGATTTGGCCACCCCGTTGTCCTGCGCCGACTCACGCCCGTTGGTGTGCGAGGCATAGGCGAAGAGCTTCCATTGCTGACCCTCCGGGGTCTGCTGCGCCAAATCCTCCAAGCAAGTGGCCCGGCTGGCGCCCGAGTCGGAATCGGCAAATGCCACCGTTTGTCCATCCAGGGTTCCAAACGGAGCCCTGGCCAGGCGCAGGGCATCACCGGCGCGTTCGCGGGTCTGCATGTAGGTGGTGTGGTCGTAGGTGGCGCGGGTGTGGCCGCTGAGATGCTCGAGGATTTGCCCAATGGGCGCACCGGGTTGGTGCAGTTGGGTGTAGGAAGCCTGGATATCGGGATTAACCGAGACGGCGCCGGATGAGCGGTCCAAGGATGCTGCAATCTCATATTGTTGGGGATTGGAATTATGAAAGTTGACAATGACGGGTGTCAGAAATGCCCACTGCGCACCCATGTAGATGTGGGTGGCATCACTGGCGGACACCCAGCGGTAACCGGCTTGACTCGGAGAGGTGTCAAGCGGATTGGCCGCGGCGGCAGTCACGACACCCGAAGTGATGGTGATGATGGCGGTCTGAGTTCCCAAAACAAAGCCAGTGACCGAGGCGTTGACTTTTGCGCCTGCCTGCACCGTGGCGCTGGTGGCGCTGATGCGGGTGTTGCCGTCTATGACGAGCGTGGACCCAGCATTAAGCGCAAGTGCGCCGGTGCTCACGGTTGATCCGGTGGCGTCAAGCGAGGCAGCATCCACCGTGACGGCGGAGTTATTGCCAAGCGCGGTGGCTGAGCCAACCTTCAAGGTGCCCGCATTGACCTGGGTGGCGCCGGTATAGGTGTTGTTGCCAGACAAGGTCAACAGACCACTGCCGTTTTTGGTCAACATTCTTGCGCCCCCACTCTCTGCAATATCGCCAGAGATAGCCAGCGTGTCACTGTTGCCGGATACCGCCACTTGGGTATCACTGGCCAAAATCACAGGTGCGCTGATGGTTTGTGCCCCCGCAGCCGTGATGGTGGGCGTCGTGCCAGCCATCGTAATGCCACCGCCACTGCCTTGGGCCAGGGTGTAATCGCCACTGTTGCTGAAAGTGATGGCATTCAGGCTGGGATTGGCACCATTGAGGCTGACGGTCCCACCGCCACCGTTGAAGGAGGCGCTGTCCACGCCGGTGAAGCCTGCGTCCAAGCCTGCCGCCACATGCACGCCGGCATTGGTGGAGTCAGTCCAGTTGGCGTTGGTCGACCAAGAGCCTGTGCCTGCGGTCCAGTTCATCAAGCCAGAGTAAACCTGACCCGTCGTGGCGATTGCGGTGGGTACGCCCACCACCGTTGCGGTGCCATCGATCAGGCCCACCACGCCGTTGGCGTTGCTGGTCAGCGTCAGGGTTGCAGTACTGGCCAAGTCGCTTGCGGTGGCCGTATTGACGGCAAAACTCAAGTCATCGGTGGTCACGCCGCCGGCACTTGCTGCCAAGCCGGTGAAACCAGTGGCCGTCACAGCGGCATTGCCGGTGGTGGCCGACACATCCAAAGTGTCCTGATACGCGGCATTGGTCACCGTCTGGTTGCCAAAGGCCACGGTTTGATCCGCCACCACGGCACCCGTATGAATATTGCCAAAGGCCAGCGTCGTGCCGGTGTACTTGGCTTGGGCATAGTCATACACGCCGCCGGTCGTCGTGATGGCGGCGGGAACACCCACCACCGTCGCCGTGCCATTGCTCAGGCCGGACACGCCGTTGGCGTTGCTGGTCAGCGTCAGCGCTTCCGTGCTGGCCAAACTGCCGGCAGTGGCGGTATTGGCTGACAAACTTAGATTGTTGGTGGTTGCGCCTGCGCCGCTGGCCGCCAAGCCGGTGAAGCCGGTGGCCGTCACCTTGGCATTGCCGGTGGTGGCCGACACATCCAGGGTGTCTTGATATGCGGCATTGGTGATGGTCTGGTTGCCAAAGGCAATCGTCTTGTCCGCGACCACGGCGCCCGTGCGCACATTGCCGAAGGCCAGTGCGCCGCCGGTGTACTTCGCTTGCGCGTAGTCATACACGCCGCCGGTCGTCGTGATGGCGGCGGGAACACCCACCACCGTCGCCGTGCCATTGCTCAGGCCGGACACGCCGTTGGCGTTGCTGGTCAGCGTCAGCGCTTCCGTGCTGGCCAAACTGCCGGCAGTGGCGGTATTGGCTGACAAACTTAGATTGTTGGTGGTTGCGCCTGCGCCGCTGGCCGCCAAGCCGGTGAAGCCGGTGGCCGTCACCTTGGCATTGCCGGTGGTGGCCGACACATCCAGGGTGTCTTGATATGCGGCATTGGTGATGGTCTGGTTGCCAAAGGCCACCGTCTGATCCGCCACCACGGCACCCGTGCGCACATTGCCAAAGGCCAATGCCCCACCGGTGTACTTCGCTTGGGCATAGTCATAGGCACTTTGGGTGACCGTCACACCGGCGGGCGCATTGGTCCAGGCGTCAACGCCGGTGTTGGTGATGTCGACCGTCTTGGCGTTGACCCCGGCCACGGCGGTGTAGGTACCGGTGCTGCTGTCAAAACCGGCGCCAGCCGCACGGGTATTGCCCGCCAAGCCCGTCACCCCGGCCGAGGCCAAAGTATAGGTGGCCGCAACAGATCCCACCGGGGCGGTGTTTGAAACTTGAACGCCGATGGTCTGTGTGCCGGTGCGCACGTTGATGCCGTCATAGGCGCCGTCCACGGCCAAAGCAACGGTGCTCTTATGCTGTGCATCGAGTTCATTGGCGGTCAAGGTGCCGTACTTCAGAACATAGGCGCCATCCAATCCGGTGACCGAGCCAAAAGTCCCGGTCAG
This sequence comes from uncultured Phycisphaeraceae bacterium, assembly GCA_964556215.1. Taxonomy (GTDB): domain Bacteria; phylum Planctomycetota; class Phycisphaerae; order Phycisphaerales; family Phycisphaeraceae; genus CANIYR01. The sequence continues at coordinate 5,657 of CAZKVP010000039.1, forward strand.
GCTGCTGCCACTGACCAACTTGTAAACCCCGGCGGAATTGCTCATGCCGGTCAAATCCAAGGTGTTGGTGGCACCCAGTGCCACAGTACCGGAAGCGGCCAGTTGCGCCGAACCGGTTTGATTGGCGGCCATCTTCACCGTGCCGCCCGCAGCGCCAAAAGCCAAACTGCCGACCGCTGAGGTAAAGCCGGCCATGTCCAAGGTGCCGGCCGTGCCCGCCCCGCCCAAGGTGAGGGCTGAGCTACTTGAAAGTGCGTTGTTGGCGCCAACCGCCAGCGTTCCTTGGTTCACAGTGGTGGAGCCGGTATAGGTGTTGGCGCCCGCCAATGTCAGGGTGCTGGCGCCGGTTTTGGTCAGCGACACCGCACCCGCACCGTTATTGACCATGGCGGCATTCACCAAAATGGCGTTGGTCGCATTGAAATCCAAAGACCCCGCCATGTTGTCCGCGCCACCGGCGGTCAAAGTGCCGCCCTGGGCCACGCTGGCACCCAAGGTCAACAGATCAGATCCGGCCGCCGACACGATGGCTCCCACCGCACCCATGCGCAAAATATTGCCGGGGTTGGCACCGCTGTTGGTGATGTCCACGGTGACCGAAGTTCCGGCGGTATACGCGTTGAGTAAAGTGCCAAAATCGGTGGTGCCGACCGTATCCAAAGCAACCATGCCAGTGCCACTGTCACCGGTTCCCAAGGTGCCGGTGCTGATGATGCGCACATCATTGCCGGCATTGTTGGGAATGGTGGCATTACGCAAATAATCCGTCCCCACCGCCTCAATCAAGTTGCCCGAAGCATCGGTCGCCACCAAATTGGCACCGCTGTTGGTGGTCACCGCGCCGGCCAGCAAAGAGGCCTGATTGAGGTTACCCGAGGCCTTGATCCAACTGGGTGCGGCGACGATGTCGGAAACTTCCAGCGCGGCGGTGCCGCCACCAGAGCCCAAGGTACCAAGATCCACCATGCCGCTGGTCCAGCCCGCGCCGAGGGTCAGCGTGCTGCTGGTGTTGAGCACCAAGTCCGTGGTGCCAAAGGTCTGGGTGTTGCCGCCCAAATTGTCGAAGCGCACGGTGCCGCCGCCAAGCACCAGGGCATTGCCGGATTTGATGCGGTCGCTTCCGCCGGTGTAGTCCAGCACCAGGGTGCCGGCATCCACGGTGGTGGCACCGGAATAGATGTGGGCTCCGCTGAGCACCAAGGTGCCCGCGCCCGCCTTGGTCAGCCCGCCGGTTGAGGCCGCGCTGGCAGCCGAGAAAGTGAGCTCGGTGACGGCATTGGTCACTTCAATGGTGCTGGTGGTGAGGTCCGTCAGAGTGAATGCCCGGTTGGTCGAAGCCGTGGCGCCGGTGTATTGCAGCGTGCCGCCACCCAAGACCAAATTAAGCGCAGCCGCCGAGGCCGCGCCAAGGTTTCCGGCCACGCTGCCATCGCCGATAACGGCAACCGACAGCGCGCCGGCCTTGATGGTGGTGATGCCGCCATAGGTGTTGGCGCCAGATAAGGTCTGGGTGCCACTGCCGATTTTGGTGAGGTTGCTGCCGGCTGAAGCGTCCGAAATGATGCCCGCAAAAGCGGTGTCGGTGTTGTTTCCGCCGGTCGTCAGTTCGGAAGCGCCAAGCACCACCAAGCCGCCGGTGCCGGCCAGGGAGCCGATTTGGGTGGCGAAGGTGGAGATGTCCAAAGTTGCGCCTGGCGAAAGCGTGACGGCGGAGTTGTTGCCGAATGCGCCGCTCACCCCCGCGACCGAGACCACGCCGGCTTTAAGCGTGCCGGCCGTCACCGTGGTGGCGCCGGTATAGGTGTTGATGCCGGACAAAGTGGTGATGCCAGTGCCGATTTGCCGCAGTTCACCTGTGCCACTGATCGCATTGGGAGCCACAAAGGCGGCATTGCTGAGGTTGAAGGCCAGGATGGAACCGTTGGCCACCGCCCCGGTGCCCAGGGACCCGGTGGTGCCGCCGTTGCCCACCTGCAGGGTGCCGGCGGTGATGTTGGTGCCGCCGGAATAGGAATTGGTGCCTGACAAACTCACTTGGCCGGTGCCGATGTGGTTGAGCACGCCCGCGCCGCCGATCACATTGCTCACATCGTAGGCCGTGTCGCTGCGGTTGAAAGTCAAGACCGTATCGACCAGCACGCTGCCGGAACCCAGGGTGCCGGTGGCGCCGCCATTGCCGATTTGCAATTCACCGGCGTAAATGGTGGTGATGCCCGCGTAACTATTGCCGCCGGTGAGGGTGGTCTTACCGGTGCCGACTTGATTGAGCGCACCGGCGCCGTAGACCACATTGGACACCACATACGCAGTATCGCTGCGGTTGAAGGCAAGAGTGCCCGTATTGGCGACATCGGCGGAACCCAGGGTGCCGGTGGTGCCACCATCGCCGATTTGCAGGGTACCGGCGGAGAGCGTGGTGAGGCCCGCATAGGTGTTGGCGCCGGTGAGCGTCAGGGTGCCTGGTCCGGCCGTGGTCAAGCCCGCCGCTGCGCCGGTGATGTTTGAAGCAATCCGGGGGCCCACGCCGCCGATGATGTTGCCCACCGTCGAAGTGGTGGTGATGGTCGCGTTGGGTGCGAGGAAAAGGTCGCCGCCGGTGAGGGTGGGTGCGCCTTCTTCAATCGTGATCGTGCCCGCACTCTGCGTGCCGATGAGCGTGACGGTGTAATAACCGGATGCCGTGCTGCCCGCCGCAAAAGTCAGGTCGTCACCGATGCCGGTCGTCGTGGGAACGGTGGCGATCGTGCCGGAGGCGCCCAAACTCCAATTGGTGCTGAGATTGTCCCAAGAGCCGCTGGGGGTGGCGCCGCCGGCGGCCGGCGTGATCCCATCAATGTCCCAATACAAATTCGCCGCCAAGGCGCTGGGCGCCAGCGCCAAGCCGCCCGCCATCACGGCTGCGCCGGCCACCACGCGCATCCCCGTGGGAAAACACATGGCGATGAAACCGTCTTCGCGCATTTTGCGCAGCACGATGAGGTATTGGTCAAGCAAAAAACGATAGCAGGCGGAAGTTTGACCGTACATGGGAGACACCTTGAAAAGGGGGAAAGAGAACAACCCAACCACACACAAATTGCAATACACAGACCAACCGATTAAACGGGTGAGGGAATAGCGAATAAACAAATGGATAAATCGCTGGACATCTCATCCGCCATGGATCCTTTCGTCGGCTGGAAAATTCCATTTAACGACAAAAAAATCAGCCGGCGGGCGGCGATTTGCTTGGTTTTATTTGTTCATTTTCCGGCATCCAAAAGACCCAGTCGCATGTTGAATACCAAAGAACTCCGAACTGACTCAACGAGCGTATTACCCACCTCGCATGCTACACGGGATTTGCCAATAAGCAAATGATTTATTTTTTGATCAGACTTCAATCCGACGAAACGCCATGCAGAACAAGCACTATAAAAAAATTTCAACAGTTTGAATCCGCTTCCTTTTTTCAAACCAAGCAGAAGCAAATGCGATCGATGGGCGTCTTTTTTTTATTCCTGACAAAAAATTCATTTTCCGAAGCACCCGCGATTAGGATGTAGGGCGGCCGTAAAGCAAGCCGCACACATCCGCAGTTTTTTGGGAAATGAATAAATACCTTCCATCGAAGCCAACCGCAGCAGTTGTCTGTTTTCTTTTTTTCTTTGAACGCTCCTCCACGAAAGCCTTTTTCCCCATGCAAACCCCCGATCCCCTGACCACCACCGCCGGCGCGCCGGTCGCCGACAATCTGAACTCCATCACCGCCGGCCCACGCGGACCGATCCTGCTCCAGGACGCCTGGCTGCTGGAAAAACTGGCCCATTTCAACCGCGAACGCATCCCCGAGCGGGTGGTGCATGCCAAGGGCTCCGGCGCTTTCGGCACCTTCACCGCCACCCGCAGCCTGGCGGAATTCAGCAAGGCCCGCGTGTTTTCCGCGGCCGGCAAAACAACCCCGGTCTTCTTGCGCTTCTCCGCCGTGGCCGCCGAGCGCGGGGCGGCCGATGCCGAGCGCGATGTGCGCGGCTTCGCGGTCAAGTTCTACACCGAGGAAGGCAATTGGGATTTGGTCGGCAACAACACGCCGGTTTTCTTCATCCGCGACCCGCTCAAGTTCCCCGACTTCATCCGCACGCAAAAACGCGAGGCCGGCACCAATCTGCGCAGCCACACCGCGGCTTGGGATTTCTGGTCGCTCTCGCCGGAGTCGCTGCACCAGGTGACGATTTTATTTGGCGACCGCGGCATTCCCAAAAATTGGCGCCAGATTCACGGCTTTGGCAGCCATACTTTTTCGCTCTTCAACGAAAACAACGAACGGTTCTGGGTCAAATTCCATTTCGTCTCCATGCAGGGCATCGCCTGGCTGACGGATGGCGAATCCGCGCAGTTGATCGGCTCCGACCGCGAAAGCGCGCAGCGCGATTTGCATGAAAATATCACCCAAGGCAACTTCCCCCGCTGGCGCGTGTGTGTGCAGGTGATGCGGGAAAAGGACGCCGCCACCTATGCCATTGATCCGTTCGATCTGACCAAGGTGTGGCCGCACAAGGACTATCCGCTGCAAGAAATCGGCATCTTGGAATTGAATCGAAATGCCGAAAATTACCATGCCGATGTCGAGCAAGCGGCATTCAATCCGGCGCATGTGGTGCCGGGCATCGGCTTCTCGCCCGACCGGGTATTGCAGGGTCGTTTGTTCGCCTACGGCGACGCACACCGCTACCGCCTGGGCGTGAACAGCGGGCTTTTGCCGGTCAACGCGCCCAAATGCCCTTATGCCAATTACCACCGCGACGGCCTGATGCGCAGCGATGGCAACGGCGGCGGCGCGGTCAATTACGAACCCAACAGTTTTGGCGGCCCAACGGCATGCCCCGACCGCGCTGGCGAACCGCCGCTGGCGCTAACGGGCACCGCCATGCGCCATGACCGCGAAGCACTGGGGAACGACCACTACAGCCAACCCGGCGCGCTGTTCCGGTTGATGAAGTCCGACGAACAACAGCGCCTGTTTGGCAACATCGCCCGCCACATGGCCGGCGTTCCTCTTGAAATCCAAAAGCGCCAAGTATGCCACTTCTTCCGCGCGGATCCGGCATTTGGCATGGGCGTGGCGAATGCCTTGGGGATTGAAATGACGCATCCCTAAAAAAAGGGAATACCATGAAAAAACAAAAAGCACTGACCGAAGAAATCCGGAATTACGCGCAAAACATCGTGGACACGGTGCGCGAACCCCTGCTGATCCTGGATGCCACCTTGCGCGTGCGGTCCGCCAACCGAGCCTTTTACCAGACCTTTCGAGCCTCCCCTGAAGAGACCGATGGCTGCCTGCTCTATGAGCTTGGCGACGGTCAGTGGGATATTCCCGACCTGCGGACCCGGCTGGAGGACATCGTCCCCAAAGGGTCCGTCTTGGATGATTTTGAACTGGATCACACCTTCCCCATGATTGGCCGCCGGGTGATGCTGCTCAACGCCCGCAAACTCCAGGCCGGCCTGCACGACGGACTGCTCGTCTTGGCGATGGAGGACGTGACCGCACGCAAGCGGGCGGAAGAGGCGCTGATCAAGGCCGGCGCCCTGCAGAGCGCCATTTTCAACAGCGCCAATTTTTCAAGCATCGCCACCGATGAAAAAGGGGTCATCCAGATTTTCAATGTCGGCGCCGAACGCATGCTGGGCTATGCCGCCGATGAGGTGATGAAAAAGCTCACCCCGGCCGACATTTCGGACCCGCAGGAAGTGATCGCGCGCGCCGCCACACTGAGCATGGAACTTGGCACCCCGATCACCCCCGGCTTTGAGGCATTGGTTTTCAAAGCCTCGCGCGGGATCGAGGACATCTATGAGCTGACCTACATCCGCAAAGACGGCAGCCGCTTTCCAGCCATCGTGTCGGTCACGGCCCTGCGCGACGCGCAAGACGCGATCATCGGCTATCTGTTGATCGGCACCGACAACACCGCCCGCAAGCAGGTGGAGGCCGAGCGCATGTTGCTGGACCAGCGCGTGCGCGACCAGCAGTTCTACACCCGATCTTTGATCGAATCCAACATCGACGCGCTGATGACCACCGACCCGCGCGGCATCATCACCGACGTCAACAAGCAGATGGAATCGCTCACCGGCTGCACGCGCGACGAACTGATCGGGGCGCCGTTCAAGGACTTCTTCACCGACCCGCAGCGGGCCGAAGCCGGCATCCGGCGGGTGCTTGGCGAAGGCAAGGTCACCAACTACGAACTCACCGCGCGTGCCTTGGATGGCCAGGAGACCGTGGTGTCCTACAACGCGACGATCTTCCACGACCGCAACCGAAAACTGCAGGGGGTGTTCGCCGCCGCCCGCGACGTCACCGAGCTCAAACGCTACGAACAGTCGCTGAAACAAGCCAACCACGCCAAGGCGGAATTTCTGGCCAATATCAGCCACGAGATCCGCACCCCGCTCAACGCCATCATCGGGTTTGCCCAGATCCTCGAAATGGATCAGACGGTCGCGCAGGAGCACCGCCAGCAGGTCCACATCATCCATCAGGCCGGCGACCATTTGCTTGACCTCATCAACGAGGTGCTGGACTTGGCCAAGATGGAGGCCGGCAAGTTAATCCTTCATCCAAGCCCCCTCGCGCCGGCCGACGTCCTGCGCGAAGTGGCCCTGATGCTGGCGCCGCGCTGCCGCGAAAAAGGACTGAATCTTCGCATTTCCATCGCACCAGACCTGCCGGCGGCAATCCAAGCCGACCCGCTGCGCCTGCGGCAGATGGTGATCAATCTCTTGGGCAACGCCATCAAATTCACCAGCCAAGGCGAGGTGCATCTGGACGCCAGCGCGAAGCCGACCGACGCCAACGGCAACTGCCAATGGCAGATCGCCATCAGCGACACCGGACCGGGCATTGCGCCGGGGGATTTGTCCAATCTATTCGCCCGTTTCGAGCAGGCAGGCCGTCGCGCGGCCCTCGGCGGAACCGGGCTTGGCCTGGCCATTTCAAAACAACTGGCCCGCCTGATGGATGGAGACATCGAGGTCACCTCGCAAATGGGCGTTGGCAGTTGCTTCACCCTGCATCTGCGCGTCCCGGTGCTCTCCGCCGCCAGCGTGGAAGAACCCCTCTTGGCCGGCGGATTGGGGCAGGTATCGCCGGATGATGCCGACCGGCCCATTTTGGTGGTGGATGATGTTGCCACCAACCGCCAAGTGCTGCGGGCCATGCTCACGCAAATGGGCTTCCGCTCTATCTCGGAGGCGGCGGACGGGTCCGTCGCCCTGACCTTGGCCAAAATGCGGTGGCCGGCCTTGGTGCTGATGGACCTGTTCATGCCAAGCATGGATGGATTTGAGACGGCAAAGCGGTTGCGCGCGCTGCCCGGCGGCGAACAACTGCCGATGGTGGCGGTTTCCGCCAGCGTTCTGGACCGCCATGCCATGCGAGAGGAATTGGCCCTATTCCATGATTTTCTGCCCAAACCTTTCCGCACGGAAGAACTGCGGCGTGTTTTGGAATTGCGCGCTGGCTTTCATTTCATCACACTGGGTGACCCGGCCCAGCCCCCCATTCAGGCCCCCGCGCCGGCAGCCGCAAAGGCGCGTACGCACCTCATCCGCCGCGTGCTGGTGGTGGATGACAATGCGATCAACCAGAAAGTGGCGGTGGGTATCCTGGCCATGAACGGCCACCCCGCGGAAACCTGCAACAACGGGGCGGATGCCGTGGCGCGGCTGTCTCAAAAAAAATTTGATGTCGTGCTGATGGACTTGCGCATGCCCGGCATGGACGGCCTTGAAGCCTGCCGACTCATCCGCGCCAACACGCCCTCGGGCGCGCCACAACCCACCCTCATCGCCATGAGCGCCGACTGCTCGCCCAAGGACCGGATGGACTGCAAGACCGCCGGCATGGATCATTTCTTGGGTAAGCCGTTTCGGGCGTCGGACTTGCTGGCCATGGTGGCGGCAGCGCCTAGCCTTTTTGACTGATGCCAAAATAATTTAAGAATAATGTGGCTGCACTTTGGTGTCACTGCCCTATGATGAAACCGGGTTATACGCCTGTTGAGTCAATTTGGAGTTGGGGTTCAACACACGACTGAGTTTTTTTTGACGTCGGCAAATGCATCAATAAACCAAGTGAAATCACCGTCAAACGGCCGATTTTTTTGTGTTTCAAGGTCCGTCCATGCCCACCCCACATCCCATTCGTTTTTCATGCCGCTTGCTGGTGATTTCATTATCTCCCGTACTGGCCCTCTTCGCCAACTCGGCACATGCGGCAGCCTATTACTGGGATATCGATGGTGCAACGCCCGGCGCCGGCGGCGCAACGCCCAGTGGTGACTGGGGCAATCTTGGTCCCAATTGGAGTGCGGGCGCCGCCGGCACGATTGTCACCCTTCCCACCACGACCAGCACCGGCGATGGCCTCACCTTTGCGGCCGGTGGCACGGCCGATGGCTACTACACCGTCACACTCATCGGCGCGCAAAATGCGGGAACCATCACCATTGAAGAGGGCGCGCCAACCTTGACCGGCGGCGACCTGAACCTGGCGCCCAATGCAACCCTCACCACGACTTCGACGGTGGGCATTGCGACGGTGGGGCCAACGATTGCTTCGCGCATCACTGGCGCGGCGGCGGGTCTGACCATTGCCGGACCTGGCACCCTGACCCTCACCGGTGCCAACACCTATGCCGGCCTGACCAATCTCTCGGCCGGCACGCTACAAATCGGCAATGGCGGCGCGACGGGCACTCTGGGATCCGGCGATGTGGCCAACACAGCCATCCTCGCCTTTAATCGCAGCGATTCAGGCTATGTCGTCTCCAATGTGATCTACGGTGCTGGCGCGGTGAGCCAGGTGGGTTCTGGCACCACCACCCTCATCGGCGCCAACAGTTATGCGGGCCCGACGACCGTTTCGGCCGGCACTTTGAATGTCTTGGGCAGTTTGACCTCCAACATCACCGTGGCCAGTGGGGCGACGCTTTCCGGACAAGGCGGCACCACCAGTCTGACCCTTGCCTTGGCCACAGGCTCTTCGATTGTCGGTGTGGCCCAAACGGCGGGAGCAGGCAATATGTTCCGCGCTGGCGGAGGCGTAACCACCACCGGCACCATCACCATTGTTGGCAACGATGGCATCAGCGGATTGGGTGCGCACAATCTCGATGTGGTCGGCTACGGCATCACCCCGGGAATCGCGGACTTCAGCACGGCGAATTACCACGCCGGGGCAGCGGTGGTAGACGATGTGGTCAATAAAAAAATAACCCTCTCCTACACCAGCGAAGCCAGAACCTGGAACGCCGCCAGCAGCACCTGGGACAACATGACCACGGCCGCTTGGCAAGAAGGCGATCAAAAATTCAGCAGCGGCGACCAAGTGACCTTCGACGACACCGGCACTGGCGGTGGTGGCGCAAGATCTGTCACGCTCAATCAACTTGTCGCACCCGATGCTGTCCTATTTAACAACGCTTCCAGCCCCTACACCGTGAGCGGCACAGGCTCCATCTCTGGCACAACGGACCTCACCAAAAACGGTACGGGCACAGTCATCTTGGCCACAAGCAACACCTACTCTGGCGCCACCACCATCAATGCCGGCGTACTGCTGGTCAATGCCACCCACACCGCCAGCGCGGGCGCCTACAGCGTGGCGTCAGGCGGAACCTTGGGCGGCACCGGCACGATCACCACCACGGGCGCCATTGCGCTTGCCGCCGGTGGCCAAATCACCGGCGG
>CAZKVP010000039.1:15494-27699 GCA_964556215.1 uncultured Phycisphaeraceae bacterium
CGATCACCACCACGGGCGCCATTGCGCTTGCCGCCGGTGGCCAAATCACCGGCGGCGACCTGGGCACTCTTGGCACTTTGACCCTGGCTGGCGCCGGCAACCGAACACTTGGCGGCACCTATCTGTTTGATGTGGATTACGACACCTTGACCGGCGATCAATTGATCATCACTGGCGCAAGTTCCGTGGATCTTGCGGGCGGCATCTTCCAATTGGGGACGGCCATTGGTGCCGCCCCCACCGCCGGATCGCACTACGCCATCAAACTGTTTGACTCCGACCTGGCAGTGGTTGGTGCCCCCGCTGGACAAAGCAACTATGCCGGCACCACCTCGGGCTTGGCCGCCGACCAATCCATCGTCACCTGGGATGGCGGCAAGAGTTATTACCTTGTCCCCGAACCCGGTTCGCTTGTCCTGCTGTGGCTGGGTTGCCTGCTTCTCCTGAGGCGTCCGTCGCGTCGCCGAACGGGTTTTAAGGGACGATTCCCCGCTGAAAAGATTAAATAGTTGCATCACCCGGTGATGGCCCTATGATGGAGCCGGGTTACACGCCTGTTGAGTCGGTTCAGCGTTTCTTGGTGTTCAACACACGACCGGGTTTTTTGGCTGCGGAAAATGAAAAAATAAATCCCACGCAAATCGCCGTCCTTCGGCTGATTTTTTTGGCGTTTTACCCCCAAATACAATCATGAATAACACCCCCCCCCACTACTTTTCATCCGCAGCCATCATCGTCACCGTTGTCTTGGTTTTCCTCATTCTTGGCGTCGCCATTCCCGCGCTCACCTTCCGTTACCGGCGCAAGGAGCCCAAACAACCGCCGGGGAAATTCCCCCAGTTTGTGCGGCTCCTGTCTTTACGGCGCCGCAAGTAAGGGATGAACCCCTCGCCCGTCGAATGAAAAATCAAAGATTCCACCATCTCGTTCCCTCCCCCCTCCACTGGAGACCCCCATGCTTCGCTACGCCATTTTCTTTCTGATCATCGCCATCATTGCCAGTGTCCTTGGTTTCGGCACACTTGAAGGCATGGCCGCCGACATCGCCAAGATCTGCATCGTCATTTTTTTGGTCCTGTTCGTGGTGTCCCTGTTCTTTGGGCGCAAACCCAAAAATATGCCCTGAGTCGGCCTTTTGAAAAAACGGTTTTCGCGCAAAAACTTGCGCGTAAAAAACATGCACACCACTTTTTGTCCAGGAAAACCCATGTATGACACCAACACCCCACTTTTCAGCCGCAGCATGATCCACTCGGATTTGGAACATATTCGCGCCTATGGCCAGAGCACCAACACCGCGATGGAAGCGTATGTGGATGACTTCTACACATGGCTGCGCCAGCAGCCGAACTACCTCGAATTTTTCGGCGGTGACGACGCCATGCTGCGGCGGGTCGCCGCATTCCAGGATGTTCATTGGCACGAGTTTTTCTCCCGCATGGTGGACGACGCCTATGTCGCCACACACCGCGCAACCCGATCCACCGAAAAACTCCCGTAAGCGGCGTATGAATCGAAAACCCCAGACGCCGTGCCGACTGGGCTGTTCCGGCCTCCCTTTTTGAAAGCCTTGCCATGGAAAACAACACTCCTCCCAAACCCCTCGCCGAATCCGTCGAAAAATTGCACGACGCCGCCAAGGATGTCTGCGACAGTCTCAAATGCGCGGCCGTAAAAACCAGCGATGCCGTCAAGGACGCGGCGCATGAAGCCGCGGAATCCGCCAAAAAAGCCGTCGGCAAAATCAAAGACGCCGTCAAATAATCCGGCGCTGAAGCGACCGACCGGTCACACTGGCCGCGCCCCATTCAAAACCTTAGCCCATGCCGGCTTTTGCCGGCCAAGGGTTGTCTTTTCCCCATATCGGAGTCCCCCCATGAACATCGGCAAAAAAACCCACGACCTCCTCAACCATCAGATCAACACGGAATTCACCGCGTGCTACACCTATCTGGCCATGGCCGCATGGTTCGACGGCCAATCGCTGCCGGGTTTCGCCCTCTGGATGTACCGGCAAAGCGAAGAGGAACAGATCCATGCGATGAAGTTCCTACGCTACATGCTGGACCGCGATGGCACGCCCGTCTTGACGGCCATCTCCAAACCGAAAGCCTCCTTCAAATCCGCGTTGGAGATTTTCGAAACCTCCCTTGCGCAGGAGCGCCAGGTCACCGCCAGCATCTACGGCATCTACGAAACGGCAGAGAAGGAGCGCGACTACGCCACCTTGTCCCTACTGCAATGGTTCACCAACGAACAGGTCGAAGAGGAAAAAAACGCGACGCACATGGTGGACCGCCTGCGGCTGGCCGGCGACAGTCCGGATGCCATCCTGCTTCTCGATGCGCAAGCCGGCCGCCGGGTGGCCGAGAAAAAAGGGGTGTAAATGAATCCCGCCGACCCACGCATCCTGACCATCAATGGCGGCTCCTCCAGCATCAAGTTCGCGCTCTACCAACCGGGCAATCCGCTGCGGCGCATCGCCCACGGGAAAATGGACCGCATCGGCCTCAACGGCGGCACCCTGACTTTCGGCGATGCCTCCGGAAAGCCGCCCAAAAGCCGCAAGGTCACGGCATCCGGCCACCAAGCCGCGACCGCCACCCTGGTGGATTGGATTGAGGAAATGACTGATTTTTCGGCGATCGGGGCCGTCGGGCACCGGGTGGTCCACGGCATGCAGCACACCGCGCCCGAACTGATCACTCCCTCCTTGCTGGAGGAACTGCACCGCATCGAGCCCTTCGCGCCCGACCACCTGCCCCGCGAGATCGCACTGATCGAAGCGCTGCGGGACCGCCACCCCCAATTGCCCCAGGTGGCCTGCTTCGACACCGCCTTCCACCGCAGCATGCCGCGCGTGGCGAAGCAACTGGCCATCCCCCGACAGCTCGAAAACAAGGGCATCCAGCACTACGGATTCCACGGCCTGTCCTACGCCTTCTTGGTGGAGGAACTCGAACGCGTGGCCGGCACCCAGGCGGCCCGCGGACGCGTGATTTTGGCGCACCTTGGCAACGGCGCCAGCATGGCCGCCGTGCGCAACGGCCGGAGCCTGGACACCAGCATGAGTTTCACCCCGACCTCCGGACTGGTGATGGGTACCCGCTCGGGCGACCTGGATCCGGGGCTGGGGCCTTACTTGGCGCGCACCGAGCAGATGACCGCGCCGCAGTTTTTCGACATGGTCACCCACCAATCCGGCATGCTGGGCGTCTCGGAAACCAGTTCCGACATGCGGGATCTGCTGGCGCGGGAAGCCGACGATGTGCGCGCGGCGGAAGCTGTCGCCCTGTTCTGCTACCAGGCGAAAAAATACCTCGGCGCATTCTCCGCCGCCCTCGGCGGCTTGGGCACGCTCGTTTTCGCCGGTGGCATCGGCGAGAACGCGCCATCTGTCCGCTCACGCATCTGCGAGAACTTGCGCTTCATCGGCATCGAACTCAACGAAATCAGGAATGCCGCCAACGCCCCCGTGATCTCCACCGATGCCAGCCGGGTAACCGTGCGCGTCATCCACACCGACGAGGAGGTCATGGTGGCCAGATCCACCTGCCGCCTGCTTGGAATTTGTCCGGAAAACCAAAGGTGATCGGCATCCACCCAGCCAGAATTCCCGCCGCAAAAATATCCGCATTGACGTCGCGGCCCTATGATGGGAGCGGGTTACACGCCTGTTGAGTCGGTTTGGATTGGTGTTCAACACACGAACGGGTCTTCTTGGCATTGGCAAATGAAAAAATAAACCAAGGCAAATCTCCGTCAAACGGCTGATTTTTTACGTTTTGATTCAAACCAAAGGATCGGAACATGCGCAGCTTCATCGGATTCATCCTGGTCGGCCTGGTGGCCGGATGGCTGGCCGGCCTGCTGGTCAAGGGCGGCGGCTTCGGTTGTTTGGGCGACATTTTGGTCGGGGTGATCGGCGCCGTCTTGGGCGGCTTTCTGTTCGGGATGCTGGGCTTGGTCGCCTACGGTTTCATCGGCAGCCTGATCGTGGCGACCGTGGGCGCGGTGGTGTTCATCTGCATCTTGCGGCTGATCGTGCCGGGGAAGCCCAAATGAAAACCCTCCTCCTGCCCGCCCCCGCACCTTGAACCGGCGCCAATCCGCCCGCACTCCCCCGAAACGAGCCTTCCCCAGTTGCCCTTTATTTTTTCCAGCCCCGACCCCAAACGCCCCTTCCTCAAACGGTGGCTGTCGTCCTTTTTGCCCGGCGACCCGCAGGCCCTGTCCTCCCAGCCGGAAGAGCCGCCGCTGCGCGACGAATTGTTCAGCGTGGGCCAGCTGGACCAACATGCCAAGTCGCTGGCCGGCTGGCACGCACTGGCGACCCACGGCGACCGCCACGGGGCCGACGGCCTGCTGCCGCGCCTGGCCGCCAACGAAAAAATCCTGCGCGAGGCGTACGGGCTGGTGTCCGACGCGGTCCATGCCGGCCGGCGCATCACGCCGGCGGCCGAATGGTTCCTCGACAACTACCACCTGATCGAAGACCACATCCGCACCGCCAAGCGGCACCTGCCCAAGGGCTACAGCCGGGAATTGCCACGGCTGGCCAACGGGCCGCACGCCGGCTGCCCGCGCGCGTACGCCCTGGCGCTGGAACTGATCCGCCATGTGGACGGCCAGGTGAACGCCGAAAGTGTGGGCGCGTTCGTGGCCTCCTACCAGTCGGCCACGCCGCTTCAGTTGGGCGAGTTGTGGGCCGTCCCGATCATGCTGAGGCTGGCCCTTCTGGAAAACCTGCGGCGGGTGGCGGTGCGCATCGCCACCGGCCGGCGCGACCGCGAATGCGCCAAGCGCTGGGTTGACCGCATGCTGGCGGTCGCGGTCAAGGCGCCGGGCGAAGTGGTGTTGGTGCTGGCGGAGATGGTGAAGGAAAATCCGCCGCCCTCCACCGCGTTCATCACCGAATTCTCCAGCCGCATCCAAGGGCACGGGGCGGCCATGGCCTTCCCCAACACCTGGCTGGAACATCGGGTGGCCGAGCAGGGGCAGACCATTGAAACCGTGCTGCAGCAGGCCAGCCAAAACCAAGCCGCCGACCAGGTCTCCATCGGCAACAGCATCGGCAGCCTGCGTTTTTTGAACGCCATGGAATGGCGTGATTTCGTGGAAACGATGAGCGCCACCGAACGCATCCTGCGCACCGACCCGGGCCAAACCTACTCGCTGATGGACTTCGCCACGCGCGACCAGTATCGCCACGGCGTCGAAGCCATCGCCAAACAGGGCACGATGGGCGAAGAGGCGGTGGCTAGGCTGGCGGTGGCCATGGCCAAGGAAAACGCCGATGCCAACCCCGGCCCCCCGGGCGCCGATGTCAGCGCGGACCGCCGGAGCCATGTGGGCTATTTCCTGATCGGCCAAGGCCGCCGAAAGTTGGAATTGGCGGCCAAGATGCGGTCCACCCCAGGCCAATGCCTGCATCGGCTGTGCCGGCATGTGCCGCTGACGCTTTACGCCGGCACCATCGTGCTGCTGACGACGCTTTTAACGGCGCCCGCCCTGTGGTGGGCCGCCTGCCACGGCATCCGGCCATGGGGCTTGGCGGCACTTTGCCCGCTCCTGGCCCTTTGCGCCAGCCAATTGGCGGTGGCCCTGACCAACTGGGCCGTCATGCTGCTGACCGGTCCGCGCGTCCTGCCGCGCATGGATTTTTCGCACGGCATTCCTCCCCAAAGCCTGGCCATCGTGGCGGTGCCCACGATGATTTGCGAGAGCCATGAAATCGACCGTTTGGTGGAGGCCCTCGAAGTGCGGTTCCTGGCCAACCGGGACGACAACCTGCTGTTCGCCCTGCTGACCGATTTCGCCGATGCGCCGGAGGAAAAAACCGCCAAGGACGCCGCACTGCTCCAAAGGACCAAGGATGGGGTCGCGGCCCTCAATGAAAAATACACCGGCGGCCACTTCTTCCTGTTCCACCGGGCCAGGCGGTGGAACGCCGGCGAAAACGCCTGGATGGGTTGGGAGCGCAAGCGCGGCAAGCTCGAGGATTTCAACCATGCGCTGTGCGGCGCCTCCGGCCGTTTCGACACCATCCTGGGCGCCACCCGAAGGCTCGATGGTGTGCGCTACGTGATCACCCTGGACGGCGACACCCAATTGCCGCGCGACTGCGCCAGGCAACTGGTGGGCACCATGGCCCATCCGCTCAACCGCCCGAAATACGACCCGAAACTGGGCCGCGTGACCGAGGGCTACGGCATCCTGCAGCCGCGCGTGGGCATCGGCATGCCAAGCGCCAACCATTCGCTGTTCTCCCGGCTGTTCGCCGGGGAGCCCGGCATTGATCCGTATACCAACGCGGTGTCCGATGTCTACCAGGACATCCTGGGGGAAGGCTCCTTCGTCGGCAAGGGCATCTACGACCTGGATGCCTTCCAACTGGCCCTGGGCCAACGGCTGCCGGAAAACCGCGTGCTCAGCCACGATCTCTTGGAAGGCGGCCACGCCCGCTGCGGCTTGGTCAGCGATGTGCTGCTGTTTGAGGACTTCCCCTCGTCTTATCCGGCCGATGTGAGCCGCTGCATGCGCTGGATCCGCGGCGATTGGCAAATTGCGCCCTGGCTGCTCTCGCGCGTGCCCGGGCCGGATTGCCGCCGGACGCAGAATCCGCTCTCGGCCCTGTCGCAATGGAAAATCCTCGACAACTTGCGCCGCAGCCTGGTGCCCGGGGCGCTCTTGGCATTCCTGATCCTGTGCTGGTTCCTGCCGGGGGCCGCGCTGCCGGGCACGCTGGCGATGGGCGTGATCCTTCTGCTGCCGGCGATGTGCGGCGGATTGGCGCAACTGGCCCGCAAACCGGCCGAATTCACGATCCTCTCCCACGCCCGCGCGGTGGCCGCGGTGTTGGCGCGCCAAGGCATGCGGCAGGGCTTTGTCCTGGCCTGCCTGCCGTATGAGGCCTCCGTCAGTTTGGCGGCCATCGGCCGCACCGTGGCACGCCTGCTTTTCACCAAGCGCAACTTGCTGGAATGGCGCACCGCCCGCGATGCCCAGCGGGGAGCCTTCGTCCACCTGCGGGAGTTTTACACCGCCATGTGGGCGGCGCCGCTTTTGGCGCTCCTGACCTGGATGGCGCTGGGTTGCTGTCGCCCCGAGGCCATGGCCGTGGCGGCGCCCCTGTTGGCGCTGTGGTTCGCCTCCCCGGCCATCGCCTGCCGGCTGAGCCAGCCCATTGCGCGCCCCGCCTCCCGCCTGTCACCGGAAGATTTGATTTTTCTGGGCATGTCCGCAAGACGAACCTGGCGGTTTTTTGAAACCTTCGTGGGTACTGAAGACCACCACCTGCCGCCGGACAATTTCCAGGAAGAGCCCTTCCTCGGGCCGGCACACCGCACTTCGCCCACCAACATCGGCCTGTCCCTGTTGGCCACTTTGGCGGCCCACGACTTCGGCTTCATCCCGCCGGCCGAAGTGATCGAACGCACCACCCAAACCTTGGACAGCCTCGACCAACTTGAGCGTCACCGGGGGCATTTCTACAACTGGTACGACACCCAAACGCTGGCGCCGCTGCAGCCGCGCTATGTGTCCACCGTGGACAGCGGCAACCTGGCCGGGCACCTCTTGGTCTTGGCCGCAGGGCTGGAGGAATTGGCCGCCCCCGACTCTGCGCCCCGCCCCGATGTGTTTGCGGGATTGGGCACCACGCTGGACCTGCTTCTGGACGCCGCGCGTGCGCCCTGCGCCGCTCCTTGGATGGATTTGATCCTCCCACTGAACCCCTTGCGGGAACTTTTGCGCCTTCCCCCGCCGGGCGTGGCCAAGGGCAGGGAACTCCTGCAACAGATCGCCTCCTGCGCCAGCAGCCTGAATGCCGCCACCTACACCGATACCTGCACCGACGGCGAATTGAAATGGTGGGCGCACGCGCTCCTTAGGCAATGCCGCTTTGCCGCCGACAGTTTGAATCCAACGCCGCCCGAAACCGCAGCGCGGCGCGGCGCGGCATTGCGGTTGTTGGCCAAGCGTTGCCGCACGCTGGCCGACATGGAGTATGCCTTCCTTTACGACCCAGAACAGCATCTCCTGGCCATCGGCTACCACATCGAGGACCGCCGCCTGGACAACGGCTTCTACGACCTGCTGGCGTCGGAAGCGCGGCTGGTCAGTTTCGTCGCCATCGCACAGGGAAAACTCCCGCAGGAAAACTGGTTCAGCCTGGGACGCGCGCTGACCAACGCCGGCGGCTCCGCCGCGCTGCTGTCCTGGAGCGGCTCGATGTTCGAGTACCTCATGCCGATGCTGGTCATGCCCTCGTATGCCCACACGCTGCTGGACGACACCTGCCGAGCGGCGGTGCAGCGGCAAATCGCCTATGGCCGCGAGCGCGGCGTGCCGTGGGGCATCTCGGAGTGCGGCTACACCAAGGTGGATGCGCAACTGAACTACCAATACCAGGCCTTCGGCGTGCCGGGCTTGGGCTTCAAAAGAGGCTTGGCCGACGACTTGGTGGTGGCGCCTTATGCCAGCGCCATGGCGCTGATGGTTTCTCCCGAGCCGGCCTGCGCCAACCTCAGGCGTCTGGCGCGGGAAGGCCGCGTCGGCCCGTACGGGTTTTACGAAGCAGTGGATTACGCGGCCCACCGGCTGGCGCGCGGGCAGGAAAGCGCCGTGGTGCGTTCCTATATGGCACACCATCAGGGGATGGTGTTCCTGTCGCTGGCCTATGCGCTGTTGGACCGGCCGATGCAGCGCCGCTTTGAAGCCGACCCCGCGTTTAGGGCGACGGACCTGCTGCTGCAGGAGCGGATCCCCAAAACGCCGGCGGTGTTCCCGCATCCGGCCGATGGCTCCCGCGCGCATGAGAGCCCGGTGCAGACCGAAACCGCCTTCCGCGTGTTTGACACCCACCACACCCCGGTGCCGGAGGTGCATTTGCTTTCCAACGGCCGCTATCACGTCGCGGTCAGCGCCTCCGGCGCCGGCTACAGCCGTTGGCATGACCTGGCCGTCACCCGTTGGCGCGAAGACGCCACCCGTGACTGCTGGGGGTCCTTTTGTTATCTGCGCGACATCGAGACGGGGGAATTCTGGTCGGTCACGCGGCAACCGACGGCCAAAGAACCGTCCTTCTTCGAGGTCGTCTATGCCCAGGGGCGCGCGGATTTCCGGCGCCGCGACGGCTCCTTGGAAACCCACATGGAAATCGCCGTGTCGCCGGAAGACGACATCGAAATGCGCCGCATCAGCCTCACCAACCGGGGCAAAAACTCCCGCACCATCGAACTGACCAGTTATGCCGAAGTGGTGTTGGCCACGCCCGCGGCGGATGCGGCGCATCCAGCATTCAGCAACCTGTTCGTCCAGACCGAACTGGTGCGCCCCCAGCAAGCCATCCTGTGCACGCGCAGGCCGCGCTCGGACGGCGAAGCGCCGCCGTGGATGCTGCACCTGATGACTGTCTACGGCACAGAAGCCGCCCCGACTTCCTACGAAACCTCCCGCGACGCCTTCATCGGCCGCGGGCACACGCTGGAAGATCCGGCGGCCATGCACCAAGCCATGCTTTCCGGCAGCGAAGGGGCCGTGCTCGATCCGATCGTGGCCATCCGCAACACCGTCACCATCGGTCCGGATCAAACGGTGGTGGTCCACCTGGTGACCGGCGCCTGCGATACGCGCGCAGGCGCCCTGGCTTTGGCCGAAAAATACCACGGCCGCCATTTGGCCGACCGCGTGTTCGAACTCGCCTGGACCCACAGCCAAGTGGTGCTGCGGGAACTCAACGCGGCGGCGGCCGACACCCAGCTTTACAGCCGGATGATCGGCAGCATCCTGTACGCCAATCCGCTCATGCGCGCGCCCGGTGCCGTCATCGCCGGCAACCGGCGCGGGCAGTCCGGGCTTTGGGCCTACGGCATTTCCGGGGACCTGCCGATCGTCCTCCTGCGCATCGGCGACGGCGCCCACATCCACCTGGCACGCCAACTGGTCCAGGCCCACGCCTATTGGCGCGTGCACGGGCTGGCGGTGGACCTGGTCATCTGGAACGAGGACCAGTCCGGCTACCGTCAATTGCTCCAGGAACAGATTCTGGGCGTCATCACCTCGCGCTCCGAATCCAACCTGATGGACAAACCCGGCGGCATCTTCATCCGCCGCCTTGAGCAGATTTCCGAAGAAGACAAAGTGCTGATGCAAGCGGTGGCCCGCATCGTCATGAGCGACTCGAACGGCACGCTGGCCCAGCAGATGGACCAGGCGGGCAGCGCGGAAATTCCCGTCCCCAAGTTGCGCCCGACCCGCAGGCACCGCCCGGAACAAGCGCCTGCGACGGCCGCAATCAATACCGAAAACCTGGCCGCTTTCAACGGGCTGGGCGGCTTCAGCCAAGACGGCTGCGAATATGTCATCACCACCACGCCCGAATCAACCACCCCGGCACCCTGGGTCAATGTGATCGCCAACCCATGGTTCGGTTCGGTGGTCAGCGAAAGCGGCAGCGCCTACACCTGGTGCGAAAACGCCCACGCCTTCCGGCTCACGCCCTGGAGCAACGACGCGGTCTGCGACACCTGCGGCGAAGCCTTCTACCTGCGCGACGAGGAGACCGGCCGGTTCTGGTCCCCCACGCCTGCCCCCGCGCGCGGGGCGGCCCCCTACACCACCCGCCACGGGTTCGGCTACAGCATTTTTGAATGCACCCAGGACGGCATCGCGACGCAGATGTGCGTGCATGTCGCGGCCGACGCGCCGGTGAAATTCATCACCCTCAAGGTGCGCAACGACTCGGGCCAGCCGCGCAAACTGTCGGCCACCGGCTTCTTTGAACTGATCCTGGGCGACCGGCGCGCCATGCAAACGGCGCATGTCGCCACCGAAATCGACCCGAAAACCGGCGCCCTGTTCGCGCGCAATGCCTACAACGGCGAGTTCGCCCGGCGCATCGTCTTCTTGGACACCGGCGAGTCCGCGCGCACCCTCACCGCAGACCGTGGGGAATTCATCGGCCGCAACGGCAACCCCGCGAACCCCGCGGCCATGTCGCGCGTGCGCCTGTCCGGCAGGACCGGCGCGGGAATCGATCCCTGCGCCGCGATGCAGGTCTCCTTTGACTTGGCGGAGGGAGAGGAGCGCGAAATCGCCTTCACTTTCGGGTCCGGGCGCGACTTGGCTGACACGCGGCTTCTGGTGAACCGCTTCCGCGGCACGGGGGCGGCCCGCACCTCGCTGGCAGGCGTGCGCAGGTTCTGGGCCCGGACCCTGGGCGCGGTGCGCGTGGAAACGCCGGACGACACAGTCAATTTCCTGGCCAATGGCTGGCTGCTTTACCAAACCATCGCCTCGCGTTTGTGGGGCCGCAGCGGCTTCTACCAATCCGGCGGGGCCTTCGGCTTCCGCGACCAACTCCAGGATGCGATGGCCTTGGTTCACGCGGATCCGGCCGCCCTGCGCGCGCAACTCCTGCTTTGCGCCTCCCGCCAATTCCGCGAGGGCGATGTGCAGCACTGGTGGCATCCGCCCCTGGGGCGCGGCGTGCGCACCAAGATCTCGGATGATTACCTGTGGCTCCCCTATGCCACCTGCCGTTATGTCGCGGCGCTGGGCGACACCGGCGTGCTCGACGAGAACGCCACTTTTCTGGAAGGCCGCCTGGTGCAGCCGGATGAGGAAAGTTATTACGATCTGCCGGGCAAAACCGAAGACTCCGCCACTTTGTACGAGCACTGCGTGCGCGCCATCAAGCACGGCCTTAACTTTGGCGGACACGGCCTGCCTCTGATGGGCTGCGGCGACTGGAACGACGGCATGAACCTGGTCGGCGCGCACGGCAAGGGTGAAAGCGTATGGCTGGCCTTCTTCCTCCACGATGTGCTGACCCAATTTGCGCCCTTGGCCACGGGACGCGGCGACACCGACATGGCCTCCCTGTGCCAATCAGAAGCGGAAAAACTTCGCCTCAACATCGAAGACCACGGGTGGGACGGCCAGTGGTACCGGCGCGCCTATTTCGACGACGGCCAGCCGCTGGGCTCCGCCACCAACGCCGAATGCCGCATCGATTCTTTGCCGCAAAGTTGGGCCATGCTCACCGGGGCAACTGATCCCGCCCGCGCGCGTCAGGCGATGGCGCAAGTGGATGAACAATTGGTCAAGCCCGAGACCGGCATCATCCAACTGTTCGACCCGCCGTTCGACCAATCCCATCTCAATCCGGGCTACATCAAGGGCTATGTGCCCGGCGTGCGCG
>CAZKVP010000040.1:0-16816 GCA_964556215.1 uncultured Phycisphaeraceae bacterium
AAGTTGTAGCCCCCGATCCGCCCGTCGCAATCCAAAATCTCCCCCGCCAAAAACAGGTTGTCGCTTTTGCGCGAGGCCATGGTCTTGCTGTTGACCTCCACCAGCGGCACGCCGCCGGCCGTAACCTCGGCGTACTCGTAGCCGCGGTCGCCGGCGACGGGGATGACCATGCCGGTCAGGGTTTGCGCCAGCTTGCGCCTTGCTTCGCGGGGGATTTGGCCGGCGGGTTGGCTGGGCAGGATTTCGTTTTCGTTCCAGCACAGGGCTTCGCATAACTGGGCTTTGAGGCGCAATTCTTCGTGCAGCAAAGTGGCGATTTGCGCCTTGGGGCGTTTGGCGGTGGCAGCCACCAGCATGGCGTCGGCTTGGTTGACATCCACGCCGGGCAAGAAAGAGAGGAGTAATTGCGGCTTGGCTTTGGCATGGCCGCGCAGGTGGCGCGAAATATCCATCGGCGCCGGGCCGGACAAACCAAAATGGGCAAACAAAATGCTGCCGGCCTGGCGGTGCAGCACTTTGCCGGGCGGTCCTTCCAGGCGCAATTCACCGTCAAAGGTGATGCCTTTGCATTCGGCGATCCAATGGTTTTTGGTGATGGTCAGCGGCACCAAACCCGGCCAGGTGTCGGTGATGCTGTGCCCCAGGGTTTGGGCCAAGAGGTAGCCGCCGCCGTCGCTGCCGGAGGCGGGCAGGGCTTTGCCGCCGGTGGTGAGGATCAGTTTTTTGCAGGTCCACGGGCCTTGGCTGGTTTCCAACGCAAAGCCGCTTTCGGTTTTGGTCACGCCGGTCACCCGGTGCTCGGTCAAAATTTGCGCCCCGGCCGCATCGCAGGCGCCGATCAGGGCATCGAGTACAGTACGGGCGCGATCGGTGGTGGGGAACAGTTTGCCGGTGTCTTCGCGTTTGAGATGCACGCCAAGGTCTTTGAAAAACGCCACCGTTTGCTCAACCGGAAAGGAATCCAGCACCGCTTTGACCGTGTGCTTGGAGGGGCCGGCGTAATCCTCGACATGCACCACATCATGGGTCACATTGCAGCGGCCCCCGCCGGCGACCAAAATTTTGGTGCCGATGCGTTTGGAGCCGTCGAGCAGGACCACTTTCTTTTTAAGCGGACCGCGAGCTTTCAGCTCGCAAGGAGATTCATTGCGAGCTGAAAGCTCGCGGTCCGCCCAAGCCCGGCCGGCGAAAATCCCGGCCATCAAGCCGGCGGCGCCCGCGCCCACAATCAGAATGTCGGCATGCGACTGGAGGGGGGAGGGTTGCATCAGCCTTCCTTGTTGCGCATGAACAGGGCGGTGCCGACGAAAAACTTCCACAGCGCAGGAAAGGCCGGTGAGTCCGCAATCCCGGTTTCCTTGGCGGCGGCCTGCATCAATGCCAGCCAGCGGTCAATCGCCGCTTCATCCACCGGAAAGGGGGCGTGGCGCATGCGCAGGCGCGGGTGGCCGCGGGCGGGGGTGTAGACATCCGGCCCGCCAAAGCGATAGACCATGAAGTCGCGCATGCGCTGCTCGGCCCCGGCCAGATCGTCTTTGGGATACATCGGGCCGAGCAAATCGTCGGCCGGGATGCGGCGATAAAACGCCGCCACCAGGCGCGTGAAGCCGTCTTCCCCGATGGCGGCGTAGATTTCGGAATCTTGCATGGGGGGGATTCTATGCACCAAAGAACCCCGACCGTGAGGGAGGGGACGTTTGGCGCTACTCCATCAAGTCTTGTCCCCTCCCTCATGGTCGGGGTTCTTTGGTGCATAGAATTCCACCCATGCTCCCGCCCTTCACCCTTCCCGGCCTGTTCGTCACCGGCACCGACACCGGTGTCGGCAAAACCACCGTCAGTTGCGCCATTTTGCGCGCCTGCCGAAAAGCGGGCTTTGGCGTGGTGCCGTTCAAGCCCTTGGTCAGCGGGCAGGCGGCGGACGGCACGTTTGAAGACATTGAAAACTTGCGCCAAGCCAGCGGCATGCAGCTGACCGATGCGCAAATTTCGCCTTTGCGTTTTGTGCCGCCAGTGGCCCCGGCGGTGGCGGCGCAAAGCATGGGGCAGGGGGTGGATTGGTCCGCGGTGGCAACCCGCATCGAGGCGCTCAACCAGGCTAAGCAACCCGTGTTGGTCGAAGGTGTCGGCGGCCTGCTCGCGCCGCTGGAAGAGGCGGATTTCCCGGGACCGAGAGTCTCTGACTCTCGATGCGACCACCGAGAGTCGGAGACTCTCGGTCCCGGGAAAACGCAGGCTTACACCTGTCGCGAACTTATCCAAGATCTGGCGCTGCCGGTGCTGGTGGTGGCGCGCACCGGCTTGGGCACCCTCAGCCACACCGCCATGACCGTGGAACTGCTGCGCGCCAGCGGGGCGAGCATTGCCGGCATCGTCATGAACGGCGGCGACGAGCGGGAAGTTGCCGTCACCAGCAACCGGGCTTGGATTGAAAAAATGACCGGGGTGGAGGTGTTGGCGGTGGTGCCGATGGGGGATGAGAGGCAAGTGGATGACGCGATGGCGCTGGCGGACTGGGAGGCGTATTTCAAATGAAGACGCTGTTTGCGATGCACCCCGATCCCCTTCCTTTGGCCGCGCCTCCCGCGCCGGCCCCCAATGCCGGCTACGCCCAAATCGCCCTCGAGCGCGGGGTGGATGCGCATGAGGGCTTCACCTACGCCATTCCCAAACACATGGCCGATTTGCCGGTGGGGGCGCGGGTGTTGGCGCCTTTGGGTAAGCAGAAAGTTTCCGGCTGGGTGCTCTCGCGCAGTGACATTTGCGCCTTGGATCCGCGCAAGGTCAAGTCGTTGTTGGAATGGGACAAGGGCTTTCCTTTGCTGCCCGAAGATCTGGTCAAGCTGGCGGCATGGATGGCCCGTTATTACGCCTCGCCCATCGGCCAGGTGTTCGCCGCCATGTTGCCAGCCGCGGTCAAGCACGACACCGGCAGCCGCGAGGTGGCGCAGGTGCGGCGCTCGGGCAAAGAGGCCCCCGCCAAATTGACGGCTTTGCAGAAACAGATTCTGGCGGTGGCGGAAGCGGAGGCGGGCGATGCCGGCAAGATGCCGGCGCTCCCGGCCGGCGGGGACGCCGGCGTTCCCGGGGCTGGCGGCTTCAAGTGGCTTTCGCCGCAAGACCTGGCCGAAAAAGCCGGCGCCAAAACCACCGGCCCGATCACCAAACTGCTGGCACTGGGCCTGCTTGAAGAGCAGAAAATCACCCAAGTCAAAAGCCGCTTGGATGTGCAGGCGGCCCGGGTGTCGGAAGCGCCCAAAGACATCGCGCTTTCCGCCGGCCAGGCCGCTGCGCTCACGCGTTTGGAACAGGGCTTGGGCGAAGGCTTCGGTGCCTTTCTGCTGCACGGCGTGACCGGCAGCGGCAAGACCGAGGTATATTTGCGCCTGATTGAAAAAATGATGCAGGAAGGCAATTCCCCCGGCGTCATCGTGCTGGTGCCCGAAATCGCCCTCACCCCGCAGACCGTCGGCCGCTTTTACGCGCGCTTTCCGCAGTCGTTGGTGGCGGTGCTGCACTCGGGGCTGACCAGCGCCCAGCGCCATGCCCAATGGCGGCGGATTGAAAGCGGCGAGGCCCGCATCGTGGTCGGCGCGCGCTCGGCGATTTTTGCGCCGCTCAAGAATTTGCGCCTGATCATCGTCGATGAAGAGCATGAGCCGTCGTACAAGCAGGACCAGGCTCCGCGCTACCACGCCCGCGATGTGGCGGTGTGCCGGGCCTTCAATGCCAAATGTCCGGTGGTGCTGGGATCGGCCACGCCGGCCTTGGAAAGTTATTTGAACGCGCGGGGCTGCGGGGCGGACCGCGAACTTTCAGTTCGCAACGAATCTCCTTGCGAACTGAAAGTTCGCGGTCCGCTTGTCTCTCGCGCCCCCCGCCCGCACTGGCACTACCTCCACCTGCCCGACCGCGTGCCCGGCGCGCAAATGCCGCAGGTCAAGGTGGTGGACATGGTGGCCGAAAGGCGCCAGCGCAAGGGCATTCATTTGATGTCCTGCACGCTGGAAGACGAACTCAAGCGCACCCTGGCCCACAAGCATCAGGCGGTGATTTTGCTCAACCGGCGCGGCTTTGCCAACTGGGTGGCCTGCCCGGACCACCATTGCGGTTGGCAGATGCGCTGCGACCATTGCGATGCCGGCATGATTTACCACCGCGACATGCGCTTGCCCTCCGGTGGCGTGCTCAAGTGCCATCACTGCGGGGCCGAGCAGCGTTTGCCGGCCACCTGCCCGTGCTGCGGCAAACGCACCACCACCTTCGGTCTGGGCACGCAGCGGGTGGAGGATGAAATCGCGCAAAAATTCCCTTCGGTGCGCATGGTGCGCATGGACGCCGACACCATGAAAAAGGCCGAGGACTACCGCCTGGCCCTGGACTCTTTCCGCGCCGGCGAAGCCGACATTTTGCTTGGCACCCAGATGGTGGCCAAGGGCTTGGACTTTCCCAATGTGACGTTGGTGGGGGTGATCTCGGCCGACACCGCGCTCAACCTGCCGGACTTCCGCGCCTGCGAGCGCACCTTTCAATTGATCTCGCAGGTGGCCGGCCGGGCCGGGCGCGGCGCCGAGCCTGGGCGGGTGGTGGTGCAGACTTTTCAACCCGACGCGGCGCCGATCGTGCGGGCGGTGGCGCATGATTTCATCGGCTTTGCCGACGCCGAACTGGTGACGCGCTTCGAGGCGCAACTGCCGCCGGCGGTGCGCATGGCGCGCCTGCTGCTGCGCGGTGAAAACGAGGCCAAGACCCGCGAGAAGGCCGAAGCCCTGGCGCAGGCGGCGCTGGCCTTCATCGAAGGGCGCAAGTTGCCGGTGCGGCTGACTGCGGCGGCGCCCTGCGCGGTGGCGCGGGTGGCCGACCATTTCCGTTTCGAGTTCCAGATGTACGCCGCCGATCCGCAGGCGATCCAGCGGGTGCTGGCCCACTTGCGCCCGCAGGGGGCGGTGGCCTCGGTGGAATTGGCGGTGGATGTGGATCCGGTGGCGCTGATGTAATCTGTCCACCATGCGCCAACTCCTCCCGCTTCCCGCCATGTTGCTGCTCGCCGCCTGCCACAGCGCCAAGCCGCTGCCGCCGCTTGAGGCGCATGGACCGCCGTTGGCCGAGCCGGTGGCGCTTGAGGCGCTGGACGGGGCGGGGCTCAGGGCGTTGTGGGCGGAAAGTTACGGGCCATTGCCGATGCCCAAAGAGCCGTTGCGGGCATTGCAGTCGCTTTATCAGCATGACCTGCTGGCCGGGCATCCGGTGGAAGTGTCCTCCGCGCGCGGGCAGGGCAAGTTGCCCGGGCTTTCGTCCGGGGTTCTGACGGACGGCCACGGTGAAACCTATTGGGTGGCGCAACCCGGGGCGCGCGGGGCGACGCTCACGGTGCCCTTGGACGGCGGATGCGCGGGGTGCCTGTGGTTGGAGGAAGTCCCCGAATTGGGCGCGCGCGTGGGGACCTTTGCGGTGGATGCCAGGGTGGATGGCCAGTGGCGCCAAGTGGCGCAGGGCCGCGGCATCGGCGCGCGCAAGGTGGTGCGGTTCAAACCGGTCGTGACGCAGGCGCTGCGCTTGCGCATCCAGGACGGGGAAGATTCCCCGGCCTTGCGCCGCATGAGCGCGTACGCGGTGCCGCCGTTGGTGCGCATCATGCCCGACGCCACGGATTTTTTGGATGAAACTGTCATCCGCATGGCGGCGGATTATCCGGTCGGCGTGCGCATCGCCTATACGCTGGACGGCTCGGTCCCCAATGCGCAGTCCCCGGTTTACGATCCGAACCGGCCGCCCAAGGTGGCGCAGACTTGCCGGATTCGGGCCGTCGCGTTCATCGGCGGCGACGATTCCTATCAAATGTACGGCCTGGCCCCCGCCACCGCCCAAGTCGTCGCCTGGAACGAAAAACAATTGATCGCCGCCAGTCCCGTGGTGCTGCCCCCCGAGCAGGGTTTGGCCTACGCCTGCCATGAGAATACGCCTTCGCTTGACAAGTTGGCATCGTCGGAGCCCGCCTATGCCGGCCTTTGCGCGGATTTTTCGGTCAAGCCCCGGCAGGCGGGCAGCGCGCTGGTGTGCGAGGGGTGGTTGAAGGTGGAAACCGACGGGCTCTACACCTTCAGCCTTGGCGGCGATGCGCGGTTGTGGTTGGACGGCCAGCCGGTTGCGGATTCCGCCGGGGATGCCCGGGCGAAAAAAATCGTGGCTTGGCGCGCCGGCTGGCATCCGCTGCGGGTGGCGTGGCTGGCGGACAAGGCGGCGGATCTGAAATGTTTCGGGCCGGGATTCCCGGCGGACGGCAGGATTGCGCCGGAAAAATTAGGCCGCTGATCACGCCCCGAACAGCGCGCTGCCCACCCGCACCACATTGGCGCCCTCTTCGATGGCCACTTCAAAGTCGTCGCTCATGCCCATCGAAAGCACATTGAAGTCCCCGTTGCAAAACGAGGCCCGGCGGATGTCGTCAAACACCCCGCGGGTGCGGGCGAAGGCGGGGCGCACCTTGCCCTCCAGGTCTGCGGGGTTTTCCGCCGGGGCGGCCATGGTCATCAGGCCGCGCAGGCGCAAATGGGCCATGCTTTCGACCTGCTCGCACAGGTGGATGGCGGCGGCGGGGGGCACGCCGGTTTTGGTGTCTTCACCCGAGGCGTTGACCTGCACCAAGACATCCAGCACCCGGTCGTTCCTGGCGCCGTAAGCGTGCAGATCTTCAGCCAAGCGCAGCGAATCCACCGAGTGGATGAGGGCGGCCAAGGGGGCCACCTGTTTGATCTTGTTGCGCTGCAGGTGGCCGATCATGTGCCAGCGGATGGGGTCGGCCAAAGGATCGGATGGGGGGCCGGCAAGCAGGGCGGCGCGTTCCTCCAACTGCTGGACGCGGCCTTCGCCAAGGTCAAGGTGGCCAAGGGAGAGCAGGGCCCGCACTTCTTCCATCGAGCAATATTTGGTGACCGCCACCAAGGCAATGTCGTCGGCATTGCGGCGGCTCTTTTTGGCGGCCCTGGCAATGCGGGCCTGCACCGCTGCATAGGCGGCGCGCACGCGGTCGAGGATGGCGGGGTCAAGGGGGGGCATGCGGTGGCTTAGGGAAGGGTCTGGTTTTTTTCCGCCGCGACGAGGATCACCTCGACCCGTTCGTTTTCCCGCGCAGCTTCAGCTTTCATTTTTTTGATTTTCTTGGTGATGAAGACCTTGTAGCCGAATATCGCCAGAACAACCATGCCCAAGATGACGAAGCCGACCAATTCACCCCGCTTGAGCTGGTCGGTGGCATAGTCGAGTTTGTGGTGGAATCGGTAGCCCAAAAATACGAAAATGGGTGCGCTGACCATGGCAGCCAACCCGTCGCAGAGCATGAATTTGCCAATCGGCATGCCCAGCGAGCCGGCGGCGAAAAAGGCCGGGCTGCGCAGGCCCGGCATGAAGCGTGACACGATGATGAAGCGGCCGCCTTTTTTGGCGCACAGGGTGCGGGCCATCTCAAGGTTGCCGTGGCCGATCAACCGCATGAACCAGGTCCATTTGTGGACGCGACCGCCGACGAAGCGCCCAAGGCAGTAAACGAACAGATCGCCGGCCAGGATGGCCAGAATGCCGCAGCCCATCATGAGAAGGACCGGGTGGATGCCGGCGATGTTTTTTGGCATTCCCTCCTGGGCGCAGGCATAGCCGCCCAAAAGCAGCGGAACATCCTCGGGCAAAGGGAAGCCGGCACCGGCCAGCAGCAGCGCCCCCACGACCCAGCCATAGGCGCTGGTGGGCGTGGCGTCGAAAGTGTTCTTGAGGTTTTCGAGGAAGTTGGCAACCATGGGGGAAGGGCAGTATAGATAGGCGCCTTAATTTTTTTCTACCCAAGTCTCGGCTTCGGACCGGGTTTTGAGTTCCCCGGTCAGTTGCAGATCATAGGCATCATCGAGCAGTTGTTTGAACCGGGGGCCGGGCGCCAGACCAAGGGCCAGCAGGCTGCCGCCGTTCAGGAAAGGGGCGGGGTGGATGCCAATGCCATCCTGCGCCAATTGTTCGGCCCTTTGGGCAATGGTCTTGGCCAGACCGGCGGTGGCCGGATCGGCGGCCAGCAACAGGTGGGCCTGCCCCCAGGCATTTTCGGCCAGCAGACGTTTTTGGGCGGCAATCCCCAAGGGTGCCCATCCGCCGGCGCGCGCCAGCAGCGGGGGCAGGGCGGCCAGGGCGTCGCGCTCGTCGTTGGTCAGGTTGAGTCCCAGACGCACTTGCGCCAAGGTGGCGCCGTCCAAGGCATGACCCCGGTCCAGCAGCCAGGCGGCCAGGCGGGTGGGGTAGGCGGCTTGCGGCGAAAGGGTCGCCAGTCGCACGGGGGTGAACGGGGTGCCGGCAGGCAGCGTCAGCGCGGGGGTGGACAGGTTGGTTTCTTCAAGGAGTCGGGCCGCCTTGGCAAAGCGGGGGCCGGACAGGGCGCGACGCACTTCATCGCCGATGCGTTCCTTGGCAATCTCCGCCAACTTGGGGGCGAACTTCTGCAGTGCGGCCAACGTTTGCGCCTCGATTTGGAAATCCAACCGTGAAGCAAACCGCACCGCCCGCAGCAGGCGCAAATAATCCTCGCCAAAACGCGCCGCCGGATCGCCGATGGCGCGCAGGATGCCGGCCTTGAGGTCGGCCACCCCGCCGACAAAATCAATCACCTGGTCCGAGCCGTCCGGAGCGGGGCATAGCGGGTCGGCGAACAGGCCGTTGATTGTGAAGTCGCGCCTTTGGGCGTCGCCCTTGGCATCGGTGAACACCACCGAATCGGGCCGGCGGCCGTCGGAATAGGCGCCGTCGGTGCGGAATGTCGCCACTTCAACGGCGATGCCGCGTACCGGTTGCGAGAGCACCACGCCGAACGCCTTGCCCACCATCCGGCAGCGCGGCAGCAGCCGGGCCGCTTCATCCGGGGTGGCGCAGGTGGCGATGTCGTAGTCCTTGGGCGGCAGGCCAAGCAGGGTGTCGCGCACGCACCCGCCGGCGAAATAAGATTCGAATCCCGCTTGGCGGAGGAGTTTCACAAGGCCGATGGCATGGTCGCGCGGGCTGGTCATGGGGGGCAGCATAGCGTTCATCCGTTTTGCCTTTGGTTTTGGGCTGCGGATGGGGGTGTGCCGCAACCCACGGGCCGGGCTTTCAGCGCAATTGCGCCAAGTCCGGCACCATCGGCCTGAGGTGGCGCCGGTCCAATTCAAGCAATAGTTTTTCCAGCACCTGCGGCGCCAGGCGGCTGCCGTCGCGGGCCACCACGCCTTCGTGCATCAGCAAAATGGCGCCGGGTCTGGCGCCGGCCAGCAGGCGGGAAACGGTTTTGCCTGCCTGCCTGCAGGAAGTGTCAAAGGCGCGCGCGCTCCAGACCACCAAGGGTTCGCCGGGCTGCAGATGGTTGTGGGCGAAGGGATTTTTGACACCCGCCGGCAGGCGGCAAGGCAGGATGGTGGCCGGGTGCAGGCCGGCGGCCTTGGCCACGGCTTGGCGCCCCAAAGCCATTTCACGACCGGTGGCGGCCGGGCCGTGCAGCCAGAACCAATGGGCCGGATGGGTGAAGGTGTGGTGGCCGATGCCGTGCCCTTCCTCCGCCGCCCGGCGCACCAGG
The DNA here is from genome assembly GCA_964556215.1 of uncultured Phycisphaeraceae bacterium. GTDB lineage: Bacteria > Planctomycetota > Phycisphaerae > Phycisphaerales > Phycisphaeraceae > CANIYR01. The sequence goes on from CAZKVP010000040.1 coordinate 9,581, forward strand.
CCGGGGTATTGGGCGGCTTTTTCGCCGATGAAAAAAAAGGTGGCTTTTGCCCCGTGCGCCGCCAGCAGGTCCAGCAGGGCCGGCGTATCCTGCGGATCCGGGCCGTCGTCGATGGTGAGCCAGACTTCCGGCGCCTGCGGGGCAAAGCGCAGCGCCACCGGACCGAGCCAACGCGAGGTGGGATTGAACATGGCCCAGTGCAGGGCACCCCAAAAAAACAGCCAAAGCAAAAGGCCAAGCCACGGATGGCCAAGCAGGCCAAGGGCGATGGCCAGGATGGGGGCCAGCAGGTTGCCGGCCAGCAGCGCCCGGCGGAACAAGACCCACGGGCGCGCGTTCACCGCGGGTCTCCGCAGGAGGAGGCGCGCAAAAAATCGAGGGCGATGGGGCGCAATTTGGCTTGGGTTTTTGCATCCAGGCCCGCAAAGCCGGTGATATGCCCAAGGCAATCGTCGGCGCCGCATTGGCATGGGATGCGCCAGTTGGCGGCCGCAATGGAGGTGGCATAGTGCCAGGTCAATTCCTCGTCCGCCGCGATGTCGCGCAGTGCCACCAAAGTCAGCGAACCGTCGGCGAAGCCCAGATTGGGCGCGCAGGCATGGTTGAGGTAATCGTCGAAATGGGGGTTGGCCGGATCCTCGGCCAGCCACAGGTCGGCGCCGATTTGCAGGGCGCGGGTGTCTTCATGCAGGTCTTTTTCATGCACCACGATGCCGCGCATCACGGTGGCCACTTCGCCCTGCTTCAGGCTTTTTTTGGTGAAGACGCCCATGCCATGCAAGGGGGAGGGGCGGTGTTCGATGTCGTCGGGGGTGAGGGGCATGGCGGGAAGTTTACAAGCCCGCTCCCGGCCGACAAGATGTCGGCGTTCCCGGCGGCGCCAATTTAAGTTTGGTATGAGTTCGTACAATCCCCTGATGCCTTCACGCATTGCTCCTTTGCTTTCCCCCGCCGGTCCCATCGCCCGCCGCTTGGGAACCGCGTATGAAGAGCGGCCCGAGCAGACGGCCATGGCCACTGCGGTGGCGCAAGCCTTGGAAAAGCGCTCGGTGCTGGTGGTGGAGGCCGGCACCGGGGTGGGCAAATCGTTCGCCTATTTGCTGCCGCTGATTTTGCACGCCGTCGGCGACGAGGAGGGCGGCCCCAAGCGCAAGGTGGTGATTTCAACCCACACCATTGCGTTGCAGGAGCAGTTGGTCAACAAAGACATTCCGTTTTTGCGTTCGGTGCTGCCGCATGAGTTCACGGCGGTCCTGGCCAAGGGCCGCAGCAATTATGTGTCGCGCCGCCGCTTGCAGCGGGCGTATGACCAAAAGGCCAATTTGTTTGACGATGGGCCGTCCATCCAGTCGTTGGATGCGTTGGTGGAATGGGTGAGTGAAACCACCGACGGCTCGCGCCTGACCTTGCCGCAGTTGGCCGATCCGAATGTGTGGAGCGAGGCGCAATCGGATGGCGAGGATTGCTTGGGCAGCAAATGCCCGCGCTTCAAGGAATGTTTTTTTCAGCAGGCGCGCGAACGCATGCGCCGGGCCGACATCATCGTGGTCAACCATGCGTTGTTTTTCGCCGACCTGGCTTTGCGCGCCGAGGGCGGCAGCGGTGTGCTGCCCGATTATGACGCGGTGGTGCTGGACGAAGCCCATACGGTGGAAGAAGTGGCCGGCGACCATTTCGGCACCAAGCTCACCCGCTTCAAGGTGGTGTCGCTTTTGGGCCGGGTGCTGGGGCGCAACAACAAGGGCTTTTTGGCCAATCCAAAAATCCACGAGGCCATCGGCAACGAGTTGTACTTTCGCGGCCATCAGGCGGTGGATCAGGCCCGCCAAGCGGCGGAACATTTTTTCGACGACTTGTTGCGCTGGAGCGAAACCGAGGCCGAGCGCGGCAACAAAAACGGCCGGGTGCGCGACCCGGATTTCATTGACAACAGTTTGACCGAGCCGCTCAACCATTTGGTGATCGCCCTGCGCCGGGTGGCCGACCGTTTGGAGGATGCGCAGGACAAATTGGAGGCGCAAATGCTGGCCAATCGGGCGGAAGGGATTGCCGCCGCCACCACGGAATTGGTGGGCATGGCCGGCCCGGACCGCGTCACCTGGGTTGAAGTGCAAACACGCGGCCTCGGCAAGCGGGTGGCGCTCAATGCCGCGCCGGTGGAAGTGGCGCCGCTCTTGGCCGAGTATTTGTTCAAGGCGCAAACGACGGACAAAAAACCGTTGCCGGTGATTTTGGCTTCGGCGACTTTGGCGGTGCCGGGAGGCAAAACCAAAATAACGACTGCCGCTCCCAAGGGTGACGATGTGTTCGCCCACATCAAATCCCGTCTGGGCTGCGACCAGGCCCTGGGCCTGCACCTGGGTTCGCCCTTTGATTACCAGCGCCAGGCCACCCTGGCGCTCTATCCCAGCCTGCCCGAGGCCAAAGACACCGCCGGCCGTTTGAAGGTGTTCACCGCCATGCTCAAAGAGTTGGAGGCCAGCGACGGCGGGGCTTTCGTGCTGTTCTCCAATTACAAACAATTGCGCGAAGCCGCCGATTTTTTGCGCCCGGATGCCTCGCTTCAAGGCTGGCCGTTGCTCGTGCAGGGGCCGGGCGTGTCGCGCAGCGAACTGTTGGCACAGTTCAAACATTCGGGCCGCGCGGTGCTGCTGGGGGCCGATTCCTTTTGGCAAGGCGTCGATGTGCCCGGCCACGCGCTGCGCCTGGTCATCATCATGCAACTGCCCTTTGCCGTGCCGGATTTGCCCTTGGTGCAGGCCCGCTGCGAACGCATCGAGGCGCGCGGCGGCAGCGCCTTCGCCGAATATTCATTGCCGGAGGCGGTCTTGATGTTCAAGCAGGGCTTCGGCCGGCTGATCCGCACCAAGACCGACACCGGCCGGGTGGTGGTGCTCGATCCGCGCATCGTCACCAAGGGTTACGGGCGCAAGTTTTTGGCGGCGTTGCCGGCGATGGGGGTGGAGAGGAAATAGACAGGAGCGTGAGGGGTTGGGCGGACCGCGAACTTTTAGTTCGCAAGGAGGTTTATTGCGAACTAAAAGTTCGCGGTCCGCCCAACCCCTCTCCCAGCCCATCCGCCAACTCCCTTGCCAACATCCCGCGATCCCCATGCGCATCGCGCCAGCGATCCGCCGCGTGGCCGTGCAGGTGGGCGCCCAGGCAGGCGGCGTCAAAAGGCGACATACCCTGCCCGATCAAAGAGGCAATCGCGCCGGTGAGCACATCGCCGCTGCCGGCGGTGGCCAGCACCGGATTCCCGGTGTGATTTTGGAACAGGCGCACCCCGTCGCTGACCAGGGTGTGGCGGCCCTTGAGCAACACCACGGCATTGAGTTTTTGCGCCAGCCCCAAGGCGCAAGCGGCACGATCCTTGGGTGAAGCCGGGTCGCCTTTGATGTTCAATGCCCGGGCCAGGCGCGCGAATTCACCGGGGTGGGGGGTGAGCACCAGTTGCGCCTTGGGCTGCATCGGCTCCGCGATATTGGCCAGCACATTGAGGCCGTCGGCATCCACCACCAAGCGGCGCTCCCCGGCCAGCAAACGCCAGAGAAATTCGCCGCGCCAGTCTTTCTGCCGGGTGGCGGGTTTGCCCCAGCCCGGGCCGACGGCCAGCACGGCGTCATGCCTGGGGTCGGCGTCATCCAGCGTGGCCAGGGCTTCTTCCGCATCGGGGGCCAGCACCAATCCGGTGGCGGAGGGTTCGGTCAGGATCACCCACGGCAGCGCCTGTGCATCGGAAGCCACTTTCACCAATCCCGCGCCCAGCCGCAGGGCGGCCCGCGCCGCCAAAGCCGGCGCGCCAAACATGGTCGGGCAACCGCCGATCACGATGACGGTGCCGAAGGAGCCTTTGTGGGCATCCAGCGGGCGGGGGGGCAAAGTTGGCGGGGCGGTCGGCATCATTTGAGGATCATGCGCCCCACCGCGCAGGCGGCGCCAAAGCCGTTGTCGATGTTGACCACGGTCAGGCCGGCCGCGCACGAAGCCAGCATGGTGTTGAGCGCCACCTGGCCATTGGCCGACACGCCGTAGCCGATGCTGGCGGGCACGGCGATCACCGGGCAGGCCACCAGGCCGGCGATGACGCCGGGCAAGGTGCCCTCCATGCCGGCGATGGCGATGATGGCGCTGGATTGGCGCAGCTCAGGCAATTTTTCAATCAAGCGGTGCAGGCCGGCCACCCCCACATCCACCAGGGTGGGGGCGATGATGCCAAGGGCGCGCAAGGTGAGGGCGGCTTCGGCGCCCACCAGACGGTCACTGGTGCCGGCGCAGACGATGCGCACGGGTTTGGCCAGTTTGCGTTCCGGCGGCGGGGTGCCGATCAGCGCGGTTTGCCGGCGCGGGGACCAGAGGATGTCCAGCCGGTCGAGGCAGTTTTTTTCCACCAGCGCGCCGTGGGTTTCGTGCATGCGGGTGACCAAGGCAAAACCCTGGTGGTTCACCATGTCAAAGGCGATGGCGCACACCTCTTCGGGCGTTTTGCCGGCGGCATACACCGCTTCGGGGTGTCCGCAGCGTTCAAGGCGCTCAAAATCAAGGTTGGCGTAGGGGGTGGACATGGGGGAAGGATTCCGCTTTATTCCGCACCCTTGGTCTCTTCCCCGCCGGCCACGCTGGCCACGGCGACCAACTTGTCGTCGCCGCTTAGCGTCATCACCTTGACGCCCTGCGAGCCGCGGTGGGTCAGGCGGACTTCGTCGGCGCGGGTGCGGATGGCCTGGCCTTCCGACGAGAGCAGCAGGATTTCTTCGCCGGGTTCCACCGTGCGCACCGAGACCACCGGGCCGTTTTTGTCGGTGATCTCCATGTCTTTGCGGCCTTTGCCGCCGCGCGACTGCACGCGGGTGGAGCCGTCTTCGCTGGTCACCAGGTATTCCTTGGTGTCGGTGCGCTTGCCGTAACCTTTTTCGGTCAGGGTCAGCAGGATGCCTTCTTTTTCGGGGTGGATGGCCACGGCGCCGATGACCTGGTCGCCGTCACCCAGGTTGATGCCGCGCACGCCGCTGGCGGTGCGGCCCATTTCGCGGGAGTCGGTTTCGTCAAAGCGGATGGCGATGCCGTCCTTGGTGCCCAGCAGCAGGTGGTCGGTGCCGGAGGTGTGCAGCACCTGGATCAGGCTGTCGCCTTCGCGCAGGTTCACGGCGTTGATGCCGCGCACGTTGATGTTGCGGTAGGCATCCATCGGCGTGCGCTTGACGATGCCGTCCTTGGTGATGAACACCAGGAAGTCGCTGCAGTTGGCGAAGTCTTTGACGGCGAGGAAGCCGGTGGCTTTTTCGCCTTCCTGCAGGTTGAGCAGGTTGACCACATTGCGGCCCTTGCTGGTTTTGGTGGCTTCGGGGATTTCAAACACCCGCATGCGGAACACGCGGCCGGTGTTGGTGAAGCAGAGCAGGTCGTCGTGGGTGGACGAGATGAACACTTGCGCCGGGAAATCGCCCTCGTTGGTCTTGGAGCCGATCACGCCCTTGCCGCCGCGGCTTTGGGTGCGGTATTCGTCCACCGACAGGCGCTTGATGTAGCCCTGCTGCGAGCAGGTGACGGCCACGGTGGTTTCGGGGATGAGGTCGGCGATGTCGACGTCTTCGGCCTCCTGCATCGAGATGACGGTGCGGCGCTCGCCGATCGGGCGCTCGCCGCCCTTGGCCGCGCCGAACATGGCGATCAGGGCGGAGAGGTCGGCCTTGATCATGTCGAGCACGATCTGGTCGCTGGCCAGGATGGCTTCGTAGCCTTCGATTTCGGCCAGCAACTTGGAGTAGTCGGCGACCAGTTTTTCGATTTCAAGGCCGACCAGCTGGATCAGCTGCAGGCGGCCGATGGCCTCGGCCTGCACGCGGGTGAGCGAGACGGGGTGGTTGGCCGATTCGGCCAAAAAACGCGCCGGAATTTTGGGCGCATGCGCATGGTCGGCGGGAATGCGGAAGCCGCGCTCCTGCAGCTTGTCGATGGCCTCGTCGCGGGTGCGCGAGGCGCGGATCATTTTGATGACTTCGTCGATGTCGCACACGGCGTAGATCAGGCCCTCGATGCGGTGGGCTTCGGTCTGCGCCTTGTGCAGCAGGAATTGGGTGCGCCGGCGGATGACTTCGATGCGGTGGTCGATCCAGCAGCGGATCAAATCGCGCAGGCCCAGGGTGCGGGGCTGGCCCTTGACCAGGGCGATGTGGTTGAGGCTGAAGGTGTCTTGCAGCGGCGTCAATTGGTACAACTGGTTGAGCACCACATCGGGGTCGGCGTTTTTCTTGAGGGTGATGACCAGGCGCATGCCCACGCGGTTGCTGGATTCATCCACCATTTCGGCGATGTCGAGCAGTTTTTCGTCGGCGCGCAGCATCTTGATCTTGTTGACCACCGCGTCGTTTTTGCTGACCTGGTAGGGCAGTTCCTTGACCACCAGCAAATTGCGCCCGTTGCGCTCTTCGTGGTCGATTTTGGCGCGCACCACCACCCGGCCCCTGCCGGTGGCATAGGCCTGGGCCACGCCGGCGCGGCCGCAGATCATGCCGCCGGAGGGGAAGTCCGGCCCGGGCACGATGGCCATCAAATCGCGCAGCGAGATTTCGGGGTTGTCGATGCTGGCGATGATGGCGTTGCAGATTTCAACGGGGTTGTGCGGGGCCATCGAGCAGGCCATGCCCACGGCGATGCCGGTGGAGCCGTTGATCAACAGGTTGGGCAGGCGGGCCGGCAAAACTTTGGGCTCCATGTACTGGTCGTCAAAGTTGGGCTGCCAGTCAACGGTGTCCATCTTGAGGTCGGCCAGCAGTTCCATGGCATGGGCGTGCAGGCGGGCCTCGGTGTAACGCATGGCCGCCGGCGGATCCGGGTCCACCGAGCCGAAGTTGCCCTGTTTGTCCACCAGCAGGGCGCGGGTCTTCCATTCCTGGGCCATGTTGACCAAGGTGGGGTAGATGGCCTGGTCGCCGTGCGGGTGGTATTTCTTCATCGTCTCGCCGACGATGCCGGCGCACTTGGAGTGCTTGCGCCCCGGCGTGAGGTTCAGATCGTGCATGGCGACCAGGATGCGCCGCTGCGAGGGCTTGAGGCCGTCGCGCACATCGGGCAGCGCCCGGTCCATGATGGTGGACATGGCGTAGGTCAGATACGAGTCACCCAGTTCGCGTTCGATCGGTTGGTCCACCCAGATGCCCACCTGGGTCGGCGGGGGAACGGGGGGGAGCGCGGGGGGGAGATTGTCGGCCATGGGTGCGTTCGGAAATGAAAGGG
>CAZKVP010000040.1:16916-27342 GCA_964556215.1 uncultured Phycisphaeraceae bacterium
GCAAATGTCGTTTTCCCCGCCCCATTGGGTCCGGCAATGATGATGGCGAGGTTTTGTTTTTCAGGGGACATGGGGTGATTCTAGCCCTTCCCCGCATTCATAAAAAATCCCCACGCATCGCGCAGGGATTGAACTTGTTTTTTCTTTTTGTCCTTACTTCGCCACGCCTTCGCTGTCCCCCGCATAGTGGATGTGCATGGTGTTGGTCGATCCCGCGCCGGCCACGCCAAAGGGGGTGCCGAACACCACGATGACGGGGTCGCCCTTTTCAACGAAACCCTTGCTCATCAGGTAGGCGTCGATCATGGCGATGAAACTGCTGGCGCCGGCGGGGCGTTCAATGTGCACCGGGCGCACGCCGTAGAGCATGCCGATCTGGCGCAGCGCCTGCTGGTTGCAGGAGAAGGCCGTGACGGGCACACTCAGGCGCAACTGCGAGAGGTAGCGGGCGCCGCCGCCGAATTCGGTCCACACCACGATGCGCTTGGCCTTGATGCTTTGCGCCGCCGCCTCCACGCCAAGGGCCAGGGCGCCGGTGCGGTAGCGGGTGGTCAGCACCGGCTGGTTGCCGGCGGTTTTGCGGGTGGAACCCAGGTGGGCGGTGAATGCTTCGGCCGACAGCGCGGTGCGCGCCATGTAGCCGACGGTTTCCACCGGGAATTGGCCGACCGAGGTTTCGGCCGAGAGCATCACGGCATCGGCGCCGTCGAGCACGGCGTTGGCCACGTCCGACACTTCGGCGCGGGTCGGGCTGGCGGCGGAAATCATGGATTCCAGCATCTGCGTGGCCACGATGATGGATTTGCCGTGGGCGTGGGCGGTGGCCATGATCTGCTTTTGCAACACCGGCACCTGCTCCAGGTCCATCTCGACGCCCAGGTCGCCGCGGGCCACCATGATGGCGTCGGCGGCGGCACAGATCGAGTCCAGTTCCTTGATGGCCTGCGGCACTTCCACCTTGGCCACGGTGCGCAGGCGGTTGACCTTCTCCTTGGCGGGGTCGGAGCCGTCGCACCGGGTGATGAAGGCTTTGAGGTCTTCGATGTCTTTGCCGTTTCGGACGAAGGACAGTGCGAGCCAGTCCAGTCCGTTTTGGACGGCCCACTGTGTGCATTCGCGGTCCCAGTCGGTCATGGTGGGGATGGACAGGCCGGTGTCGGGCAGGTTGATGCCCTTGCGGCGCGAGACTTTGCCGGCGGCGGTGACTTCGCAGGTCAGGCAGCCGTTGTGCTTTTCGCGCACGATGGATTTCACCGCGCCATCGGCGATGTACAGGCGGTGGCCGACCAGCGCATCGGCCACCACGGCCGGCTGGTTGGTGCCAAGGACCAGGGTGCCCTGCGCGTCGCGGTGGGCGGCGCAATCGTCGTTGGAAACGATGAAGCGGGTGCCGACCGGGAGATCAATGGCGCCTTCGGGCACGTCGCCCACGCGCACCTTGGGGCCGCACAGGTCGCCCATCACCGCCAAGGGAATGCCGAGTTGCGCCTCGGCGGCGCGGGCGGCGGCGAGGAATTTGGCGAAATCCTCGAATTTTCCGTGGGAGAAGTTGAGGCGGGCCACCCGCATGCCGGTGCGCATCATGGCGCAGATGACTTCCGGATCGGCGGTGGCCGGCCCGAGGGTGGCGACGATTTTGGTCAGGGGCTGGGTGAGGGTGCTGGCGTTTGGATACATGGGCTGCCGGGTTTGAAAAAGGAGAGGGGAAGGGTAGGGTACCTTCGCCAAGGGCCGATGGGCTGTCCGACAAGTGCGGGTCCCGATGAAAAAAACTTGAAGCCCATCAGGCATCCGGGATACACTGAGGCGCCTTCGGCTTGGCTCAGCTTCATTTTTCGGAATCCCTTCATGTCCACCTACGCCATCGGCGATATTCACGGCAGACTTGGCGCCCTGCGCAAATTGTTGATCCAATTGGACCCCGACAAGGACCGGCTGGTGTTCATGGGCGACTACATGGACCGCGGTCCCCATTCCTGCGGCGTGCTCGACCTGTTGGTGCAGGTGGCGGCCGAGTGTCCCAAAGCCGTTTTTTTGCGCGGCAACCACGATTGGCTGATGCTGCACGCCCGTTCCGACGCCGAGCAGCGCAAGTATTGGCGGGAGAAGTGCGGCGGCGCGGCGACGCTGAAGTCGTATCCGGGCGGCACGCTGGACGGTGTGCCGGTGGCCCACTGGTTCTTTCTGGAGAACACCTGCCGGGACCTGTTCGAGACCCAGCACCACATCTTCGTCCATGGCGGGGTGGAGCCGGACCTGCCCCTGGTTCAGCAGACGGTGCGCACCCTGCATTGGCGGCGGATTTTCGACGCGGCGCCCCACATTTCCGGCAAGCGCGTGGTCTGCGGCCACACCCAGCAGGCATCGGGCCTGCCCCTTGACATGGGGCACACCCTGTGCGTGGACACCCGTGAGTGGCTGACGGCGGTGAATATTTCCGACAGCACCTTCGTGCAGGCCAAGGATGACGGCTCCTACCGCGAGTTCAAGCGCCTGCCGCCGGTGGCGCCGGTGCCGGCCAAGCCGGTGAAGCCCGAGGCCAAAACCAAGGCCAAGGCGGTGGTGCTGCCGGAAGGGGTGATGGAGGCGGAAGAGGACGCGTGAGCCGGCGTGGGCATGCTCCTTTACAATCCCACCCCCATGAAAACCTCCAAAACCGCCCTGAAGTCCGCCGCTGCGAAACCCGCCCCCAAAGCCGCCAAGAAACCGGCCCAAAAGCCGGCCAAAAAACCCGCCAAGAAATCCGCCAAGAAAGCCGGCCTGACCTATGCCGCCGCCGGCGTGGACATCCTCGCCGGCGACAAAGTGGTGGATCTGATCGGCCCGGCCGTCAAGAAAACCCAGGGCCCCCGCGTGATGGGTTCTTTGGGCGGCTTTGCCGGCTGCTTCCGCCTTGACAACCACAAGCAATTCAAAAAAAACTGGAAGAAGCCGGTGCTGGTTTCCTGCACCGATGGCGTGGGCACCAAGGTGCTGTTGGCCATCGAACTGGGACTGGTCGGCTCCATCGGCCAGGATTGCGTGGCCATGAATGTCAACGACATGATCGTGCAGGGCGCGCAGCCCTTGTTCTTCCTTGATTACATCGGCATCAGCAAAGTGCAGCCCAAGCAGACCGCCGCCATCGTGGCCGGCGTGGCCAAGGCCTGCGAGATCGCCGGTTGCGCCTTGCTCGGCGGCGAGACCGCCGAGATGCCCGCCGTCTATAAGCCGGGCGACTTTGATTTGGCCGGCTTTGCCGTGGGCGTGGCCGAACTGGACGATTTGAACCAGCAGCCGCAGGCGCAGGAGGGCGACATCATTTTGGGGCTCTCCTCCAGCGGTGTCCATTCCAACGGCTATTCACTGGTGCGCGCCATCGTCAAGAGCGCCAAGTTGGATTTGAAGAAGAAGTACCCCGAGCTGGACAAGAAGAAAACCCTGGGCCAGGTGCTGCTCGAGCCCACCCGCATTTATGTCAAGCCGGTGCTGGCCGCCGTGGAAAAATTCCGCAAGAAAAAAGCCATCACCGGCATGGCCCACATTACCGGCTCCGGCCTGCCGGGCAATGTGTGCCGCGGCTTGCCCAAGCATCTGGATGCCAAAATCTACAAGCAGGCCTGGGATCTGCCGCCGGTGTTCCGCTTCCTGCAGGAAAAGGGCGGCGTGGCCGACGCCGAAATGTTCGACGTGTTCAACATGGGCATCGGCTACACCCTGTTCGTCAAGCCCAAGCACGCCGCCGCCGTGGCGCAAATGCTGATGGATGCCGGCGAGGATGTGCACGCCATCGGCCGGGTCGTCAAGGGCAGGGGCGATGTGGTGATGGTGGATTGAGTCGTTGGAAGGCCCCAAGGGAACCCCGACCGTAAGGGAGGGGACCAATTCCTCCAAGTGACTTCAGCACTCGTCGCCCTCCCTTACGGTCGGGGTTCCCTTACTTTCCTTCCTATTCGAAATAATCCCATGTTCAACCCCCTCGCAAACACCGGCCTCACCCCTGACATGGTTTCGCATCTGGCCAACGCCCAGATGCGCGACCCGGAACTGCGCCGCCCCTCGATGAACGGTTCCATGCAGCGTTACCGCGAGATGACCATCGACGAGATGTTGCTGGAAAACCGCGTCATCTTCCTGGTCGGCGAGATCCACCACGGCTCGGCGATGGGCGTGGTCATGCGCCTGTTGTACCTGGAGAGCCAAAAGCCCGGCCAGGACATCAACCTGTACATCAACTCGCCCGGCGGCAGCGTGGACGACACCCTGGCGATGATCGACACCATGAACCACATCACCTCCAGTGTGTCCACCTATTGCATCGGCCATGCCATGAGCGGCGGCGCCCTGACGCTGGCGGCCGGCACCAAGGGCAAGCGCTTCTGCCTGCCGCATGCCAAGGTGATGATCCACCAGCCCCTTGGCGGCATCGGCGGCCAGGCCACCGACATTCAGATCCAAGTCGAGGACATTTTGAAGACCAAGGACCAGCTCAACCAGATGCTGGCCGACCTGACCGGCCAGCCGCTGGCCAAGATCGTTGAGGACGTGGAACGCGACAAGTTCTTCTCCGCCGACGAGGCCAAGGCCTACGGGTTGGTGGACGACGTGGTGCGGCCGCGGGAGAAGAAGCCGGCTTGAAAATAAGCCGTTGGTGGCGTTTGACACAAAGTGCCGCCTTTGGTCAAATACCCGCCCTGCAAAACGACCTTACCGGGTTTTTTGGCGGGAAATTCGGGCGATTGCTTGAGTGGTCAAAAAGGACAGACTGTAAATCTGTTGGCTATGCCTTCCTTGGTTCGAATCCAAGATCGCCCATGAAAAAACCCGCCGCAAGGCGGGTTTTTGCGTGGCGCGGCCCGCGAAGCGGGACGCCCAAGGGCGCAGCCCGGCGCGATCGGATCCCGCGCAGCGGCATCCAAGATCGCCCATGAAAAAACCCGCCGCAAGGCGGGTTTTTCACATGGGGTGATCTTGGCTCACGCCCGCACCTGAATTTCCTGCCGCAGCTCGGCCAGCAGCCCCGCCACCGTCAGGTCGGCGGCCAAGCCCGGCACCAGGACTTGGTCGGCCAGCTGCTTTTGCAGGCGCTGGTGGGCGGTCAGGGCGGTGGAGTGGCTGTCGCGGTCAAGGGCCGAGGCGATTTCCGGGTAGGACATCGCGGTCAATTCGCGGGCCAGCGAAACGGCGGCGGCGCGGGCCAGCGTGACCAGGCGGTGCTTGGAGCGGCCTTTGACCTGCTCGGGGGCGGCGCCGAGTTTGGCGCAGCAGGTCTGCAAAATGAGGTCGAATTTGGGCGGCCGGGCCGGGCGTGGCGGGCTTTCCATCTGTTCAAGCTGGCGCACCAGACCCAGGCCGACCGGTTCATGGGCCTGTGCGCCGGGGCGGCCGAGCATGGCCAGGGCGTGCAGGCGGGTGAGGGCGCCTTCGATCTCGCGTACCGAGGCATGCATGGCCGAGGTGCCGGTGGCCGCGCCGGCCAAGGCATCCAGGGCGGCGGGCAAAAAGGTCAGCCCGCGGCGGCGGCCCAGTTGCTCGAACATGGCGCGGCGGGTGGCCAAATCCGGCGGGCGCACCTCGACCACCAGGCCTTGCACGCACAGGGACACCAGTTGCTCGGAAAAAGCGTGGATCTGGCGCGGCGGGCTGTCGGCGGCCAGGATGACGCGGGTATGCGCCGCCGAAGAGAGCGCGGCCTTGAGCGTGAGCAGGAATTCCTGCTGGGTTTGCTTTTTGTTGGCGCCGATGAAGTGGACGTCGTCGATGGCCAGCAGGTCGGCTCCGCGGTACATCAGGCGGAAGGCGTCCCAGGTGTTGCGGCGGGTGGCCTCGATGTAGGCATTGGTGAATTGCTCGCCGGTGGCATACACCACTTTGGCGCCGGGGTGGCTGTCGGCAAAGCTGCGGCAGATGCCCTGCAGGAGGTGGGTTTTGCCCAGCCCGCAACCGCCGTGGATGAACAACATCTGGTCGCCGCTGTGGAGGTTGGCCGGCTCCTGGTATTCGCAGACCCGCTCGGCGGCGGCGTAGGCCAGGGCATTGGCCGGTCCGACCACGAAGGTGTCGAGGCGGTGACGCAGGCCAAGATGGGATCCGGCCGGGGCGGGCGCCGGGCGCGCGGCGGGGGCCAGGGTTTGGGAGAGGCCTTGGAAGCTGTTCTTGTAACCGTTGCCGGGGATGTTTTTGCGGCCGGTGTCGATGAGATCATTGCGGGCGGCGGCGCCTTGCGCATTGTCTTTGGCCCCGCCCTTGTTGGCGGCCGCCCCCCGCGCCAGGGCGGCGGGGGCGGCCTTGGCCACCGCCACGGCCACCTGCAGGCGCAGGCCGGCGGCGCTGTCGGGGCCGAGTTCGGCCGTGATGGCGGCGGTCAATTCGCGCTGGTAGTGGCGGGTGATCCACTCGGCGGCCATGGGGTGGGGGGCATCCACGCGCAAGGTGGCGGATTCGGGCTCGAAGGCGAACCCCTGGACCCCGCCAAACCACAGGGCGAACTTGTGGGCGCCAAGTGCCAACTCCACCCGGTGGGCGACACGGCGGGCAAACGTGTCGCGCGGGGCAAACGCGTCTCGCGCGGCAAGGATGTCTTGCGGAAGGGGCATGGGCGGAATTTCTCAAGGACCAGCCCGTACAACGTGGGCGGCGCGGATGGTGAATGGGAGCGCATCCTTGCTTGAGGGTCGCCGGCTTCCAGCGGGGGCGGTGCCCTGGCGGCGCGCAAACCGCATCGGGGGCGGCATCGGGCGGGCTGGCACGGGGAGGCTGGGTGGCGACGGGTCGTCCTGACCCGGGGGTGCAAGATAGCGGACATCGGCGGTGTTTCAACGCGGGGTGAAAAAAACTTTCCGCGGCGGTCCGCTTGACAACGGGGAAAGCGCCGGACGCCTGTTTTTGGCCGAAAAACGCGATTTCAAAACCGGTCCGCCCGGTTTTTCACCAAGGCCGTTGCGATCAACCTGTGGATAAATGTGGAAGGGACAAACATGACGGCTTTGTCAAGCCTGTGTGAAAAATTTGAAAGCCGGTGGATTGCCTCTGCACGGGCCGGGGTGGGTGCGCCAATGAAAAAGGCACCGGAATATCCGGTGCCCTTCAGTGTTTTTAACGTGTTTTTGCCTGGGGTTCGCTTATTTCTTCTCGCCTTGCGAGGCCTTGACGATTTCCGCGGCGATGTTGGCCGGGGTTTCGCGGTAGGTCAGCGGCTCCATCACATAGGAGGCGCGACCCTGGGTCATGCCGCGCAAGGTGGAGGAGTAGCCGAACATTTCCGACAAGGGGGCTTCGGCGGTGATCAAACGCACCACGCCACGCTCGTCGTCGCCGACGATGATGGCGCGGCGGCGGTTCAGGTCGCCGGTCACGTTGCCGAAGAATTCGGCAGGGGTGGTCACCACCACCTTCATGATCGGCTCCATCAGGATGATGCCGGCCATGCGGGTGGCTTCCTTGAAGGCCAGCACGCCGGCGACTTCGAAGGCGATCTGCGAGGAGTCGACGTCATGGTACTTGCCGTCCACCAGCTCGACCTTGACATTGATCATCGGGTAGCCGGCGAGCACGCCGCTCTTGGCGGTCTGGCGGCAGCCGTAGAAGATCGGGTTGATGTATTCCTTGGGAATCACGCCGCCGACGATGCTGTTTTCTTCAGCCACGCCGTCTTCGTAGGTGAGTTCCTGCTCCTTGGCCTCGGCTTCGGTGATGGGGGACACCACGATGGTGCAGTCGCCGAATTGGCCCTTGCCGCCGGTCTGCTTCTTGTGGATGCCGCGGCCCTGGGCGCTGCCGCGCAGGGTTTCGCGGTAGGCCACGCGGGGCTTGCCGACCTTCACGTCGACCTTGAAGTCGCGCAAAATGCGGCCGGTGATGATTTCCAAGTGCAGTTCGCCCATGCCGGCGATGATGGTCTGGCCGGTTTCTTCGTCGTAGTGGAACTGGAAGGAGGGGTCGGCGCGGCGGATGTCGGCCAGCGAGTTGCCCAGTTTTTCCTTGTCGGCCGAGGACGAGGGTTCGATGGACATCGAGATCACCGGGTCGGGGAACTTCATGCGGTCCAGCACGATCGGATGGTCGGGCGAGCACAGGGTTTCGCCGGTGAAGGAGTTGGCCAAGCCCACGATGGTGACGATGTCGCCGGCTTCGGCGTCATCCAAGGCCTGGCGGTCTTCGGCTTCCATGCGGAACAGGCGGGAAATGATTTCCTTCTTGCCGTTGTTGGAGTTGAGCACGCGGGTGCCCTTGCCCAGCTTGCCGGAGTAGATGCGCACATAGGTCAGGTCGCCGTGCTTGTCGTTCACAATCTTGAACACCAGGCCGGAGAAGGGGGCGTCGGAAGAGTGCGGGCGGGTCAGGCGGACTTCGGCGTCATCAGGGTCGGTGCCCTGGGTTTCTGGCACTTCGGTCGGGTCGGGCAGGAAGTCCACCACGGCGTCGACCACTTTTTGCACGCCGATCTTCTTGTAGGCCGAGCCGCAAAGCACGGGGAAGATCTGCATGGCGATCACGCCCTTGCGCAAACCGGCCATGATCTCGGCTTCGGTGGGGC
Source organism: uncultured Phycisphaeraceae bacterium (assembly GCA_964556215.1). Taxonomy (GTDB): domain Bacteria; phylum Planctomycetota; class Phycisphaerae; order Phycisphaerales; family Phycisphaeraceae; genus CANIYR01. Next base: position 25,432 of record CAZKVP010000040.1, read on the forward strand.
GCTTGCCTTCGAGGAAGGCTTCCATCATGGCGTCGCCGCCGACTTCGCAGACCTTTTCCTCGAGGATGGTGCGGGCGGCTTCGGCCGCTTCGCGGTATTCCTCGGGGATTTCCTTCTCGGTGATGATCATGCCGTCGAATTTCTTCGGATCGGTTTCCTTGGATTCGTTGTAGCAGGCCTTCATCTTGATCAGGTCGATGATGCCGATGAAGGTCACTTCGGTGCCTTCCTTGCGGAAGATGGGCAGGTGGATCTTGACCGCATTGACGCCAAGGCGGGTCAGGATGGTGTCGAAGGAGAAGTCAAAGTCGGCGCCCAGTTTGTCCATCTTGTTGACGAAGCAAATGCGCGGCACGCCGTAGCGCTCGGCCTGACGCCACACGGTTTCGGACTGCGCTTCCACCCCTTCCTTGCCGTCGAACACCACCACGGCGCCGTCGAGCACGCGCATGGAGCGCTCCACTTCCATGGTGAAGTCGACGTGTCCGGGGGTGTCGATCAGGTTGAGGTTGTACATCTCGCCGTTGCGCGGCCAAATCGACGAAATGGCGGCGGAGTTGATGGTGATGCCGCGCTTGCGTTCATCGGGGTCGAAGTCGGTGACGGTGGTGCCTTCATGCACTTCGCCCATTTTGTGAATCTTGCCCGTGTAGAACAAAATGCGCTCGGTGGTGGTGGTCTTGCCGGCGTCGATGTGGGCGCAAATACCGAAGTTGCGCAGTTTCTGAAGGCGGGTGAGTTCTGCCATGGGTCGTCTACCTAAGTACGAAAAGGAAAGAGAAGGGGGGAAATGAACAAAGTTTCCCCGGTAAAGGGGGCGAGAAGGATACCCGAATGCAGCGGCTTGGGCAAAAAAGACCGGCTTTGGCCGTTTTATTTCCGCAAGGTGGCCAAACGCGCCCATTGCGCGGCAAAATCAGTGGGAATCAGGTTAAGGCTTTGCAGCATATTTGTGAGGGCGCCATCCCACGGCGGTGTTGGCGGCGGCTTGGCCCGCCCCGGCGCATCGGCTGGCAAATGCGGCCAGGCTTTGGCCCGCGCCACCAATTGATCGAGCAGTGCCAAATACTTTCGCAAGGTGAAGCTGAGGCCCGCACCGTTGCGGCTGCTGTGCGCATCGCCTTGCAAACCCACCACCCACGCCGCGCCGCCTTCGGGCGGCGGCTCCATCGCTTCGTAGTCTTGGGTGCGGGCGTCATCGCGCAGTTCGGCGGTGACTTCCGCCGGCAAGGGTTGCCACGCGCCATCGGGCGGGCCCAGTGGACCATAAGGTGGCATGCCGAACTTGGCCTTGTACAACGCCACCCGCGCATGCAGGCTGGTGAAGGCAGCTTCTTCGGGTTGCTGTCCTTCACCTTTGGCCACCGGCAGCAGGTCGATGAAGGCCATCACACCGGCCACCGCACTCGCATCGGCCAACGGCGCCAGGTGAAAGCGGCCTTGCCACAGCGTGCCTTTCCGGTCCAGTAGTTGATTGGCTTTGAAAGTCAGCAATTGCTTGAATCGCTGGAGAAAAGACGACAGATTGCCGAGCAAGCGGCGGGCGTGAATCGGCGGCGGAGCAGGCATGGCGAAGGGATCAAGCGGCTTGCCGCGCAGGCGGGTGGGCATCACCTCCAGCATGAAATCGCCGTTGACCTGGTTGGCGAAATCGTCACCCATGCCGCCATTCATGCCGCCCATCGAATCATCAGCCACCGGCCGTGGAAAGGCCAACTGCCAGCGCATGCCCAGTTCTTCGTCGTTCCACGCCTCGGCTGCTTGCGGTTGCCACTCCAACACCAAGTGGATTTGGTTGGCGGTGAAGGCGAAACCCTCCAGCTTGATGGCATAGGCCCGACTTAAGCGCCGCAGCAGCTTGCCGGCAAAGGTGCGCACTTCGGCGCTGGCCAGGGCGTTGGCAGCCAACTC
>CAZKVP010000041.1:0-4888 GCA_964556215.1 uncultured Phycisphaeraceae bacterium
TATTTTTTGCCAAAGGGCGTAGGTTTCTGGGTGTGAATGGTAGCCAGCAAACCCCTCATGCACCAGATAGCGGGCGTGCCCGACCACCACATACAGTGCTGCCAAGCCGCGTAAGGCATCCAGAAAGCGCAGGCGGGTGCCGGCGGCAATTGGGCCTGTTTGGATGATGGATGGCGCGGCCATGGGATTAGTGATGCGGGATTTTCGCCTTGATTAACCAAGCCAAGGCGATGAAAAGTAATATGGGGGGCCAAATGGCTGGAAACACGATATCACGGGAAAAGAAGAACAGCGTGCTCAGCATAAGAAAACCAATAATCAAGGTCATCAGGCGCAAAGATCCCAATGTGGCACTTCGGATGAGGCGTTCGGTCCAGGCGTATAGCCAACCCATCAAAATGGCGCCCTCCATCATGCCAATCAATCCAAAGCGAAAATACCAAGCCCCAATCAAGCCGTAGGAGCAGGTGGTGCCATTGATCACATTGGTGGCGCCCGAGGTGTCGCCAGCGCGTGCGCGCCAACTCCATGCTTTGTCGATGGGTTTTTCGATCCCCAAAAGAGCCAGTCCGGGGCGAGGCACAGGCGCAATGGCAAACCAAAAAAACATTTCCGGTATGGCGCGGACCGCCCCTTCAACCGGGTAGTCACTGTAAAAAAAGGGCTTCTCGTCCGGGATACGAATGTAATCATCCAAGGCTTCTGAAAACATGGTGTTGCCTTCGATTTTGGAAAGGTTTTTTTCGTCTTGGGCATCTTCCAGATTGAATCCATTCCGGTCCATGCGGTTGTGGGTTTGGACTTGCATCATGACGAAGGTGACTGCAGCCCCGACCAAGATAAAAGGGAGAACCTTTTTGAAAAAAGTCGGTTGGCGGAGGGATTTGACGACCAGAAAAGCAATCAACGGGGCCAAGACGCCCAAGAGGGCGGTACGGGTCCCCCCGCCAAAACCCAGCATAAAAGAATGGCACCAAATCAGGGCCATCAGCAACTGCTTCCAGCGTGTGGCCCGTGGAGAAAAAAAAGCATAAGCAATGCCCGCTATTGCGCCAATATTCACCACCATGGAGAACATGGTGACATAGGCGGTAAAAGAAGTATTGATTGCACCCAGTCCCCCCAAACTTGTGCCAATTTGGCCTTGGCGGCCGCCAAAATAGCGGGATTTAAAGGTGGTGATCAGGTCTGCGTAGGAGAAGCAGGCTTCATAGCCGATGTTGATGACCAGTGTGATGAGTGCAAACCAAAAAAGAATTTCAAGCGTGTTGGGTTCCGGGTAGCGTAATAAGAAGCGCACCGCGCCATCTTTGACGGGCAGGGTCATCCCAAATGCCATGAGTGTGATGAACAGACAATAAAGGAAAGCCATTTTTCCCACGGTGGGCATGTACTCAGGCGGCCACAGCGCCCAGTTGCATTGATACCAATGGGTCATGTAATCATGGGCAAACCAAATCAAAACGCCGAAGTAAAAGGTTGCGGCTCCCCAGCCTTGCCGGGTTTTGAAATGCTTGAGTTCGATGAGCAAAAAAAACACGCAACAAAGCGTCATCCACAGAAAACCCATATCGGATAAGGTGGGGTTGCCGCCCCCCATGTAGGCGATGCCCGTCAAGACCACGGATGGCAGCAGAAAAAAAGGCGCCGTTTTTGGGCGTTGGGCTTGGCTGGCCAAGGGCAGTGCGGCGACGCGGGGGTTCATGAATGGTTGGTTTTTCTTGCAATGAACAGAACGGCGGCCAGCAAGGCGAGATGCGGGCGGCGTACCAAGCCGGAAATGGTTCCAATCGCAAACCGCCACGGCGAAAGGATGCCGAGGCGCAACAAGTGGATGCGGTGCGTCAGCCCCATCATGAGCCCCCATGCCCGCTCTTGCAGGGTGGGATCGCGGCGTGGCTTGCCCCAATCCCCCAAGTCCAGTTGTGCCACACAGTCAAAAAATGGCTTGTTGATGAATGACAGGATTCCAGTGTTCCAGGGCTTGTCCGGCGTGGGATAGTGGATGATTTTTGGGGTGGTTTTGGCCTGAATGAAATCGGCTTTGGAGACCCCCAGATCTTCCGCATGAAAGGCATTGTCAAGCCACGGGCCGCGGTTCCAACCCAAGGTGAATTCCTGCCAATTTTGCTTGAAGATGGCGTTGAGGGCGTCTTGGTCATGGGTTTTAAGGCGGCTATGGTAGCGGCAATAAAAGGTCATCAATTGCGCCTCAAAATCATGCTGGCGCCACTTATTCAAGTCGGCGATAAAAATGCCGCCGTTGAAATGGGGATCCGTCGCGGTGAGGCCCATTTCCTTGAAATCAAGCCAGGTGCAAAGCCCGACAAAAGGAAAGAACTGGTCGCGGATGGCGCCGATGGGGGCGGTCAAAGGGATGTCCCACAACTCACCAACATCCGCTTGGACCACGATATCCGCATCTAGAAACAGAATCTTGTCGGTGTCTGGAAAAATGCTGGCGGCCAACATGCGGGCGCATTGGGCTGGGGTGGTGCCAGCATCAATGGCGGCTTTGGGCATCCACGCGATATCCGTTTGCCTGCGCCAATCCAAAGTGATTTGCGGATGCCGGACGATTTCACGGATTTTCGCGAGGTTTTCGTCGGTAATGCCAAAATCAAGCAAATGAATGACCAAGGGCCGATTGCCCTTGAAATGCTGAACCAAAGAGTACAGTGACACCATCAAGGGCCTGGCAAAGCCGTTGTCGGAACTCATGAGCACATGAATGGTCGGGTCGGGTGATGTGCTGGGGGCGGGGGTGGGCATGACAGGGGGAATTCTAGGTGACCGGCATTTTCAGGAAATTCAGTTTTCAATGTAATGGACCTTGGCGGCGCTTTTGCCCAGGGCTTTTTCAAGCAGCGGGCGCGGCAGGCAGCGTCCGGCCAGCCAGTAAGCGCCGGCCTTGCATTGGTGGCGTATCTGCCCGCTGTAGCAATTGAGCACATTGGCCAGACTGAGGCTCTGGTGCGGATTTTTGGGGTTGGCCGGGCGGCCGCGGCGGGCGTTAAGCAGGGCGCGGGGGATGCTGCGGGCCAAGCGGGCGTAGGCCAAGTCTAGGGTGGCGTGGTCTGAGGCGGTTTTGAAGTGCAATGTCAGCAGGCGCGCCAAGTCCACGGCGCTAAGCAGGGGTTGGTTCCAGCGCAGGCCGCCGCCGTTGAAGACCAGCAAAGGTTGCGGCAAAAAGCGGGCGGGATGTCGCTTCAAAATGCGCAGCAAGACGGCGTAGTGGGGGTAGAGCGAAAGGGTGTCTGCTTCTTGGGCATGAGCCAAAAACAGATCGCGTCGCACAATGAAGTTGCCAATAAAGGTGGCATGAAACAAGCCCAATTTAAGCAGCAATTCGCTGGGATTGCCAATGGTTTCCGCTTGCGTCAAGGGCGTGGGGATGGCGCCTTTGGCCAGCCCCATGCTCAGCGGATAATCCGGCATGGTGCGCAAGAAGATGAGGGCATCATCACTGGCCAAAATGGAAGCCAGTTGCGGAAAGGTCGTCTCATCAAACAAATCGTCATCACCGGCGAAGGCCAGGTATTTCCCTTGCGCCATGTTGGCGGTGAACATCAGGTTTTTGCTGAAGCCCAGGTTTTGGGCTTGGCACTTGGTTTGGACCGGAAAAGGAAATGTCTGCTCCTTGGTTTGCTTGGCGCCGGAAGCATCCGGCGAGGCATCGTCACTGATGCAGACTTCCACCCAGGCTTGCGCACCCGCCGCCTCAATGCGCTGGCGCAAGTTTGCCACCAAGGCCAAAAGGCCGGTTGGGTTGTTGTACGCGGGGATGCAGATGGAAAGCAGGGGCGGCATGCGATGGGTTTTAATTGGGATAGCCGGCGGCCTGCCAGTCTTTCAGGCAAATTTCAATGGCGTCGTGGACTTCCGTCAGTTTTGCGCCCAAATTCATGATTTTGTCGACATTCAGCACGCAATTGGCGCGCGGCACCGTGGCGGCTTCTTTCATGAATTCCGACTCGTCGGCGAAGAATTGGAAGGTGCGACCCGGGGCCATGTTGTGCTTTTTCAAAAGCTCAACCACTTCACGGGTGGTGACAAAACCGGGATTGGTGACGTTGTATTTGCCGAAAGGTAGGCCCTCAGTCATGCAGCGGGTGCATTCGGTGGCGAATTCTTCCAATTCCGAAATGGAATTTTGCGCTTCGACCAACTTGTCGTAGCGCAGCAATTTGGAAAGGTAATTTTTCTTGTGGTGGAAGCGGCTGAAGGGGTAGCGCAGACGCCACAGATAAATCTGCGGGTACTCGGCCAGGACTTCCTCCGCCAATGCTTTGCAGCCGCTGTAAAAGCCAGCGTTGTTGTGGCGGAAATCAAAGTTGGGGGCATCCGTTTCGGCAAAGCCACTGCCATCGGCTTTGGTGCCTTGGTAGAAGCAGCCAGTGGACACATGACCCAAGGGGATGCCGAATTCGCGGCAGACATCGGCCATCACCACCGGGGTGGAAAGATTGGCCTCCAGGCACTCGGCTTTGTGGACCTCGGTGGCATCCACATTGGGCACCCCGGCATAACCGGCCGCGCTCAAAACAAAGGTTGGGCGATGGGTGCGCAGGGCTTGGGTCAATGCCAAGCGGGGGGATTCTTGCGTGTTTTTAAGTGAAAGGCAGGCGAAAGGCAGCCCTTGGGCTTCAAAATGACGCCGGAAGGCGGAGCCCACATAGCCGCTGCTGCCAAGTAAAAGAAACATGGGGAACTTATTGGAGGAAGAGGAAAACCGGTCAATGTGGCACAACGAGCAATTTTAGTAGTTCTTGGACATTCACATCCCAAGTCAGCCGCTCTTCAATCAATTTTTTGCCATTTTCACCCATTCGGCGCAATTCAGTCGGGTTTTCCAAGGCTTGGGTCAAGGCGGCGGCCGCGGCATCCA
>CAZKVP010000041.1:4988-6758 GCA_964556215.1 uncultured Phycisphaeraceae bacterium
ATCACCAGCGGCAGATTCAACCGTTTGGCTTGATCAAGAGCCAGATACCCATTGGGCAAACTGTGATGGCAGAAAAATGCATCCGGCTTGAACTCGGCGCAAATTTTTTGAAATTTGCGCTTGGCGCTCCATGCTGCCAAGACCATGAACGGCCTGGGCCACTTATGCATCAGCCGGCGGATGGGACCGATGGGGTAATACAGCCAGCGTGGATACAGCACGCGGACATTGCCGGGCCACTCATATTCATTTGGACATTCGGCATAGGCTTTGGCGCCTTTGCTTTTGGCCAAAAACTTGGGCACCCAAGAAGTGAACGACACGGTCAGCAGTTCCACATCCTCGCGCCGGGCCAACGCTTGCGCCTGCTTCAAGGCCCAGGTGCCCATCAGCGGGTTGCCCGGCTTTGGGAAGTAGGAGGCGAGGAACAGGACGCGGAGCTTGGGCATAAGGGGGAAGTGTAAGGCGCGGCAAGGAGTTGCCGCTCACACCGCCCATGCCCCTTTGCGGAAGTCGCGCGGCGACTTGCCGTGGGTTTCCCTGAACATGCGCGAGAAGTGGAACACGGTTTTGAACCCGCAACGGCTTGCCACTTCCGAGATGGTCATGCCGCTGTGCTGCAAAAATCCGGTGGCGCGTTCGATGCGCAATTGCCACAGGTAGCGGCCGGGGGTGGTGCCCAGTTTGGCGCGGAAGCATTTGATCAGGTGTTGGGGGGTGATGCCTGCCACTTTGGCCGCGTTGGCCAAGCAATGCTCGTCGCCCAAGTGATCCTCCATGTGGCGCATGGCCTGGTCCACCGGGGTTTGCGTCACCAAATCCTGGGCGGCGTTTTCGGCGGTGCGCAGGTATTCGTGCAACATGGTGATCCCCAAGGCATCAAGCATCTCCATCCCGGCTTCCCCTTTGTAGGTCGGGTGACTCATCGCCGTTTCCATCAGATGTGAAAACAGGTCGGAAATGGGCAGAATCTTCGGGGCGGATGCGAGTTTTTGCGCCAATCCGCGCGGGATGAAATCGGGTTTGACGGCGACCCAGGTGTGATGGGTGGGTTTGTCGCGGGTGTAGGCGACCAATTCCTGCTGGCCGGGCAGCATCAAAGAGATCTGGCCGGCATGAAAGGTGCGTTTGAGCCCGTGGACCGTGGCGTTGGCTTCACCCGAAAGCAAAACGACCAGTTGGTAATCACGCTGGATGCGCGGGCCGCAGACGCCGCCGGGGATGTAATGGGCTTCGCCAAAGGTGGCATGGTGGCCGGCCCGCGCGTGGTTGACGCGGGTGATGTTGACCAACCGGTCGGAAGCCGGCGAGGTTGAAGGGGTCGTTTTGGCAAGTGCTTTCTTGGAACTCAACATGCGCGGATCATAGATGGGTTCACTCTTATGGACAAGTTTTTAAATATTCCAAGGTCTTTAGCCCTAATTTTTCAATCAGTATGATTGTTTTGGACAAATAATGGACTTTGCCGTCCATTTACCCGCCTGGCGTATGTGTTATCTTTATCGCCGGTTCTTAACTCCGTTCTTCCGATTCTTTTCCCCCTCCGGAATTTTCCATGAAAACCTATTTCCCGCTCGTCAAATCCAAGATCAAATACGAAGGCCCCAAGAGCCGCGACCCGCTTTCTTTCAAGTGGTATGACGCCAAGAAAAAAGTCGCCGGCAAGACCATGGCCGAGCACTTCCGCTTCGCCGTGGCCTACTGGCACACGATGAAGGGCGGCGGCGGCGACATGTTCGGGCCGGCCGCCTGGGTGCGCGAGTGGAACGC
>CAZKVP010000041.1:6858-26402 GCA_964556215.1 uncultured Phycisphaeraceae bacterium
AGGGCGGCGGCGGCGACATGTTCGGGCCGGCCGCCTGGGTGCGCGAGTGGAACGCCGGTTCGCCGATGGAAGCGGCGATGCTGACGCTGGAAGCCAACTTTGAGTTCTGCACCAAGCTCGGCGTGCCCTATTACTGCTGGCATGACCGCGACATCGCTCCCGAAGGCGCAACTTTCAGCGAATCCTGCAAGAACCTCGACGCCGTCGTCAAGGTCGCCAAGAAGATGCAGAAGGATTCCGGCATCAAACTGTTGTGGGGCACCGCCAACCTGTTCAGCAACCCGCGCTACACCCACGGCGCCGGCACCAACCCGGACCTGCAGGTGTTCGCCTACGCCGGCGCGCAACTCAAGCACGCGATGGAAGCCACCAAGGAATTGGGCGGCGAGAACTACGTGTTCTGGGGCGGCCGCGAAGGTTACGAAACCCTGCTCAACACCAAGTATTCCCAGGAGCAGGATTCCTTCGCCGCCTTCCTGCAACTGGCCGTGGACCACAAGAAAAAGATCGGCTTCAAGGGCCAGTTCCTGATCGAGCCCAAGCCGCGCGAACCCTCGAAGCACCAGTACGACTTCGACACCGCCACCGTGCTCGGCTTCCTGCGCGCGCACAACCTTTACGACCATTTCAAGATCAACATCGAAGCCAACCACGCGACGCTCGCCGGCCACACCTTCGCCCATGAACTGACCGTGGCCGCGGCCGAAGGCAAGCTGGGCAGCATCGACGCCAACGCCGGCGACATGCTCTTGGGCTGGGACACCGACCAGTTCAACATGAACCTGTACGACACCGCCACCGCGATGATCCCGGTGCTCAAGCAGAAGGGCGGCATCGGCTCGGGCGGCTTCAACTTCGACGCCAAGTGCCGCCGCGGCTCCAACGATGTGATGGACCTCTTCTACGCCCATATCGGCGGGATGGATGCGTTTGCCAAGGGCTTGCTGGTGGCTGACAAGATCGTCAACGACAAGGCTTACAACAAGATCGTGGACGACCGCTACGCCACCTGGAATTCGCCCCTGGGCAAGAAGGTGCTCTCTGGCAAGGCCAACCTGGCCGAATTGGAAGCCTATACCCTCAAGCACGGCGAGCCCGTGCTCAAGAGCGGCCGCCAGGAGCTGCTGGAGATCCACTTCAACGACCTGCTGACGGCGTGAGGATGGGGGATGTTCAAATGGAAAGCGGGAGGCCATCGGCCTCCCGCTTTCCATTTGAAGCCAAGAGAAGATGTGTTTGGGCCTGCCGCTTACGCCGTCATTTTGCGCCGGTTCAATTTTTGCGCCAACCCATCAAAGCACAGATACACCACGGGCGTTGTGTAGAGCGTCAGCAATTGGCTCACCGCCAAGCCGCCGACGATGGCCAGCCCCAGGGGGCGGCGCATTTCGGAGCCTTCGCCGAAACCAACGGCCAGCGGCAGCGCGCCAAGCAAAGCGGCCAGCGTGGTCATCATGATGGGGCGGAAGCGCAAGTGGCAGGCCTTGGCGATGGCTTCGCGCGGGGGCAGGCCTTCGTTGCGCTGGGCATCGAGCGCGAAGTCGATCATCATGATGGCGTTCTTCTTGACGATGCCGATGAGCAGCAGGATGGCGATGAAGCCGATCACATTCAATTCGTTGCCGGTCAGATACAGCGCCAGCAGCGCGCCCAAACCGGCCGAGGGCAGGGTCGAGAGGATGGTCAGCGGGTGGATCCAGCTTTCGTAGAGGATGCCCAGCACCAAATACATGGTGAGCACGGCGGCCACGATGAGCAGGGGCATGCTTTTGAGGGAATTTTCATAGTCCTTGGCCGTGCCCTGGAAGCTGCCGCGGATGGCGACGGGGACGCCGAGTTTGCGCATCGCCTGCTCGATCGCGGCGTGGGCGTCGGAAAGCGCGGCGCCTTTGGCCAGATTGAAGGACACGGTGCTGGCCGGGAACTGGCCCTGGTGGGCGACCGACAGCGCCGCGTTGGAACTGCGGAAGGTGGCGAAGGCGGCCATCGGTACGCGCTGGCCGGCGGCGCCGATGACAAAGATGCCGGCAAGGTCGGCGGCGCTTTGCGTGTGCTGCGGCGCCAGGCCCATCACCACGTGGTATTGGTTGAGCGATTCGTGGAGGGTCGAGACCTGCTGCTGGCCGAAGGCGTTGTAGAGGGCGCCGTCCACTTGCGCCACCGTCAGGCCAAGCGCGGCCAATTTGTCGCGGTCGTAGGTGATGAAGGTGTCGAGGCCGAGGGTCTGGGTGTCCACATTCACATCGGCCAGTTGCGGCAAGGCGGCAAAGGCGGCTTGGATCTTCGGCGTCCAGGTCGCCAGCAGCGCGATATCGGTGCATTGCAGGGTGTATTGGTAGAGCGCCGCGCTGGGGCGGCCGCCGGTGGTCAGGTCAGGCCGGACCTGCAGGAGCAATTGCGCTCCCGGCATCGCCGCGGTTTTCTTGCGCAGGCGGGCGATGACTTCGTTTGAGGAAGCATCGCGCTCGGCCAAGGGTTTGAGCGCCGCGAACAAACGGGCGTTGCCGCCGCCGCCGCCGACGAAGCTGATCACCGCGTCCACGGCGGGATCTTCCTTCACGATCTTGGAGAGTTTCTCCAGCTTGTCGCGTGTGGCTTCGAACGAGGCGCTCTGGTCGGTCTTGATCTGGCCGACCAAAAAACCCGTGTCTTGCGCCGGGAGCAAGCCCTTGGGGATGGCGCTCCAGATCCAGGCGGTCAACACAAGGGTGCCGGCCAAGAGCACCATGCCCAGCGCCTTGTGGCCGAGCGCGAAATCCAGCGATCGGTGGTAGGTTCGGATGAAACTTTCGGCCAGGCGGCCAAGCGGCCCCGGTCCCTTGGCTGCCGGCGGTTCATGGCGCAAAAACCGCGAGCACATCATCGGGGTGGCGCACAGCGAGACCGCCAGCGACACCAGCACCGCCACCGACAAGGTGGCGGCGAATTCGCGGAAGATGCGGCCGTACATCCCGCCCATGAGCAGGATGGGCAGGAAGACGGCGATCAGGGACACGCTGATGGAGAAGACGGTGAAGCCGACTTCCTTGGCGCCTTTGAGCGCGGCGTCGAGGCGCGACAGGCCGGCTTCGCGATGGCGGGAGATGTTTTCGAGGACGACGATGGCATCGTCCACCACGAATCCGGTGGCGATGGTCAGGGCCATCAACGACAGGTTGTTGAGGCTGAATCCCAGCAGGTGCATGGCGGCGAAGGTGCCGATGATCGACACCGGCACGGCCACGGCCGGGATCAGGGTCGCGCGCCAGTTGCGCAGGAAAAGGAAGACGACCAGGATCACCAGCAGCACCGAGGCGGCCAGGGAGACCTCGACGTCGTGCAGGGCGGCCTTGATGGTGCGGGTGCGTTCCATCACCACTGTCAAGTGCATTTCAGGCGGCAAGGATGCCGTCAGCGCGGGCATTTGCGCCTTGATGCGCTCGACGGTTTCCAGGATGTTGGCGCCTGGCTGGCGGCGGACAATGAGGATGACGGCCGACTCGCCATTGAGGTAGCCGGCATTATGGGTGTCTTCCATCGCGTCGCGCACCGTGCCAAGGTCGCCCAGGCGCACTGCCCGGCCGTTTTTGTAGGAGACGATCAGGGGGAGGTAATCCTTGGCCTGGTGGAGCTGGTCGTTGGCCGTCACCTGCCAGCGGGTGCCGCCGTTTTCGATGAAGCCTTTTGCGGCGTTGGCATTGGCCAGGCGCAATTGGTTGGCCACTGCGGCCGAGCCGATGCCGTAGGCGTTCATCCGCACCGGATCAAGTTCGGCGCGCACCGCCGGCAAGGCGCCGCCGCCCACGCTCACCTGTCCGACGCCGCTGACCTGGGAAATCTTTTGCGCCACAAGGGACGAAGCCTTGTCGTAGAGCGCTTCGCGGGTGTAGCAGTCGGAGGTCATCCCCAGGATAAGGATCGGCGCATCCGATGGGTTGCTCTTGGAGTAGGTCGGGTTGGTGACCAGCGTGGAAGGCAGCAGGCTGCGCGCGGCGTTGATGGCCGCCTGCACTTCGCGCGCGGCGCCGTTGATGTCGCGCGACAGGTCGAATTGCACGGTGATCGAGCTCTGGCCGCGCGTGCTGCTGGAGGTCAGCTCGGTGACGCCGGCGATGCGGCCAAGCACGCGTTCCAACGGCGTGGCCACGGTGGCGGCCATCACTTCTGGGCTGGCGCCGGGGACGCCGGCCCTCACTTCAATGGTCGGTGAATCCACCTGCGGCATCGGCGCCACCGGCAAAATCCGGAACGCGACCAAACCGACCAAGGCGATGGCCAAGGTCAGCAGGGTGGTCGCCACCGGGCGGCGGATGAACAGGGCGGACAGGTTCACGGGTGCGTTTCTTGGGGGTTGCCCGCGTCAACGGCCGCGGCCCTGGCCTGGCCGAAGCGGCGGCCCAGACGGTCGAACCACAGGTAGATGACCGGGGTGGTGAACAAGGTGAGCATCTGGCTGACGATCAGACCGCCGACCATGGTGATGCCCAGGGGGCGGCGCAATTCCGAGCCCATGCCGGTGCCGAGCATGAGCGGCAGGGCGCCCAGCAGGGCTGCCATGGTGGTCATGAGGATGGGGCGGAAGCGCAACAGGCAGGCTTGGTGGATGGCCTTCTCCGGCGGCATGCCGCCCTCACGCTGGGCTTCGAGCGCGAAATCGATCATCATGATGGCGTTCTTCTTGACGATGCCGATGAGCAGGATGATGCCGATGATGCCGATGACGTTGAGGTCGCTCTTGGCCATCATGAGCGCCAACAGCGCGCCGACGCCGGCCGATGGCAGGGTCGAGAGGATGGTCACCGGGTGGATGAAACTTTCGTACAGCACGCCCAGCACGATGTACATGGTGACCACCGCGGCCAGGATCAAAAACAGCTGGTTGTCGAGCGCGGTTTCAAAGGCGCCGGCCGAACCCTGGAAGCTGGCGACCAGCGAGGCGGGGGGCGCAAGTTCTTTTTGCGCCCGGGTGATGGCTGCCACCGCGTCGCCCAGGGCCGACCCCGGCGCCAAGTTGAACGACACGCGGGCGGCCGGGAACTGGCCTTGGCGGGTGACGGCCAATTGAGCCGGCTGTTCGTGGAACGACGCGAGGTTGGACAGGCGCACCTGTTTGCCGGTGGGGGAAGGCACATGCAGGGAACCAAGGTCTTGGATGCCCCGCTTGGCCGCTGGCTCCACTTCGAGCACCACGCGGTACTGGTTCGACTGGGTGAAGATGGTCGAGACCTGCCGCTGGCCCAGTGCGTCGTAGAGCACCGCATCCACATCGGCGACGCTGATGCCGTAGCGGGCGGCGGCGCTGCGGTCGATGTCGATGAACACTTGTTTGCCGCCGGTGGCCAGATCGCCGGCCACATCCCGGACTTGCGGAACGGAGCGCAATTTATCGACCATCTTGGGCACCCATTCGGCCAGTTCGGTGGCGTCGGGGGTTTGCAGCAGGAACTGGTATTGGCCGCGCGAAACGGCGGTGTCGATGGTGATGTCCTGCACCGGCTGCAGGTGCAGCACGATGCCGGGCACCTTTGCCGCGTTTCGCTTGATGCGCTCGGTGATGGCGGCGGCGCCGGACTTGCGCCGGTCCAAAGGCTTGAGGTTGACCGACAGGCGGCCCAGGTTGATCGCGGCGTTCACGCCGTCCACGCCGATGAAGGAGGAGACGCTTTCGACATCCGGATCCTCCAGCACGGCGTCAGCCATGGCTTCCTGATTTTTGGCCATGGCGGCGAATGAGGAATCCTCCGCGCCCTCGGTGATGCCGAGCAGGACGCCGGTGTCCTGCTGCGGAAAGAAGCCCTTGGGGATGCGGGTGTAGAGGTCGGCCGTCAGCGCCAGCGTGGCCACCGCGACGGCCAGGGTGAGCTTCTGATGGCGCAAGACCCATCGCAGGATGCGGTCGTACAGGGCGATCACGCCATCGAAGAAGCGGCCGGATGCGCGGTGGAAGGCGCCCTCTTTTTCCGGCGGGATATGGCGCAAAAAACGCGCGCACATCATCGGCGTCAGGGTCAGCGACACCACGGCCGAGATGAGGATGGAAACGGCCAAGGTCACGGCGAACTCGCGAAACAGGCGCCCCACCACGTCGGCCATGAACAGCAGCGGGATCAGCACCGCGATCAGCGAGATGGTCAGGGAGACGATGGTGAAACCGATCTGCTTCGATCCCTTGAGGGCGGCTTCCATCGGCGAATCGCCCCCTTCGATATAGCGGGCGATGTTTTCGATCATCACGATGGCGTCGTCCACCACGAAGCCGGTGGCGATGGTCAGGGCCATCAGGGTCAGGTTGTTGACCGAGAAACCGACCAGCGACATGACGCCGAAGGTGCCGACCAACGACAGCGGCACGGCGATGCCGGGGATGACGGTGGCCGGCAAATTGCGCAGGAAGATGAAGATGACCAGCACCACCAGGCCGACCGAGAGCATCAGCTCGAATTCCACGTCCTCCACCGAGGCGCGGATGGTGGTGGTGCGGTCGGCCAGCACTTCGAGGTGGACCGAGGGCGGCAGGGCCGCTTTGAGCTGGGGCAGGATGGCGCGGATGCGGTCCACCACGGCGATGACATTGGCGCCGGGCTGGCGCTGCACATTCACGATGACGCCCGGTTTCTGCCCCTTGCCGGCGTGGCCGGCCCAGGCGGAGAGGTAGATGTTTTCGGCGCCGTCGTCGGCTTGGCCCAAGTCCGACAGGCGCACCGGTGCGCCGTCGCGGTAGGCCACCACCACGTCGCGGTAGCCGGCGGCCGATCGGATCTGGTCGTTGGCATCGATGTTGGATGATTGGTGCGGGCCGTCGAAACTGCCCTTGGCCAGATTGGTGTTGGCGGCGTTGATGGACGCGCGCAGGGTTTCAAGGTCGATGCCGCGGGCGGCCAGCTTGTCGGGGTTGACCCGGATGCGCACCGCCTTGCGTTGGCCTCCGGAGAGGCTGACCAAGCCGACGCCCGAGACCTGCGAGAGCTTTTGCGCCAAAAGCATGTCCACCTTGTCCGCCATCTCGGGCAGCGGCAGGGCGTCGGAGGTGACGGCCAAGGACAGGATCGGCGCGTCGGCCGGATTGACCTTGCTGTAGACCGGCGGATTGGGCAGATCTTTGGGGAGGAAGCCGCCGGCGGCGTTGATGCCCGCCTGCACTTCCTGCTCGGCGACATCCAGCGGCAGCGCCAGGTCGAATTGCAGGGTGATCACCGAGGAGCCGCCGGAACTGGTGGACGACATTTGCGCCAAGCCAGGCATCTGGCCGAACTGGCGTTCGAGCGGCGCGGTGACGGCCGAGGTCATCACGTCGGGGCTGGCCCCGGGGTAGAAGGCCGAGACCTGGATGGTGGGGTAGTCCACCTCCGGAAGGGCCGACACCGGCAGAGCCCGGTAGCCCATGACGCCGGCCAGGAACAACGCCGCCATCAACAGCGTGGTGGCGACGGGCCGCTGGATGAACAGGCGCGAAAAATTCATCGCGCCGCCTCCGCATCCTTGGCCCCGTTTGCGCCGTGTTTCGCCCCGCCCTTGGCATCATTCCTGGAACCGCCTTTGGGCTTGGCCCCATCGTCGGGAATCACCGCCGAGCCGGAGCGCAGACGGTCGATCCCGTCGGTGACCACGCGTTCGCCGGGTTGGATGCCTTCGAGGACCTCCGCGCGCGTCTCATCCGTCCGCCCGATTTTGGCTTCGCGGCGCTCGACGATGGACGCGCCGGCATTTTTCCCATCCGGCTTGACCACATAGAGAAAGCGTTTTTCGTCGGCGATCTGCACGGCCTCTGCCGGCACCAGCGTGGCGCCATGGCGGGTTTCGGCCAGCAACCTGACCGAGATGCTGCGGTTGGGAAAGAGTGCCAGATCTTGGTTGTCGAAGACGGCGCGCAACTTCACCGTACCGGTGGCCGGGTCGAGTTGGTTGTCGATGGCGGCGAGGGTCCCCTTGGCGAGCAGGGTGCGGTGCGCGCCGTCATACGCCAGCACTTCGGGGGCGGCTTCGGCGGTGACGGCTTTTTGCAGCGCGGCCAGGTCATTTTCTGGGATGTAGAAAAAAACCGACATCGGTTGCATCTGGCTGACCGTCGCCAAGCCGGCGGGATCGTTGGCCACCGCGAGGTTTCCTTCGTCCACCGTGCGCAGGCCGATGCGGCCGGCGATGGGGGAGGTGATGCGGCAGTAGGCCAGTTGCAGGCCGGCGCTTTCCACGGCGGACTTGGCGGCGGCCTGCGCGCCCTCAAAGGCGGCGATGGTGCCTTCGCCGGCGGCGATGGCGCCCAAGTCGGCGGCAACGGCGCCCTCGTACTGCCCCACGGTTGCGGTGGCGGCGTCGATTTGCTGGCGCGTCACGACGCTTGCGCCTGCCTCGTGATAACGGACAAGATCCTTCCTGGCGTTGTCGAGGAAGGCCTGGTCGCGCGCGAGCACGCCTTTGGATTGGGCGAGCTGGCCTTGGGCCTGCTTGGCTTGGCCTTCCACCTGTGTCACTTGCGCCTTGGCCTGTGCGAGGGCGGCTTCGTAGGGGCGGGGGTCGATTTCGGCCAGCAGGTCGCCGGCCTTGACCAGTTGCCCTTCCGTGAAGTGCACCTTGACCAGCGTGCCGCCGACCTGCGGCCGGATGACGGCGGAGGCCAGGGGCTTGGCGTTGCCGATGGCGTCCAGGTAGATGGGCAGGTCGCCCTTGACGGCCGCAGCCACCTTCACTGGGACCGGTGGCGGCGCCTTGCGCGCGCCGTCGTTGTTGCGGGAGCAGGCGGCGGCCAGAAGGAAGACGGCGACGACTGGCAACCGGGCCGTGGCGGGGGAGCGGGCGGGGGATGGCATGTTCATGGGGAAAGAATGTAGCAAAGTCTACTGTATGTGGGCCCGCTGGAAAACGGGATCAGGCGGCGGTGTCGGCGTCGGCCGGGTCTTGTCCCGTGCGGTCGAGGATATTGGCGACGTACTCGATGTGTTGGCGCAATCCGTAGAACTGGCTGACGAAGGACGCGGGCACCTTCATTTGGCGGACATTCTTCTTGATATAGTCGATCTGCGAGAGGATCTCCTCCTTCTTTTGCGGCGTCATGCCGGTGAGGCGCTCGCGTTCGATCTTGTGGAGGATGCGGTACCAGCGGTTGATGCGGAACTGGATCGAGAGCTTGTAGGTGCCGTAGAGGCCGCGCAGGCCCGAAATCAGGATGGCCATGGCCGGCAGGAAGACCAGGCCGATCTGGTAGGCGATGGTCGCCAGCCAGAAGGGCAGGTGGCGGTAGAGCAGACTCTTGCCGGTTTTGTAGTAGTTTTCCGCTGCATTGCCGAGTTTGAAATCCTGCCCGATCGGCGCCGGAAACTCGTCCTTGTTCTGAAGCAGTGTGGCGTTGCCGTGGGCCTCCTTGGCCCCGTCAAGCACAAGGGCGCACAGGGCGGCGTCGAACTTTTTGCGGGCCACCAGTTGGACCGTCGGGCCGATCAGCCACACGTCCTGTGCGGGGATGTTGCGGCCAAGGTCAATGCCGCCCTGGGGCATCTTGAGCTTGTTGAGCCCGGTGAACTTGCGCGCATAGGCGTCGGCCTGTTCGAAACTGAACAGCCGTACGCCGGGCGCGCGCAGCAGCATGCGCAGCGCATCGATCGGCGCCGATTCGCCCATCAGGAACACGGCGTCGGTGCCGCCGGCCAGGAGCGCTTTGGCGGCCTCGGCCGAAGGTTCGGTGGTGATTGTGGCGGTCTTCGGAGTGACGCCGTTGGCGTCGAGCAGCGTGGTGGCCATGGTGTTGGCGGCGCCGCCCGGGGCGCCGATGGACAGGCGTTTGCCGCTGAAATCCGACAGCAGATGCAGCGGCGTTTCGGAGCGGTAGAAGATGAACAGCGGCTGGTAGGCCACGCAGCCGAGCGAGACGAGTCCCGCGTTCTTGGCCTCGTCCGACGCCTTCTTGTCCCTCCATTCTTTGGCCTTCCGTTCGGCTTCGGGATCGCCCTTCGGGCCCGCCGGTTCGGATGCCAAGGCCACCCTGCTCAGGACAAAGCCCACGTCCACTTTCGAGGCCGGGTTGCGCAGGGTATCGAGGTTGTCCTGCGAGCCTTGGGTGGTGCGGAGCTCCAACGTGACGCCGGTGACGGGATGGGCGGGGTCGTCCTTCTTGCCTTCGATGCCCGGCCGGTACTTCTCGGCGCTCCTGGCGAAGGTGCTGTTCTCGGGGCCGGTCGCCACCACGATCCGGCGCGCCGGTGTGGAGAAGGCGAACCACCATGCGGACGCGGCGATGACGGCGAGGATGAAGCCGCTGGCGATGAAGGACCAGAGCTTGCTGATGCCGAAGACGTCCGAGAAGATGGATCCGGACTTGATGACCTGGTTCTTGAGCGAGTGGTTCTTTTGCGGGTTTGCCGTGTTCATGGGTTCGGAGTAATAGGTTTGCGGCGTTGCCGCCGGCGGAGCTTTGCCGGGGCGGGCGTGTTCCCGGTCGGACGAACAACGCGCGCCAGACCTGTCTGCAAGTTCGCGGCGCGCGTTGTCTTTTAGTTTCTTTTCTGACGGCGGCAGGATGCCGCCGCCACATTTATTTCTTGTCGAACTGAGCGTCGAACACGATGTTCGACGGCGGGAAGTCGAGCTTCTTGGTGAAAGCGCAAGATTCAGTGGCGCCGAATTCGCGGTCCATGCCGCCGTCTTCCCACTCGACGCTCAGCGGGCCCATGTACTTGATGTCGTTGAGGGCGCGGATGATCTTCTCGAAGTTGATGTTGCCGCGGCCGACCGACTTGAAATCCCAGTAGCGGTTGGGCTGGTGGAATTCGACATGGCCGCCGAACACGCCGGCTTCGGTCGGGGTGTCGCTCCAGGCCACATCTTTCATGTGCACATGGAAGATGCGGTCGTGGAATTTGCGGATGAAGCCCACGTAATCGACGCCCTGGTAGCCGAAGTGCGAGGGGTCGTAGTTGAAACCGAAGGCCGGGTGGTGGTTCACGGCTTTGAGCGCGCGCTCGGCCGAGGCGATGTCGAAGGCGATTTCGCCGGGGTGGACTTCGAGCGCGAACTTGATGCCGAGCTTCTGGAACTCGTTCAAGATGGGCGTCCAGCGGGTGGCGAAGTCTTGGTAGCCGGCTTCGATTTGGCCGGGCAGGTTGGGCGGGAAGCTGTAGACCAGGTGCCAAATGGAGCTGCCGGTGAACCCGTTGACCACCGACACGCCCATGCGCTTGGCGGCGTGGGCGGTCTTGATGAGTTCCGCGGAGGCGCGCTGGCGCACGCCTTCGGGTTCGCCGTCGCCGTAGATGTAGTCGGGCAGGATCTGCTGGTGGCGTTCGTCGATGCGGTCGCACACCGCCTGGCCGACCAGGTGGGTGGAGATGGCGTAGCACTTGAGGCCGTGCTTGGCGAGTTGCGCCTTCTTGGCGTCGCAGTAAGCCTGGTCGGCTTTGGCCACTTCAAAGTGGTCGCCCCAGCAAGCGAGTTCCACGCCGTCGTAGCCGAAGGACTTGGCCTTGGTCAGCATGGTTTCGAGGGGCAG
Source organism: uncultured Phycisphaeraceae bacterium (assembly GCA_964556215.1). Taxonomy (GTDB): domain Bacteria; phylum Planctomycetota; class Phycisphaerae; order Phycisphaerales; family Phycisphaeraceae; genus CANIYR01. The sequence goes on from CAZKVP010000041.1 coordinate 18,314, forward strand.
GTCTGCCCATTGGCCGGTGAAGAGGGTGACGGGTCTTGGCATGGGAGGTTTGGGGTTGGGGGTTGTTTGAACAGTGGGTGCGGCAGCGGTCCAGGTTGTGGCCGGGGCGGTCTTGAAGGAGTCTGCCATTGGCGCCTGATTTTAGCGGCTCGGGATTGGGCCGGCTTAAGCCGCCGGATGCCCGGGTTCCTGCCCGTTCAAAACCGCCAGCACATCGCGCACCACCCAGGACATGTTGCATAGGGCGGTGTCAGTGCGGCTGGCCAGGTGGGGCAGAAGGGTGGCGTTTGGCAGATCCCACAGCGGGTTGCCCGGCGGCGGAGGTTCGGGTTCATGCACATCCAGGCAGGCGCGGGCTTGCGGGTTGGCTTTGAGCCATTGGGCCACGGCCTGCTCATCCACCAGCATGCCGCGGGCGGCATTGATGAACACGGCATTGGGGCGCAATTTGGCGAAGGCCCGCGCGCCCATCAGGTGCCTGTTTTCAGGCCGGCCGTCAATGTGGATGGTGACGATGTCGCTGCCGGCGTACAGGGTGTCCGCGGTGACGAATTCAAACGGCACGCCGGGCAACGCCGTGCGGATTTGCGCCTCCGGCAGCACGTCGCAGGCCAGCACTTTGATGCCGAATGCATGGGCCACCGTGGCGATGCGTTTGCCAATGCGGCCCATGCCAAGGATGCCAAGGGTCAGGTCGGCCACTTCCTGCCCCACCTCGGTTTTGCGCAGGTCGTGGAAGGTTTTTTCACCGGCGCGCACCGGCAGCGCGGTGCGCGGCCGGAAGCGGTCGAGAATCAGGCCGTAGACGTATTCCACCACCGCCTGGGTGTTGGCATCGGGGGTGAAAACCACCCGCACGCCGGCGCTTTGGCAGGCAGGCAAATCAATGTTGTCCAGCCCCACGCCGGCCCGCCCCACCACCTTGAGGCGCGGGGCTTTTTTCAAAAGTTCAGCGTTGACCTTTGTGTAAGTGCGCACCACCAAGGCGTCGGCCAGGGGCAGCAGGTCGTCCAGCGGCGTGGCGTCCTCCGCCTTGGCCCAGATGACGCGCGAACCGGCCGGCAATTGCCCCGCCAGCCAATTTGCGCAGGCCATGTCGAGGGTTTCGGTGATGAGGACGGTTTTTGGGGTGGCCATGGGGCAGGGATTGTAAAGCGGTGGGTGCGGAACAAAGCGGAACCCATGTTGAAAACGCCGACTTTTGGGCCGGCGTTTTCAACATGGGTTCGATGGGGGATTGATTACAGGGCTTGGAAACCTTTGCCCGTTTCAACCACCCCAAGGCCGTTGGCCGCCCGGTGGGCCAGCGTGTGATGCAGGGTTTCGGCCAATTCCGGCGCGCCGATGGCGGTGGCCAAGGCATCGGGGCCGAAGGCCCGGGCCGGATTGGCGCGCAAATGGGCCATGCCCTTGGCCAAGGCATCCAGCACCGTGGCCGCGGCTTTTTTGCCGGCTTCAACGCCGGGCTGGTGGTAGGCGTTGATGTTGACCAGGGTGGCGTAGTAGCCCACCGCGCGCTCGTGCAGGGCCATCAGGGCGCCCACGCTCATGGCGTCCAAGCGGTCCAGGGTGATGGTCAGGCTGGGTCGCCCGCTGTCAAACAGCGCTTCGCGGGTGCCAAGGAAAAAGCCGGTCAGATAATCGCCGCTGGTGACGCCGGGGTCCACTTCCAGCTGTTTCTTGCCCGAGGGTGCGGGCAGCAGGGCTTCATCCTGCAGCACGTTGATGAATACGGCGAAAAAGTTTTTGACGCCGTCGCGCAACTGCTGCACATAGGCATGCTGGTCGGTGGAGCCCTTGTTGCCGTAGACGCTGATGCCCTGCAGGACTTCGTTGCCGTCAAGGTCCAGGCGCTTGCCCAGCGATTCCATGATCAGCTGCTGCAGGTAGCGGCTCATCAAAAGCAGGCGATCCTTGTAGGGCAACACCACCATGTCTTTTTCGCCCCTGCCATTGGTGGCCAGGAACCAAGCCATGGCCAGGCGGCCGGCCGGGTTGGTGGCCACGGCGCGGCTTTCGCGGGTCAGGCGGTCCATCTCGCCGGCGCCGGCCAGGAAGGCGCGGATGTCCAGGCCCTGCAGGGCCATGGGCAAAAGGCCCACCGCCGAGCACAGTGAGGTGCGGCCGCCGACCCAATCCCACATGGGGAAGCGGGCCAGCCAGCCTTCGTTGACGGCGACCTTGTCGAGGTTGGAGTTGTCGCCCGTGACGGCCACCGCATGCTTGGCGAAGGAGAGGCCGTTGGCCTCGTAGACGGCTTTGGCTTCCAGCATGCCGTTGCGGGTTTCCGGGGTGCCGCCGCTTTTGGAAATGACCAATGCCAGGGTTTGCGCCAGTTTGCCGGTGGCGACCAGCTTCCCCAGCACGCGCCGGATGCCGTCGGGGTCGGTGTTGTCCAAAAAGTGGACGCCCATTTTGTCGGCCGCCGATCCCAGCGCATCGGCCATCAGTTGCGGTCCAAGGGCCGAACCGCCGATGCCGATGACCAAAATGTCGGTGAAGCGCGCCGCGGTGGCGGGTTTGATGGCCCCGGCATGCACGCCTTGGGCAAACGAGGTGATTTGTATCAAGGTGCCTTCAATGTCCACCGTCAGTTCGGGCTTTGGCGCCAGTTTGGCGTTGCGCAGCCAGTAGTGGCCCACCATGCGTTTTTCGTCCGGGTTGGCAATGGCGCCCTGTTCCAGCGCGTCCATGGCGTCAAAGGCGCCGGCCAGGCGGGCGTCGGCCTGTTCCCAGAAATTTGCGGGGGCGGGCAGGCGCGAGGTGTCAAGGGCCAGGCCCAAGGTGGGGCAGGCGACCAGTTGCGAGCGGTAGGCGGACCAGAGGGCTTGGGCGTTCATGGCGTTTTATTTTTCCGAAAAAGGGTCTTGGGGGGGGCGGGCAATCAGGCGGTGGCGCGTTTTTTTGGCCGGGTCGTACACCTCGACCAGCACCACGCGTTTGTCCATGTCGGGGCGCAGCCAATAGCCGACGGGGAAGGGTTCCTGATGGCGGTTGATGCAGGCGGTCAAATCCACCACATTGTCGGCCCCCACGCCCAAAAACGGCAGTTGGAAGGCGTATTGGCGGTTGACCCACAGCACGCAGTCGCGTTTGGCCTGCGTGCCGGTGTTGTTGAGGCGGATGTCGCGGTTTTCGCGGGTGATGATCACGGGCAAATCGTCGCCGTAGGCGGCAGTGGCCGGATAATCCAGTGCGGCCAGCTCCGTCACCTGGGCCGCGCTGCCGGAGGCGGGCAGGGTGGAGCAGCCGGGGGCGGTGGCGGAAGCGGCAAGGCAGGTGCCGGAAAGGATGCAGGCGTGGAAAATGCGCATGGGGGAAGCATAGCCCCACCGGCGGGAGTTTTTTTGCCTGCCTGCGGGTTTTGTTTGGCTGCCCATGCGGTGGGGCGGTGGATTCGGGTGCCCCGCCCGGTTTGCTTTGCCCCGTTTGCCCAACCGGCCGCCCCGGGGTACGCTTCGCGTCCTTCCACGAGATTCATCCCATGCGCCTGACCGACATTCTTCATTCCCAATGCATCAAGGTTCCGTTGGCCAGCGCCACCAAGCGGGAGGCCGTCGACGAATTGGCCGACCTGCTGGCCAAAACCCACGAGATCGCGGGGGTGGCCGAGTTGAAGGCCGCCATCTGGCAGCGCGAAAACGCCCGCTCCACCGGCATCGGCCTTGGCATCGCCATTCCGCACGGCAAAGTGGCCGGTTTCGGCGCCCTGCGCATGGCCATCGGCATCGCCCCCAGTCCCATCGAATACGGCTCGCTTGACCGCAAGCCGGTGGACCTCATCATCCTGCTGGTGTCGTCGGCCGACCAGACCGCCGCCCACATCCAGGCGCTGGCCAAAATCTCCCGCATGCTGACCGACGAAAAATTGCGCACCGCGCTCAAAGCCGCGCCCGACGCCGCCGCGCTGATGGCCCTGCTCGAACAGCACGAAGCCGCCGGTTAAGCGGCCGCTTCCGAGCACCCGTAGCTCAATTGGATAGAGCGCTGCCCTCCGAAGGCAGAGGTTACTGGTTCGACTCCAGTCGGGTGCATGACAAAAACCCTGCGATTGGCAGGGTTTTTGTCATTGATGCGGCCGGTCCTGAGTCCGTCATGGGCCTCATCCGCTATCATGTCGGTGTCGTTGTTTTGACGGCCGCGTTCTCCCCCGCGAAAAGACGGGGATGCCAAGCCCGGATTCTTTCCGGCTTTTTCAGGAGTTTGTCATGGCCGCCAAAGCCGCCCCCAAGAAGAAATCCGTCGCCAAAAAAGCTGCGGTCAAGAAGCCCGCCCTCAAAAAAGCGCCGGTGAAAAAGGCCGTCGTCAAAAAAGCGCCGGTGAAAAAGGCCGTCGTGGCCAAACCAGCCGCCAAGAAAGCGGTCGCCAAGAAAACCGTGAAGCGGGAAGCGGCGCCCCAAAAGAAGGTGGCCGCCAAGGCTGCCCCCAAGGCCGTCGCCAAAAAGGCCGTCGCCAAGAAAGTTGCCGCCGTCAAGCCTGCGATCAAGAAGGCTCCGGCCAAAAAGACCGCCGCCAAGAAAGTGACCGCTCCCAAAGCGGCATCCAAGGCGGCCGTCAAGGCCACTCCCAAGGCGGCTCCCAAGAAAATCGCCGCCCCCGAAGTGATCGCCACCCCGGTCGCCGCAGTGGCGCCCGCCGCGCCGGTCTCCAAGGCGGCCGCACCCGCGCCGGTGGCCACCGGCCGCGACCAATTGCCGCGCGTGGTGATCGTGGGGCGCCCCAATGTGGGCAAGTCGTCGCTGATGAACCGCCTGGCCGGGCGCAAGATTTCCATCGTGGATCCCACCGCCGGCGTCACCCGCGACCGGGTGGAGACCATCATCCGCGTTCCCGGCGAGCATTACGGCGAAGAGTGGCCGGCCTACCTCATGGACACCGGCGGCTACGGCATCGTGGACCGCGACGACCTGGGCGCCGAGGTGGAGCGCCAGATCGGCGCCGGGCTGGCCGGTGCCGACTTGGTGCTGTTCGTGATGGATGCGCAGGAAGGCGTGACGGCCCTGGACCAGAAGTTCGCCCGTGTGCTGCGCGAGAGCCGCGGCGCCGGCAAAAACGCCCGCCAGGTGATGGTGGTGGCCAACAAGGTGGACGCCGAAAACCTCGAGGGCATGGCTTGGAACGCGGCGCAATTGGGCTTTGGCGACCCGGTGCCGGTGTCGGCCGAAACCCGCTGGGGTTTGCGCGGATTGCACGATGCCATCCGTGGCAGGATCGACTTCAAAAACTGGCAGGCCCCGGCCCGCGCCAGCGACGAGGGCGTGCGGGTCGCGGTGGTGGGCAAGCGCAACGCCGGCAAGAGCACCCTGGTCAACGCGCTGGCCGGCGAGGACCGCGTGATCGTCTCGGAGATCGAAGGCACCACCCGCGACAGCGTGGACGTGCGCATGGAGTTCGAGGCCGAGAAAAACGGCCGGGTCGCCTCGCATGTCATCACCCTGATCGACACCGCCGGCGTGCGCAAGACCAAAAGTTTGCAGGACTCCATCGAGTTTTATTCGCAGCACCGTTCGCTGCGCTCGGTGCGCCGCGCCGATGTGTGCATGCTGATCGTGGACGCCACCCTGCCCATTTCCAACGTGGACATCCAACTGGTGGGCGAGATCACCAAGCACCACCGCCCGGCGGTGATCGTGGTCAACAAGTGGGACCTGGTGCAGGACAAGCACACCACCGACGAATACGTCACCTACCTCGACAAGGAATTGAAGGGCCTGTCCTATGCGCCCATCGTGTTCGTGTCGGCCAAGAAATCCGACGGCGTGAAGGATGCCTTGGGCATGGCCTTCAACCTGAGCCTTCAGGCCAACCACAAGGTCACCACCTCGGAGCTCAACGATGCCGTGCAGGCCCTGATGCAGGACAACCCGCCGAAAACCAAGTCCGGCAAGCAGCCGAAAATTTATTACGCGACCCAGGTCGAGGTGAATCCGCCGACGGTGCAGTTGTTCGTCAACGACGCCACGTTGTTCGACCGCAACTTCCTGCAGTTCCTGGACAACCACCTGCGCGACCGCATGCCTTGGAGCGAAGTGCCGCTAAAGATCGAGATCAAGGGCAAACTCAAGCAGACCGCCGGCGAACGCGTCGAGGCCCGGGCCGAAAAACGCAAGAAGGGCTTCAAGGAACCGGCCGTCATCGGCGAGGCAGGCGTCGGCGCCGGCTACACCGAGGACCATCTGCACCACCAAAGCGACATCGAAGCCGACGACTGGGAAGCCGGCGGCGAGGATTTGGGCGCCGGGGATTGAGGCTTCAAAAAACCAATCCGATGAAAACGCAGGCCGCAGCCTGCGTTTTTTCATGCACACGCGGGTTATTCGCGGGGGCTTCAAGGAGCCATTGGGAGCACGGCTACAATCCCCCAATGATCGTCTTTGGCCCGCCTGCCATGGGTTCCCGCCGCGTGAGTGTGACCGCCCCCTTCTTTCAGGCGGGGCTGGCGGGTTATTCCGATTACGCCATGCGCAAGGTGGCCCGTCAGCACGGCTGCCCTTTGTGCGTGACCGAGGCGATGCTGGATCAGTTCCTCATCAACGGCGGCAAGGGGTTGGAGGCTGCCAGGGTGTTCCCCGGCGACCACGGGCCGGACGCGCCGATCGTGGGCCAGTTGATGGGATCGCATCCCAAGGAAATCGCCCTGGGCGCCAAAATCCTGGTGGAGTTGGGTTATGACATTGTGGATGTCAACCTGGCCTGCCCGGTCAAGAAAATCAAGAAAAAAGCCCGCGGCGGCCACTTGCTGTCGGTGCCGGATGAAGCCATCGAGATTTTGGAATCGGTGATGGCGGCGGTGGGGGGGCAAGTGCCGGTGACGGTCAAGTTGCGCCGCGCCTATGACGACACGCCGGAGATGGCGCAATCCTTCACCCGCATTTTCGAGCGGGCGATGAGGCTGGGCTTGTCCGGCGCGGTGGTGCACAGCCGCACGGTGGCGCAAAAATACCGGGGCCCGGGCTACCGGCCGTTTTTGCGCGAACTCATGGACACTTACGGATCGGCCGCCAAAGCGCGGCACTTTGTCATTGGCGGCTCCGGCGACATTTGGTGCGCGGCGGATATTTTCAAAATGCTCGACGAAACCGGGGTGGACCTGGTCTCGGTGGCGCGCGGTTGCATCGGCAACCCGTGGGTGTTCGAGCAGGCGCAGGCCTTTTTGCGTTCCGGTGACGCGGCCGACCTGACCCGGGTGCCGGGCATCCTTCAGCAGCGGGCGGTGCTGAAGGAGCATTTTGAATTGGCTGCGCAATTGAACGGCGAGGCGGTGGCCGGCCGCGAGATGCGCAAATTCGGCATCAAATTTTCTCGGCTGCACCCGCGCGGGGACGAGGTCAAGGCGGCCTTCATCAGGGTGCGCACGCTGGAGGATTGGCGCGCGGCGCTCGACGTCTGGTACGGGGCGGATGGGCCCGGCGCCGCCTACGAAAAAACGTTGCCGCCGGAGGCTTTCGGCGCGGCGTTGGAAACCTGCGATGATGCCTGCGGCGTGGCGCTTGGTGAACAATCCGGAGAATTGGACTAAATCATGCGGCTTCTTTTACTGGGCGACCTGCATTTCTACCGCGCGTGGCTGTTGCCGCACGAATGGTTTTCCAAGCGCGTGCTCGGCCAGACCAACCTGCTGCTCAACCGCCGCCGCCATTTTGACCACCAATTGCTGCCGGGGTTGATCAAACGGGCCTTGGCGTTGAGTCCGGATTGGGCTTTGCTCACCGGCGACCTGACCACCACGGCCTTGCGCCGCGAGTTCGCCGATGCCCGCACCGTGCTGGAAAGTCTGCGCGAGCGGGTGCCGATCCTGGCCATTCCCGGCAACCATGACCGCTACACCTTTTCCTCGGCCCGCCACAAAATGATGGAAGGGGAAATGGGTTGGGCCTTCGGCGTTCCCGAACAATTTCCAAAAATGACGGCGATCGGCGGCCGCTGGCATGTGCTGCAGTTGGATTCGTCCTGCCCGCGCGTCCTTTCCTCGCGCGGGCGGCTGGACCAGGCGCAATTGCTGGCCACCGAAATGGTGTTGGACCGCTTGGGGCCGGATGACGGGGTGGTGGTGATGTGCCACTATCCTTTGTATGCCCCGCAGGGCCTG
>CAZKVP010000042.1:0-2927 GCA_964556215.1 uncultured Phycisphaeraceae bacterium
TCATGCTCAGGCGCATTTCGGTTTCCATCGACAGCGACAGCAAGCGCTTGAAGCCATCTTTGAGCGCCAATTTCACCTGCTCGCCGGCGGCGTTGCTTGACGGGGCGTAGTGGTTTTCCAGCGCGGCCAAAGCGGTTTCTTCCGGCGGCTGCACGGTGAAGGAGAGAAAGCCTTCGGTGGCGCCGCGGCGCACGGCCAGCACACGGTGTGAGGGCGCGGTCTTGGCCGGTTCGCTCCACTCGAAGTAATCGCGGAATTTGGCGCCGGCCTCTTCCTTGCCCATCAGCACCTTGGAAGTCAGTTGCGCCTCGCTCTCGTACAACTTGCGCAACTTGGCGCGCACTTCGGCGTTTTCACTGGCGGCTTCGGCGATCACATCACGGGCGCCGGCGAGCGCGGCGGCGGCGTCCGGCACGGCCAAGTCTTTTTCGGCTTGCGGTTTGATGTACTTTTGCGCCTCGGCCATGACATCGGCGTTGCCAGATTGCATGTGTTCCAAAATAAAGTTGGCCAGGGGTTCCAACCCGCGCTCCTTGGCGATCATGCCGCGGGTGCGGCGCTTGGGCTTGAAGGGCAGGTAGATGTCTTCCAGCGCCGATAGGGTGGCGGCACCGAGCACTTTGGCTTTGAGGTCGTCGGAAAGTTTGCCCTGCTCGTGAATGGAGCGCAGCACGGTGTCGCGGCGCAAGTCCAATTCCTCCATCTGCACCAGGCGGTCGCGGATGGTGGTGATCGCCACTTCATCCAGGTCGCCGGTGGCTTCCTTGCGGTAGCGGGCGATGAAGGGCACGGTGCCGCCCTCGGCGATCAATTGCGCCACGGCGGCCACGCCGGTGACCTTGAGGCCGGCCTCTTTGGCGATCGCGGTGATGTGCAGGGGCTTGCGCGCCTCGGCGGGCGGCAGGAATTGGGGGGCGGCGGAAACGGGGGAAGCGGGGGTGGTCATGGCGTCCTTGCCAAGGGGGGGAAAAGCGGTGAATCGGGGAGGGAAGGATAGCGGGGAATCCGGGGCACTATCCCTACCGCTTGCCCTTTGTCGCCATTTCGGCGACAATCCAGCCACCCAAGGATTTTCCCATGCAAACCATCCCCCTTCGTGACTTCCAGCGCAGCGGCGCATCCGCCCTCAAGCACCCCGACCAGCCGGCCGTTTTGGCCGGCCGGGACAGCGAGTTTGTGCTGTTTCCCGTGGAGGACGAACTCCGCGACGAGTTGATGAAACGGCTCGACGGCTTGCGCGCCGTCATGCTGCTTCGCCAAGGCCAGCTTCGCGCCGCCGCTTCCGGCGGCGACAAGATCACCGACGAAGAAATCAACGCGGAAATCAAGTCCTATCGGCGCTCCAAGCGGGGGAAGCGGTGAATTCCTCCGTCATCCTCGACACGAACATCTTGGTCTCCGCCGGGCTGCGCTGGGGTTCGGCGCCATCGCAGGTCTTGGAGCGCGTCCTCCTGCTGGAGGCCCCGGCTTTCGTCTGTCCCGCGATCACCGATGAATACGCCGGGACGCTTGCGAATCCGAAATTCCAAAAACACGGTTTTCCTCCGCCGTGGGTGGACGCATTCCTTATGGCCGCCTACCACCACCCCGATCCTTCGCCTTGGCCCTTGCAGGGCCCCGATCCGGATGATCTGGTCTTCTTGGCCTTGGCCAAAGCGACGCAGGCAGTTTTGGTGACGGGGAACACCAAGGATTTCCCCGTCAAGATTCGTGGCGGCGTGACGGTGATGACTCCCCGCCAATGGCTGGAGGCCAAGGCTTGAGTTCGAAAATACATTTACAGCTTTGGTAAACGAAAGCGTCTTCAATAAAGAAACGGTTTTTCACCCAATGGTCCATTCTCTTCTTTCCCCCACCCCCGCCGACCTAACCGACCTCAACGCCTTGCTCACGCAACTGGCGCCAGATAGCCCGGCGTTGAGCTTGGCGCAACTGGCGGACTTGCTGGCCTCCCCCACCCATGACCTGCTTATCGCACGCGGCGCAAGTGGTCGCATCGTCGGCATGACGCTGCTCGTCGTCATCCGCAAGTTGTCGGGCGTGCAGGCGTGGATCGAGGATGTGGCGGTGGATGGCGCGCACCGCAATCAAGGGCTGGGCGAGGCATTGATTAAGGCGGCGGTGGGCATGGCGAAGTCCCATGGCGCCAGTGGCGTGTACCTGACCTCGCGCCCGCAGCGCGAGGCGGCGAACCGGCTGTACTTGCGCTTGGGGTTTGAGAAGCGGGAGACGAATGTGTGGCGGAAGAATATATGAACAACCCTACCGATGGTTAAAAGGCTACTTCATCATCTGGATTGCTTCACGGGATTTCGCCGCGGAGAATATTGAGCCGGTTGGGTGGTGAGTTGGGCGCCAGAAAGTCAGGAATGGTGGATGGCGTTCGCCGGGGACGCTTCAAGAATTCGACCGGCCACTCAGTTATTCGTTCCGTGGTGACGTGAACATAATGTCCAGGCTTAGTTTCATTGATGTGTTCTCGCTGCAAAATCAATGCGAGTGGCTTCTCGGCTCCGGGAATATCCTGAGTACATTCTTGTGCTTCGGTGTAAGTAGCGAAAGAATAAAAATAATCATTGCCGTCATCTTCATCCGGTGCGCCTTGTTCAGGGTGACACCAAACGCGATATTCGAGCACTTCGTCCCACACAAATCCGCCACCGGATCCAACCGTGGCGGGATAGGTTCCTACCTTTGTGGGATCAACGGCAGTTGGAAAAGCCTTTTCTTTCATGGTTTGAGTATACGGGAGGGCTCAAAATATCTCTTCTCTGAAATCAAAAAACCCCGGCTTGCGCCGGGGTTTTCCTTCAAATCATGCTCAGTTGTTCATGTTCTTGCTGCCGGCCCGCTTGCGGTCCGACTCCTTCAAGTGCTTCTTGCGCATGCGGATTTCGCTGGGCACGATTTCGACCAGTTCGTCGTCC